>CAIOLW010000144.1 GCA_903859215.1 uncultured bacterium | reverse complement strand
GGGCGAGTTCGCGGCCTCGCCCCCGGGAGCGCTGGAGGCATTCAAGCCGTACCTGAGCTGGGAATCGCGCAAGGCGATGGATGGCGGCAGGTGAGGTTCGGGACTTGCGCCGGCGCAAGTCGCCCAACACGCCGTGCAGCACTTGCGCCGGCGCAACTATTCCATTTCCATGACGCCATTGCGCCACTCCCGCGACACGACAGGTTGAATTGGTGACCAACGTGATGTCCGCCCACGCAACCGCTCCCGCCGTCTCCTGCCGCGGCCTCGTCAAGCGCTACCCCGACGTGCTGGCCGTCGACGGCCTGGACCTCGACGTCCACCCGGGCGAGTGCTTCGGCCTGCTGGGCCCCAACGGCGCCGGCAAGACCACGACGGTCGAGATGCTCGAGGGCCTGACCACGCCCGACGCCGGCGACATCACGCTGCTGGGCGAGCGCTGGGGCCAGGGCCACGACCGCCGGTTGCGCCAGCAACTGGGCGTGCAGCTGCAGGAGACGAAGCTGTCCGAGAAGCTGACCGTGCGCGAGACCGTGCGGCTGTTCCGCAGCTTCTTCGACGAGGGGCGCGAGGTGGAGGCGGTCATGGACCTCGCCGGGCTGCAGGAGAAGGCAGGCGCCCGCGTCGGCAAGCTGTCGGGCGGGCAGAAGCAGCGGCTGGCGCTGGCCTGCGCGCTGGTCGGCGCGCCGAAGGTGCTGTTCCTGGACGAGCCGTCGACCGGCCTGGACCCGCAGGCGCGCCTGCGGGTGTGGGAGATCGTCGAGCAGTTCAAGCAGCTGGGCGGCACCGTCATCCTGACCACGCACTACATGGAAGAGGCGGCGCGGCTGTGCGACCGCGTGGCCATTATCGACCACGGCAAGGTCATCGCGCAGGACGCGCCGGCGGCGCTGGTCGACTCCCTGGGCGCGCGGCAGGTCATCACGTTCACGGCCGACGGCGACATCGACCAGGCCGAACTGGCGGCGTTGCCGGGCGTGCGGTCGGTCATCAGGCAATCCGAATCGTGGGTGCTCAACGTGGAACAGGCCGGGCCGGTGCTGCCCTCGGTCATCAACGCCCTGGCCGCGCGCGGGCTGCAGATGGAGCGGCTCAGCACGCACCAGGCCACGCTCGAGGACGTCTTCGTGCACCTGACCGGGCGGGGGTTGCGCGATGAGTAACCGTCGCCTGCCTCCGCTGGTGGAACTGACCCTCGCGCGCATCCTCGAATTCGTGCGCGAGCCCGAGGCCGTGTTCTGGGTCTTCGTATTCCCGGTGCTGATGGCCGTCGCGCTGGGGATCGCGTTCCGGTCGCAGACCGGGGCGCTGACTTCCGTGGCGCTGCTCGACAGCGGCCCGCCCGCCGCGCGCGCCGAGCTCGAGAAGAAACTGCGCACCTCGCCGCGCCTGCAGCTGCGCGTCATGAATGAAGCGGACGCCGCCGTGGCCCTGCGCAAGACGCGCGTCGAGGTGATCGTCGGCCTGGACCCCAGCGCGCCGCCCGCACCCGCCGCCGGCAGCGCGCCGCCCGCCCTGGTCTACGGGTTCGACCCCGCGCGGGCCGAGGGCCGCGCCGCCCGCCTGGTCGTCGACGACGTCGTGCAGCGCGCCTGGGGCCGCACCGATGCGGTCGCCGCGCGCGACGGCCCGCCGCCCACGCGCGGCTCGCGGTACATCGACTTCCTGATCCCCGGCCTGATCGGCATGAACCTGATGGGCAGCGGGCTGTGGGGCATCGGCTTCTCGGTCGTCAGCGCGCGCGTCAACAAGCTGCTGAAGCGGCTGGCCGCCACGCCCATGCGGCGGGGCGACTACCTGGCCTCGATCGCGCTGTCGCGCCTGCTGTTCCTGGGGCTCGAGGTGGCGGCCATCGCCGGCGCCGGGCGCCTGCTGTTCGGGGTGCGCATCCAGGGCTCGCTCGCGGCCGTGATGCTGGTCTCGCTGCTGGGGGCGCTCAGCTTCGGAGGCATCGGCCTTTTGGTCGCGGCGCGGCCGCGCACCATCGAGGCCGTGTCCGGCTGGATGAACCTGGTGCAGTTGCCCATGTGGCTGCTTTCGGGCACCTTCTTCAGCTACGAGCGTTTCCCGGCTTTTGCGCTGCCCTTTATCCGCATCCTGCCGCTGACGGCGCTCAACGACGCGCTGCGCGGGATCATCAACGACGGGTCGTCGCTGGCAATGGTGTGGTCGCCGGTGCTGGTGCTGGTGGTGTGGGGGCTAGTGGGGTTCGTGGTGGCGGTGCGGATTTTCCGGTGGCAGTAGGACGCTGGTCTTTCAGATAACTGGCGCCGGCGCAAGTAGGGGGATGCGAAGATGACCGATGACTTCAGCAACGTGTATGACGATGCCGACCGCGCCGCCTCGTACGACCAGCTCGAGTACCCGGGCACCTACCATCTGGCGTTCCGCGATATCCCCGACCTCATCACGCGTCACGCAAACACGCCGACCCGCCGCGCCCTCGATTTCGGCTGCGGCGCCGGACGCTCGACGCGCTTCCTGAAAGCGCACGGCTGGGACGCGTGCGGCGCCGACATCTCCGCCGCGATGCTCGACCTCGCCCGCGCGCGCGACCCGCAGGGCGGCTACCACCTGGTGCGCGACGGCGACCTTGCCGACGATGTGACGGGCCCCTTCGACCTGGTCCTGTCGGCCTTCACCTTCGACAACATCCCCGGCTGGGAGAAGAAGGTGGCGCTGATGTCGGCGCTGCGCGCGCGCCTGGCGCCCGGCGGCCGGCTGCTGAACCTGGTCTCGTCGCCGGACATCTACAGGCACGAGTGGGTGTCGTTCTCGACGAAGGACTTCCCGGAAAACCGTCAGGCCCGCACCGGCGACCAGGTGCGGATCATCATGCTCGATGTGCCCGACCGCCGGCCGGTCGACGACATCCTCTGGGAGCGGGACGCGTACCTGGAGGTGTACCGGCGGGCGGGGATGATGCGGATCCATGAGCACCTGCCGCTGGGCCGGCCCGACGAGGGCATCGCCTGGGTCAGCGAGACGGCGGTGGCGCCGTGGGCGATCGACGTGGTGGGGGTGGCCGGCTGACCAGGCCCGACTTGCGCCGGCGCAAGTGGCGGCGCAAAGGCCCCGCGACCCGGTTCGCAGGCCGGATGAACATTTATCGATAATATGTTGTCATTTAAGGGGATCCCGTCGCGGCAAACAAAGTCGGGCCCGGCTGGCCCCGAACCCTTCCGAAAACCCGAACTCCCATCCCCAACCCCCCAAACCGATTGCGCTTGCTGCAAACGCCCCCGCCGGGTATATTGGCATCACCCAGAGACCCCACAGCAACGCAGGTGGGCTTTTTGAGGTGGGCTTAACGTCCACTTTTTTTTTAGCCCGATGGATGGTGCCGAGACTTGACCGAACCCGGAACGCCCGAAACCACGCGATTCGAACCCAGGCGGCTCGCCGCCGAGGTCATCGACTTGCTGGAGGGCGAGCTGACGAACCAGGGCTTCGAGCTGCTGGACGTCCGCGTGTTCCGGGGCGGCGGTCGCATCACGCTGCGCATCTTCGTCGACCTGCCCGAGGGCGGCATCAATCTCGACGAAGTGGCGACCGCGTCGCGCACCGTCAGCATGCTGCTCGAAGAGGCCGACTCCATCGCCGACCCCTACGTGCTCGAAGTCTCGTCGCCCGGTGTGCGGCGGCCGTTGCGGACCCGGGAGCATTACCTGGCCGCGGTCGGCAAGCGCATCGAGGTGAAGGTCTCCGTTCCCGACGGCGCCAAGCGGCTCCGCGGCACGTTGCTGGAAGTGAGCGCCTCGACGGTGACCATCCAGCCGGTGCCGCGGGCCGACACGACGCCTGGCCCGGTGGAGGGCGAGGCGGCCAAGCCCGCGCCGCCGCCCGCCGCGCTGCCGAAGCCGGTCACCCTGGGGATGAGCCGGCTGCGCGAGGGCAACCTCGATCCCGAGTTCGATGTGCAGGCGATCATCCACGCGGACCGCCGGCAGAAGAAGGACGCGAAACAGCAGGAGCGCCGGGAACGCCCGGCGCGGCGCAAGGGCCGCCCGAAGAACAAAGACGGCAAGGCCGGCGGCGGCCCGGACAAGCAGGAGAGTTAGCGCATGGACCACAACGTACTGCAGGCCCTGAACGAGATCGCCAGGGAAAAGAACATCGACAAGGCCATCATCATCGAGTCGCTCGAGGCCGGCCTGCAGTCGGCTGCCCGCAAGAAGCTGGGCGCCGAGGCGAACATCGATGCGAAGGTCGACCCCGTGACCGGGGCGATGTCGGTCGAGATGGTCAAGACGGTGGTCGAGGAAGTCGACGACCCGGATACCGACATCTCGCTGGAAGAGGCGCAGATCGAGTTCGGCGAGGGTGTCGAACTGGGCGATGAGCTCCGCTGGCCGCTGGAGGTCGACGAGTTCGGCCGCAACGCCATCCTGGTCGCCAAGCAGATCCTGGTGCAGAAGGTCCGCGAGGCCGAGCGCGCGCAGATCTTCGAGGAGTACAAGAACAGGGTCAACGAGATCATCGTGGGCACCGTGCAGCAGGTCGACCGCGGCAACGTGCTGGTCAACCTGGGCCGCACCGAGGCGATGATGCCGTTCCGCGAGCAGATCCGCGGCGAGAAGCTGCACCAGGGCAAGACGGTCCGCTGCTTCATCATCGAGGTGCTGGACAACGCCAAGGGCCCGCAGGTCATCCTCTCGCGCAGCCATCCCGGTTTCCTGAAGGCGCTGTTCGAGCAGGAAGTGCCCGAGATCCAGGAGAAGATCGTCGAGATCCGGGCCGTGGCGCGCGAGCCGGGAACCCGCTCGAAGATCGCCGTGGTCAGCAACGACGACCGGGTCGACCCGGTGGGCAGCTGCGTCGGCATGAAGGGCAGCCGCGTGCAGGCCGTGACGCGCGAGCTCTCGGGCGAGCGCGTGGACATCGTGCCCTGGAGCGCCGAGCCCAGCCTGATGATCGCCCGCGCGCTGAGCCCGGCCATCGTCAGCCACATCGAGCTGCACCGCGACCGCAACGAGGCCACGGTCATCGTCGGCGACGACCAGCTCAGCAAGGCGATCGGCAAGGAAGGCAAGAACGTCCGCCTGGCCGCCAAGCTGACCGAATGGAAGATCGACCTCGTGTCGGCGCGCGAGTACGGCATCCGCCAGCGCGTCGTCGACGAGATGACCATGCAGCTGGCCGAGATGGACGGCGTCACGCCGGAGATCCTGGTCGTGCTCGAGGCCGTGGGCATCGACACCATCGACGCCCTGGCCGACGTCCCGTACGCCACCCTGGTCGAGCTGCCGGGCATGGACGAGGAGACGGCCGAGACGCTGCAGACCACGGCCCAGATGACCTCGGACCAGCTGAAGGTGCTGATCGACCGGACGATCGCCGAGGAGCTGGCCAAGGAAGCCGAGGCCGAGAAGCCGCTGTTCGACGAGTCGGCGCTGACCGACGAGGGCATGCAGTCCGACGAGACGCTGGCCGCGTTCGAGCAGGGCGACGTGCCCATGCCGGCGGGCGAGCTGTTCAAGGACTTGCCGAAGACCGAGGCCGAAGAGGAAGAGCCGAAGGTCAACCCGTTCGCCAACACCGAACTGGACGACTAGTTGGACCAGGACGCTGTGGACCAGGACGCTGTGGACAAGGACGCTTTGGACAAGGACGCCACTGCCGTCCCGCGCGATCCGTCGCGACTGCTGGCGCTGCTGGGCCTGGCCCGGCGCGCGAACAAGCTGCAGGTGGGTTGGAGCGCGGTGGAGCAGGCCGTCCACCGGAACGAAAGGCCGCTGGTGATCCTGGCGGTCGACATGGGAGCCGGGCAGCGCACACGGGCGCTGCGGTGGGAGCCGGTGCGGGGCTTCGTGGCCGACCAGGTCACGTGCGACGAACTGGCGACGCACCTGGGACGAAACAAGCTCTCGGTCGTGAGTGTGTGTGATCCGGGTTTCGTCGACGGGATCCGGAAACTGGGGTGACGTCAGGGCGCCGGGCCGTATGGGCCGGGCGCGGCGGACATCCCGCTGTCGGAGGTTGTGCGAGTTGCTGAGGAAGCTGCGCGTTTACGAACTGGGTCGGCACTACGGTGTCGACAGCAAGCAGATCATGGATCTGCTCCAGAAGATGAAGGTCGAGGCCAAGAGCCACATGAGCGTGCTCGAGGACGAGGACGTGGACAAGGTCCACGCCATCTTCCAGCGCAAGCGTGAGCTTGCGCGCGAGAACTACGCGCGCTCGCACGGGCTCAACCCCGACCAGCTCAAGAACGTGGCGGCGCTCAAGCCGCTCGAGAAGCCCGTCCCGACGGACGAGCCCGAGCCGGAGCTGAAGGTCACGAAGAAGAAGGTGACCAAGAAGAAGGTCGTCGCCAAGCCCAAGGTGCTGGTCATCAAGAAGGCCGGCCAGGCCACCGCGGTGTCCAAGAAGGCGCAGGCCGACAAGGACGCTGTCGAGCAGGCCAGGGAAGCCGAGGCCGCGCGGCGCCGCGAGGAACACGAGAAGCGCGAATCCGACCTGGCCGCCAAGCGCGAAGAGCACGCGGAGGCCCGCCAGGTGAAGGCGCGCCTGGTCAAGAAGGCCGACCTGCCGAAGCCCGAAGAGGTGCCGGTGGTCGTCGAGCCCGTCGAGGTGGCGCCCGTCGCCGAGGCCGGCGATGTGCTGGCCGACGCGTTCGAGGCCCCGGTCGTCGACACGACCGAGACGCCGGCGCACGTCGAGGGCGAGGCGCCGGCCGCGACGCCGGAAGCCGCGGCTCCCGCCGGTACGCCGGCCAAGCCGGCCGGCCCGGGCAGCCCGGCCGATCCGCTGGACGGCCTGGGCACGAAGAAGAACGACGGCTTCAAGGTCGGCGACATCATCCGCGCGGCGCCGAAGCCGCGGGCCGACGGCACCACGCCCGGCGCTGCCGGCACCGGCACCGTCAGCAGCGATTCGGTGCGCGACTCCATCAAGGCGGCCATTGCGCGCCGTCGCGAGGAAGCCGACGCCCGCGAAGCGAACCAGCGCGCCAAGCGCGCCCGCAAGAAGAAGAAGAAGGTCGATGATGTCGAGGTGCAGCGCGCGGTCAAGGCGACCATGGCGCAGCTCGGCGGCGCCACGGGCAAGAAGAAACGGCGCAAGGGCGGAGAACAGGAAGAAGACGAGACGGTGGAGACCACCCTGCTGAAGCTGACCGAGTACATCACCGTCCAGGAGCTGGCCGACAAGCTGCAGGTCAAGGCCCAGGAGCTGATCGGCAAGCTGTTCAGCGTCGGCATCATGGCGACCATCAACCAGCGGCTGGAGAAGTCCAGCATCGAACTGCTGGCGGCCGATTACGACCGCGAGGTCGAGTTCCTCTCCGAGTACGGCGAGGAAGTGCTCGAGACCGAAGCGGCCAAGGACGAGGACCTGGTGGATCGCCCGCCGGTGGTGACCGTCATGGGTCACGTCGACCATGGCAAGACGTCGCTGCTGGACCGTATCCGCAACACGAACGTGATCGCGGGCGAGGCCGGCGGCATCACGCAGCACATCGGCGCCTACACCGTGGCGACGGCGAAGGGCCCGATCACGTTCCTGGACACCCCGGGCCACGCGGCGTTCACCGCCATGCGCGCCCGCGGCGCGCAGGTGACGGACATCGTGATCCTGATCGTGGCGGCCGACGATCGCGTCATGCCGCAGACGGTCGAGGCCATCTCGCACGCGAAGGCGGCGGGCGTGCCCATGATCGTGGCGATCAACAAGATCGACCTGCCGGGCTCGCGTCCGGACCTGGTGAAGCACGAGCTGCTGCAGCACGGCATCGCGGTCGAGGAGTTCGGCGGCTCGACGATGATCGCCGAGATCTCGGCCAAGAAGGGCATCGGCATCGAGAACCTGCTCGACATGATCCACCTGCAGGCCGAGGTGCTGGAGCTCAAGGCCAGCCCGAAGGGCCCCGCGCGCGGCATCGTGATCGAGGCCAAGAAGGAACAGGGCCGGGGCGTCGTGTTCACGGTCCTCATGGAGCAGGGCACCCTGAAGATGGGCGACAACTTCCTGGCCGGCATGGTTGACGGCAAGGTGCGCGCCCTGCAGGACGAGCGCGGCAAGACGATGAAGATCGTGATGCCCGGCGAGCCCTGCGAGGTGCTGGGCGCCTCGGCGGTGCCCGAGGCCGGCGACCGCTTCTACGGGCTGGAGACCGAGCGCGAGGCCCGCGACCTGGCGGCCAAGCGCCGCAGCCTGCAGCGCCAGCAGAAGCTGGTCGGGCCGAAGCAGGTCATCGACCTGGACAACCTGGCCAACCTGATGAGCGCCGGCGACCTCAAGGAACTGCCGATCATCATCAAGGGCGACGTCGCCGGTTCCGTGGAGGCCCTTGCCGGCCAGCTCATGGAACTGAACACGTCCGAGGTGCAGGTCCGCATCATGCACAAGGCCGTGGGCGCGGTTTCGGAATCCGATGTGCTGCTGGCGGCCAACGTGGGCGCCATGATCATCGGCTTCCACCTGCGTCCGGGCGCCGCGATCCAGGACATGGCCAAGCGGCACAACGTGACCATCGAGGTCTTCGACATCATCTACGAGGTCGTCGACACGCTCAAGAAGGCGATGGCCGGCCTGCTCGGCAGCATCAAGCGCGAGGTCTCGACCGGTCGCGCCCAGGTGCGCGTCGTGTTCCGGATCCCGAAGGTCGGCTCGGTGGCCGGCTCGATGGTGCTGGACGGCGTCATCAAGCGGAACTCGCGCGCGCGGCTGGTGCGCAACGAGGTCGTGGTCTTCGAGGGCAAGGTCAACTCGCTCAAGCGCTTCAAGGAAGACGCCAGGGAAGTCGCGACCGGGTACGAATGCGGTATCGGGTTGGAGAACTTCTACGACATGGAAGAGGGCGACGTCCTCGAGTGTTACGAGATCGAGGAGATCAAGCGCACCGAGTTGTAGTTTGATGGTGGATGCGAACTCGGGCAGGCAGTCCTCGGAGCTTCGCTCCTGCGGATAGCCTGCCCGAATTCGCATCCACCACCAAACTACGCACGGGCACCTGATGCTCGATCACGTACGCCTCGAGGAACAGCGCGGGAGATAAAGAGATGGATCCGTACAGGACCAACAAGATGACGCACGCGATTCTCGAGGTGCTCTCGAATTTGCTGCAGGCGCATGTGAAGGATCCGCGCGTGGGGTTCGTCACGCTTGGGGGCGTCAAGCTCAACCGGGACCACTCGGTGGCCGAGGTGTACTTCTCGGTGATGGGCGAAGGGGCCGACCCGGCGCAGTCGCTCGAGGGGCTCAAGAAGGCCCGGGGCTTTTTGCAGGCGCGGCTCAGCAAGACGCTGGGCATGCGCACGACGCCCGACCTGCGGTTCGTGTACGACGAGTCGCTGGTGCGCGGCGAAGTGCTCGACGGCCTGCTCAACGAACTGAAGGGCAAGGGCGAGTTCCTGACCGAGGCCGAGAAGCGCCGGCAGCTCTGCCTGGACGACCTGGTGCCGCCCGCGCACCTGCTGACGGCGCTGCGCCTGGCGCGCGTCGTCTGGGTGGTGCCGCACCACAATCCCGATCCCGACGCGATGGGCGCCGCGCTGGCGCTCGGGCAGGCGCTCACGGCCATGGGCCGGCAGGCGCGCGTGCTGGCGTACCCCGATCCGGCCGTCGGCCTGGCCGACCTGCCGGGCCACCGCGAGGTGCTGTACAGCGACAAGGCGCCGGCGGCCTTCACGGCCGAGGAGCCCGACACCATCGTGCTGGTGGACTGCCACCGCATCGACCGCACGGGCCCGCTGGAAGAGACGCTGGCGCGCTGCGAGACCCGCCTGGCCATCGACCACCACCTGGTCAGCGGGCGCCGCGCGCCCGAGCCCGGCTGGATCGAGGCGCGCGCGTGTTCGACGTGCACGTTGATTTACCAGGTGATTTCGGAGCTGGCCAAGGGCGACCTGGATGCCGAAGACTTGTCGTCTGAATCGCGTGAATATCTGAACACCGAAGACCTGCCCCTTGAAGACGAGGTCCTTGAAGATCTGGTCCCTGAAGATCTGGACACCGAAGACGAGGAGGGCGCCGGGCCCGAGGGCGACGCGCCGTTCGAGATGACGCTCGACATGGCGACGAACCTCTACGCCGGCCTGGTCAACGACACCGGCGGCTTCCGCTTCGACAACACGGTGCCGTTCACCTTCGAGCTGGCGCGCCGCCTGTCGGCGATGGGCGTCGACACGGCGAAGGTCGCCTCGATGACGCTGCACCGGTACCGGCGCACCGGCATCGAACTGATGCAGCGCGTGCTGGCCACGTTCCAGTGGTACGACCAGGGCCGCATCCTGGTGCTGCACGCCTCGCGCGCGATGATCGAAGAGACCGGCGGCTCGATGACCGACACCGAGGGCTTCGTGAACATCGCGACGGCCGTCGACGGCGTGCGTTTCGTGGTCTTCCTGAAGGAGAACGGCGACGACATCTGGCGCGCCTCGCTGCGCGCCCGCGAGGGCGATGTGCAGCAGGTGGCGGCCAAGTATGGCGGCGGCGGGCACCGCGCCGCGGCGGGCTGCACCATCGAGGGCGCGCTGGCCGACATCATCGACGACCTGGTGGCCCAGCTGGCCGCCATGCCGCGCGCATGAACAGCGGGCTGCTGCTGGTCGACAAGCCGGCGGGCGTCACGTCGCACACCGTCGCCGGGCGCGTCCTGCACGCGATCGCCGAAGACTTCCCCGACCTGCGCGCGCGCAAGAAGCGCGGCGGCGGCCCGGCCACGATGCGGTTCCGCACGGGCCACGCCGGCACGCTCGACCCGCTGGCCACGGGCCTACTGCTGGTGCTGCTGGGACGCGCCTGCCGCCTGACGCCGTTCCTGGTCGGCCTCGACAAGACCTACCTGGCCACGATTCGCTTCGGCGCCGGCACCGACACGCTCGATGCCGACGGCGAAGTGACCGCCACGGCGCCGCCGCCGTCCTCGAGCGACGACGTGAGCGCCGTCCTCGACCGCTTCACCGGTCCCATCCTGCAGGTGCCGCCCATCTACAGCGCGCTCAAGCGCGACGGCAAGACACTGCACCGCGAGGCGCGCGCCGGCCACGACGTGCCCGAGCCCGAGCCGCGACCGGTCACCATCCACGGGCTGCGCATCGTGGCCGCGCGCTGGGACCAGGCGTTGCCCGAACTCGACCTCGAGGTGGACTGCTCGAGCGGCACCTACATCCGCTCGCTGGCGCGCGACCTGGCGCTGGCGGCCGGTTCGCTGGGGCACCTGTCGGCGCTGCGCCGCACCGTCGTGGGCCCGTTCCGCGTGGACGATGCGTTCGCGGACGTGATGAACGCGCGGGGCGCCGACATGGCGGCCGCCGCGATTCCGCTCGGGCGCGCGCTGCCGCACCTGCCGCAGGTGGTGCTCGAGGCCGCCGATGCCGCGGCCGTGCGCCAGGGCGCGCAGCCCGGCGCCGCGTGGCTGCGCGACGTGGGCGAGGCGCGCTGCGCCGCGCTGCTGGACCCGGACGGGGATCTGGTGGCGGTGGCCGGCCGGTTGGAGGATGATGGCTGGCGACTGGAAACGGTGGTGCCGGCCGTGGGAGGTGACCCGTCGTGCGGATGATCCGCCTGAGCGAACAGTACGTGAACGAGCTGGTCGAAGGCCGCATCGGCCACCGCGGCCCGCACCTGCCGAGCAGCGCGCTCGCCATCGGCTCGTTCGACGGCCTGCACCGCGGCCACCAGGAACTGCTGCGCGGCGTGATGACCGCGCGCGAGCGCCTGGGTCTGAGCGACGGCGCCGTCTTCACCTTCACCCGCCATCCCCGCCAGACGCTGGACCCTTCGACAACGCCTTTCCTGCTGACCACCTGGCGCGAGAAGCTGGCCGTCCTGAAGGAACTCGGCTGCGAGACCGTGATCGCCGCCGACTTCTGCCCGGCGCTGGCCAAGCTCGACTACCGCGAGTTCGTCGGCCGCTTCCTGGTCGGCTACCTCGGCATGAAGCACCTGGTGGCCGGCCACGACGTGCACCTGGGCGCCGGCCGCCACGGCAATGCACAGACGCTGGCGGCGCTCGGCAGCGAACTGGGCTTCACGCTGGAAGTGTTCCCGCCCGTGCGCGAGGGCGACGTCGTCATCAGCAGCTCGGCCATCCGCGCCGCCGTCAGCGACGGCGACATGAGGCTGGCCGGCGCCATGCTCGGCCGCCCGTACGAACTGTGGGGCGAAGTGACGCCCGGCGACCGCCGGGGCCGCGAACTGGGCTACCCCACCGCGAACCTGGTGCCGCTCGACGCCCTGAAACTGCTGCCGAAGGTCGGCGTCTACGCGGTGCGCGTGCAGGTGCCGGGCGATGTGGCGCCCGCCGGCGGCCCCGGGCAGCTGGCGCGGGTTACCGAATCCTTGCCCGAAGTCGACCGCCACGGCGAGATGCTGAGCGCTGCGTCCGGCGACTGGGCCGTCTTCGGCGGCATGCTCAACTTCGGCTTCGTGCCCACCTTCCACGGCGGCGGCCTGCCCATCCCGCGCATCGAGGCCAACATCTTCGGCTTCGAGGGCGACCTGCGCGGCCGCAACATCAAGATCGACTGGATCGAGCGGTTGCGCGGCGAGACGACGTTTGGTGGCGTCGAGGAATTGAAGGCGCAGCTGGCGCGCGATGGGGAGCAGGCGCGGCGGGTGTTGGGGATCTCGTAGGGGAGTTGCGCCGGCGCAAGTGGACGCGGGGCCGGATGTCGGCCCCGCGTCTACTTTCGTATGGATCAGCCCTTCATCACGTCCAGCATGTGATTGATCACATGGGTGTGCTCGTGCTGGGGGCTGAACAGGATGACCTCGGCATCGGCCACCACCCGCACGCTGTGCCCGGGCGGCCAGTAGAAGAGGTCATTCGCGGAGCATGTATCGGTCTTCCCGTCGGTGTAGGTCACGACAAGCTCGCCCGCGATCATGTAGCCCCAGTGCGGCGCCTGGCAGGCGTCGTCCTTGAGGCCCCTGAGCAGCGGCGAGATATCCAGGCCGGCGGCGAGCGAGAAGTATTCGCCGCCCATCTTCCCGAATCCGGAGGCGTCTCCGAATTCAGTGACCTGGCGCGCGACCGCGCCGGGGACGTTGATCTTTGCGGGGATGCTTTCCTTGGCGATGCGCATGGCGGCTTCCTTTCGGTGGATCCGTCTAGGGTCAAGGGCTTCCGTTGGGCGGAAACGTACCTCATGGGGGCGGTCCCGCAACAGGACAATGAAAATGGATGCAATATCAATGAAGGGGTTCGGCGGAACAAACCTGCATTCCAACTAAATCAACCACTTGCGGTTGCCACAATCTTTCGCTATCTTTACGCCATCACTTTCCTCCCGGAAACGTGGGCCCGATGACCGCCATCCAATTGCCCGTATTTACCGCCGGCCGCCCCGCCGCGCAGGTCGATGCCTCGTTGCGCCAGTCGCTGGCCGCCTGCGACCGCGCCCGCGAGTGCGCCGTTCTGTGGTTCGCCGAGGTGCAGCGCCGGGCGCTCTATCGCGAGCTCGGTCACGCCAGCCTGCAGCTCTACGCCGCCGAAGCACTGGGGTTCAGCCCCAACCGCTACTGGCAGTTCAAGCGGCTGGCCGATGACCTCGACCGGTTGCCGGTGCTGCGCGAGGCCGTGCAGGCCGGCGACCTGGGCTGGACCAAGGCGCAGCAGGTGGCGCGCGTGGCGACGCCGGCGACGCAAGCCGAGTGGGTGGGCAAAGCCGTGGCCACCGGGCGGCGCGACCTGGAGCGCGAGGTAAAGCAGGCGCGGTGCCAGTTGCGCCGGCGCAAGTCGGCGGCGCAATCCGAATTGGGAGGGAAGCTCCCGGCGCCTGAGTCCATGCCGCCGGTCACCATCACCCTGCGCGCCGACGGCCTGCAGCTGGCCCGCTTCGAGGCGCTCATGGAGAAGGCGCGGAAGTTGAAGCTAGTGCCCGCCGACGCGGACCGAATGGACCTCGTGCTGGCGGGTCTTGAGGCGCTGGTGGCCTCGGCGGTGACCGGGCCCGAATCCGCAGCGCCATCGGTGCAAATCGTCGTGCACCAGTGCCCCGATTGCGGCGAGGCCGCGGCGGTCACCAGCCGCGGCGAGCAGCGACTTGCGCCGGCGCAAGTGGAGGCCATCGCGTGCGACGCGCGTGTGCAGGAACCGGGCAAGCCCAACCGGGCGACGATCCCGCCATCAACGAGGGCGCAAGTGCTGGCGAGGGACAGGCATCGCTGCACAACGCCGGCGTGCGGCGCGACGCGGTTCCTGGAAGTGCATCACGTGGTGGCGCGCGGCGAGGGCGGGAGCAACAGCCTGGAGAACCTGGTCACGCTGTGTTCGCGGTGTCATCGGCATCGGCACGTGTACGAGGGCGCACTTGCGCCGGCGCAAGTGGAGCGGAGCGACTAGCGCAACCGCTTACGCCAACTCCTGCCGCGCCATCGCCGCCCGAATGGCCAGCGCCACCGTGATGGCCTCGCGCCCGGCCGAGGCCGGCACTTCCACCGCGCGGTCGCCGCGCACCGCGGCGACGAACGAGGCGATCTCCTCCAGCAGCGGGTCGCAGGCGGGGTGTTGCACCACCTGCGGCACCGGCGCCAGCGGCAGCGAGCCGTCGGCGCCGCGCGAGACGACGACGTTTTCGCGCGCGGCGCAGTCGGCGGCCGCGTAGCCGCCGTCGCTGAACACGCGCACCTTGCGCATGTCCTTCAGCGAGACGCGGCTGGCCGTCAGGTTGGCGGTGGCGCCGCCGGCGAATTCGAGGCGGGCGTTGGCGATGTCGACGTGGCCGGTCAGCACGCGCGTGCCCGAGGCGCGCACTTCGCGGACGGGCGCGCCGATCAGGTGCAGGACGATGTCGATGTCGTGGATCATCAGGTCCATCACCACGTCGACGTCGGTGGCGCGCGCCTTGTAGGCGCCCAGGCGGTGCGCCTCGATGAAGCGGGGATGGGGAGCGTGCTCGCGCAGGAAGCGGATGGCCGGGTTGAAGCGCTCGAGGAAGCCCGGCTGCAGGATGAGGCCGCGGGCGGCGGCGGTCGCTTCCAGCTCGGCGGCCTGGGCGACGTCGCCGGTCACCGGCTTCTCGAGCAGCACATGGATGCCGCGCGCGAGCAGCGCCGCTGTGGTCGCGAAGTGGGCGTCGTTCGGGGTGACCACCGAGGCGAGGTCCAGCGTCGCGGGCACGTCGTCGAGCGAGGCGCAGGCATGGGGCGCGCCGGTCTCGGCGGCGACCGCCCGGGCCCGCTCGGGGTCCACATCGACGATGGCGACGAGGTCGACGCCCGGCAGGGCGGCGTATTTTTGGGCGTGGAACCGGCCGAGGTAGCCGGCGCCGACGACAGCGGCTTTGAGGGTCGTATTCATCTCGCGATAATACAGTTATGGGCACGGCATTTGCCATTGGATTCCGGTTCCGGGTCGAAAACGGGTGGGAATCATGTCTGGGAATTTGGGTTATGCGTATGGAAAAATGCGTTATGGGACGATAAGGATCTCGCTTATTTCAACGTTACCGGTTATCCTCAGTGGGGGGAACGGTGCGGTTTCGAGGGGTCATGGCGTCAGGAGCGCAAGGCGTGAGCAACGGCAAGACAGACCTTCTTCAGGACTACTGGCAGCAGCAGGCCCCCCTGCTCGATTCCGTGCCGGTGCAGATGTGGTTCCTGTCCGCTGACGGCACGTACGGGCGCGCCAACCAGCGGCACGCCGACTTCCTGGGTGTCAGCCGGAGCGACCTGGAGTTTCGCCCGCTGCGGGACCGCTGGCCTGCGGACGTCGCCAGTGTGTGCGAGCAGTCGACGCGCGCGGCGCTCGCCGCCGGCGCCACCATTGTCACGCAGGAGTGGATGCCCGACGCGCAGGGCGTCCGGCGCCTGATGGAGATCACGAAGACCCCGACGACCATCGGCAACGGTGACGCCAGCTACGTCGTGTGCGCGGCCGTCGAGGTCGCGAGCACGGACGACAACTTCCGCGCGCTGGTCGAAAGCATTTCCGACATCGTGCTCATCGGCGATTTCGACGGTCGCGTCATGTACTCCAACCCGGCCACGACCGAGGCGCTCGGCTACAGCGCCGACGAGCTGCTGGGCATGCGGATCCTGGACCTGCACCCGGAATTCGTGCGGGAAGAAGCGGCCAAGATCCTGGGCGAGATGTTCGCCGGCGCGCGGGTGGCGTGTCCGTTGCCGTTGAGCCACAAGTCGGGCGCGCTGGTGCCGGTGGAAACGCGCGTCTGGATGGGCCGCTGGAACGGCGTGGACTGCATCGTCGGGCTGTGCCGGGAAATCAGCCACGAACAGGAGGCGCTGCAGAAGTTCGACCGCCTGTTCCGCATGAACCCGGCGCCGATGGCCGTCAGCAACATCCCCGAGCAGGTCTTCATCGAGGTCAACGAAGCCTGGATGAGGACGCTGGGCTACACGGAAGCCGAGGTCATCGGGAAAAGGGCCCCCGACCTGAACCTGTTCGTCGACCATGACGAGCAGTTGCGCGTCGCCAACATCCTCCGGGAGACGGGCAGCGTCCGGGACGAGGAACTGAGGGTCCGGGCGAAGAGCGGCCGGATCCTGGTGGGGCTGTTCTCCGGGGAAATCATCGAGAACCAGGGCAAGACCTACTTCCTGACCGTGATGAACGACATCACCGCCCGCAAGCTGGCCGAGGCCGAGCGCCACGAGACCATCCGCGAGCTGCGGGCGGCCCTGGGCGAGATCCGCGACCTGCAGGGAATTCTGCCTATCTGCGCCAGTTGCAAGAAGGTACGTGACGACACCGGCTACTGGGAGCAGGTGGAGTCGTACGTGGCCCGGCACACCGGGGCGCAGTTCTCGCACGGCGTCTGCCCGGACTGCATCAAGGCCCTGTACCCCGATTTTTCGCGGCCGCGCTCTTCCGACTGAGGAGCGCTTGACCGCACGGTCCCCCTGCGGCATGATGCCGGCGCCGCGCGGCCTGTCCGTGCCGGCGCCCGGGCCAGGGAGGGCCCGCCCATGCGCAAATCCCGTTACGCGATGACCGTCCTGGCCGCGTTCGTGGCCATCCTTGCGGCTGTCTCGGCTGTCCTGCCGGCGATTGCCCAGACCCCTGATGCCGCCATGCTGGACGAGGCTGCCCGCCGCACCGGGCTGAGCCGCGAGGAGCTGCTGCGCCGTTATGAGGCCAGTGGCGGCGCCCCAGCGGCGGCGCAGAGCGCCGCCGAGCCGGCGACAGAGCCGGGCCGCACCTCCATCAAGGGCATCGACGACACCAACCCGACCGGCGCCTGGCGCGACACCGACGCTCAGGTCGTGCTGCCGATGTCCCAGCTGGAAAGCCTGCAGGCCAAGGCAACGGCCGCCGATTCGGCGGCCACTAGTGTCAACGCCACCTTCGGCGCCAGCTTCTTCCGCCTCGACGCCGGCGTGTTCCAGCCGCCCAGCTTCGGGCCGGTGTCGCCGGACTACCGCCTGGGCGTCGGCGACGAGTTGGTCGTCCACGCGTGGGGCGAGGTCGACTTCCAGATGACCCGCGTCGTCGACCGCGACGGCTGCATCATCCTGCCGCGCACCGGCAAGGTGACCTGCGCAGGAAGGACGCTGAGCGAGGCCGGCGCCTCGATCCGTTCGCAGCTGGCGCAGAGCCACGCCTCGATCGACAGCAAGGACAAGGGCAAGGGCGCCACGCAGGTCGAGGTGACCCTGGGCCAGCTGCGGCCCATCCGCATCTACGTGATCGGCGAGGCCGTGCGGCCGGGCTCGTACCAGCTGAGCTCGGCCTCGACGGTGCTGACGGCGCTGTACGCGTCGGGTGGCCCGGCGGCGACGGGCTCGTTCCGCGACATCCGGCTGATGCGCGGGACCGACGTCGTCGCCCACCTGGACCTGTACGAGTACCTGACGAAGGGCGCGCGCACGGGCGACCGCCTGCTGCAGGAAGGCGACACCGTCTACATCCCGGACCGCCAGCGGCGCGTCCAGATCCTGGGCCCGGTGCGCCGGCCGATGTACTACGAGATGAAGGCGGGCGAGAAGCTGTCCGACCTGCTCGGCTACGCCGGGGGCCTGGCTCCCGAGGCCGTGCCCGACCCGGTGCACATCCGCCGCGTGCTGGCGCCGGCCGACCGCCGCGACGGCCAGCCGGACCATGTGTTCGTGGACGTGTCGTCGAAGGGCAAGCCGGTGGAGCTGCTGGACGGCGACCAGGTCGTCGTCGACGCCATCACCGAGCGCCTGGACCGCTACGTCGACGTGAAGGGCAGCGTGAAGGTGCCCGGCCGCTACGAGTTCCGCGAAGGCCTGACGGTCACCGACCTGCTGGCGATGGCCGGCGGCCTGTGGCCCGACGCCATGACCGACAAGGCGATCATCGATCGCACGACGCCCGCGGGCGACCTGCTGTCGGTGACCGTGCCGTTGGACGGCACTGCCGAGCCAGTGCCACTTCAATCGCGCGACATGCTGCACGTGTTCGCGCGGTGGGAGCTCAAGAGCCGGCCGCAGGTGTACATCTCGGGCGAGGTGTTCGAGCCGGTTGAGCCGCAGTGGCGCGAGGGCATGACCCTGCGCGAGCTGGTCCTGAAGGCCGGCGGCATGAAGGACAGCGCCAACCTGATGCAGGCCGAGGTGTCGCGCCTGCTGGCGGACGCCGCCGCCAGCACCGACATCACCAAGCGGCCCGAGCAGACCGTCGAGGTCATCCGCGTGCCCCTGGGCGCCGACTTCCTGACGCGCGACGACGGCTTCCTGCTGAAGCCCTACGACCGCGTCGCGATCCGCCGCCTGCCGTGGTGGGAACTGCAGCAGACGGTCACCCTACGCGGCGAGGTGTTCTTCCCCGGCCAGTTCAGCCTCGAACGCAAGGACGAGCGCCTCTCAACGATGATCGCCCGCGCCGGCGGCCTGCGCCCGGACGCGTATCCCGAGGGCGCCCGCGTGCAGCGCGCGCAGGACAACGTCGGCAACGTGGCGATCAACCTGGTCGACGCGCTGGCCGAGCCCGGCTCCGAACACGACATCATCCTGCAGTCCGGCGACGAAGTGATCATCCCCGACCGCATGTTCACCGTGAAGGTGGTGGGCCAGGTGGGCTTCCCCACCAGCCTGGTGTGGGAAGAGGGCCGGAAGATCAACTGGTACGTCGACCGCGCCGGCGGCTACCTGGAGAAGGCCGACAAGGGCAAGTCGCGCGTGGTGTGGCCGAACGGCGCGTCGCTGCCGAACAAGCACGGCTCGAAGGTGCTGGCCGGCTCGACGATCATCGTGCCGCAGAAGGCGCCGCCCGAGGGCGAGAGCACGCTGGCGAAGCTGAAGGAGATCAGCGGGATTCTGGCGGGGGTGGCTACGGTTTGGTTGGTTATTAATCGGACGAATTGACGAACGCGGAAAGTGGCGAACCGATGACCGATGACCGAAGCGGTGAACCGACGATTGCCGAGATGTTTGCCGGGCTCGCCCGCGATATCTGGCGCCGTCGGCGCCTGTTCGCGGTGGCGCTCGTCCTGGGAGCCGTCGTCAGCATCGCGTTGGCGCTTGCTCTCCCGAGGCGCTACCGCGCCGAGGCATCGATCATGCCGCCCGCCGAACAGCGCGGCGTCGGCGGCATGCTGTCGTCCTTCGGCTCACTCGCGGGATTGGCGGGTCTCGGCACGGGGGGGACTTCCTCGGACCTGTACCCGGCTGTCGTGCGCAGCGACCGCATCCTCGATGCCGCGATCAACCACCCGTTCGGCCAAGGGACGCTTCGCGACGTGCTCCTGCACGGCCAGGCTGCCGATTCGACCAGACTGTATGAACTACGCCTCGCGCTGCAGGACAAGATCCAGGCCACGAAGAGCATCAAGTCCGGCGTCGTGACCATCAGTTACGAACACCGGAACCGATATTTCGCCGCCGCCATGGTCAATGCCCTGCTCGGTGAGATCGAGGGCTATTTCGGCAGCGAGATGGCCGGCGAGGTCCGCATGCAGCGGCGCCTGCTGGAACAGCGCATCGCGAGCATCACCGACAGCCTCGCGGTCCAGGAGGAGCGCCTGCAGTACTTCCAGGTCCAGAATCGCGACGCCCGGCAGTCGCCGCGGTTGGCCCTCGATGAACGCCGCCTCGAGCGCGACCTGAACCTGAGCAGCGGGGTCTACGGCGACCTGATGCGGCAGTACGAACTCGTCAAGATCCAGGACTCGGCGCAGATGCCGGTGCTCCGGGTGCTTGACCGCGCCTCGGTGCCTATGATCCACTTCTGGCCGCAGCGCCGCCCGGTGGTTCTGGCCGGCCTGGTCCTTTCCTTCGCCGCTGCGTTCGCCTGGATGAAGGTCACTGACGGGCGGCAGCGGGCTTGACGATGGCCGATGTCTCGCAGCAGTCATTGCGCGTACCGATGGCCATCGATCGCATCGTCGTCCTGCCGTTCTTGGCGCTTCTCGCGTTTGCACTTCCCTGGTCGTCCGAGTTCGCCGGGGGCTTCGGCGCCGTCTTTTCCCATCTCTTCAACGTCGCGCTGATGGGGCTGATCCTGGACTGGGTCTTCCGCAGCCGTCGCCGGTGGCATGCGATGCCCCGGGCGTACGCGGCGATGGTCGTCTTCGTCCTGGCGCACAACTTCATCACCTGGGTGGTCATCCATCCCGGGGAGTTGTCGTGGCAGCCGATCGTCGTGGACCTCGGGGTCAAGACGAGCATCCGCGACTCGAGCGCCTCGCTGCTGGTCAAGAACCTGCTGTTCATGCTCCTGCCGTTCGCGCTCGCCACGCAGATCCGCGGCGCGCGGGAGATCCGCGCGATGACCTGGGCGCTCGGCGCCAGCCTCCTGGCGCTGGTGACGCTTGGCGATGCCGGAGGCGTCCTTGCCGGCGGTGAACGCTTCTCGGGCGGCATGAGCAACCCGAACGCGTTTGCCGAGGTCACCGTCATCCTCGCCTGGCTTGCGCTTGCCTCGCTGATGGACCGGTCGCGTACCCCGGCCGTTTCCGTGGCGGCGGCCATCGCTCTCGTGTTCGCGTTCGTGCTGCTGCTCATGTCCGGATCGCGGGGCGCCATCGTGGCGGTCGCCGCCGGCCTGGGAGTCTTCGCCCTGTCGTCGCTGCGCGTGGTGCGACCGCGGTACGTGGTGATGGCCGTGGTCATCGGCGCCGGTGTCCTGCTGGCGACGCCGCGCGGGGTGTTCGACCAATTGTTCCAGAGGTCGCAGACCGTTTCCGGCGACAACGTGCGCCTGTTCATCTGGGCCGATTACCTCCGGCACTGGCGCGAGTTCGCGTGGACGGGCGTGGGACTGGGGCGCGAGATGTCGGTGATCGACGCTGCCATCCGCGGTGGCCGCATCTGGAACCCCCACAATACCTACCTCGGCGCGCTCGTGGCCTTCGGCATCGTCGGGCTCGCCGTCGTGGCCAATGTTCTCGTCGACCTTGCGCGGCGACTCCTTGCCGAGTGCCGCCGGTCGCGGTCCGAAGGCGCTCCGGGGATCATGGTCGGCCTGGTCGTCTCGCTGGCTGTCCTGTTCTTCTTCGGCGACCGCCTCGAGAGCCGCGTGACGTGGATGATGCTGGGCATCGTGGGCGCTCACCTCGAGAACCGCGGGGGTGCGGCATGACGGTGTGCGTGCTGCGGCTCGTCGAGGACCTGGCCGCCGATCTCGATGCGGCGCGGATCTCCTGGTGCCACTGGAAGAGCAACTGCAACCTACACCTGGCGTTCGTCGGCGACAACGACCTGGACCTGCTGGTTGCGGCGGGTGACCGTCAGGTCTTCGAAGCCCGGCTGCGGGCGCTCGGCTTCCGCCAGTTCTCTTCGCACACCGAGTCCTGGACAGCCGGCATCTTCAACTTCCACGGGCTCGACGTCGACAGCGGCGTCATCGTCCATGTCCATGCCCACTACGCGCTCAATGTCGGCATCGACTTGCTGAAGAACTACCACCTGCCGGTTGAGGCGATGTACCTGGCGGACACCCGCCGGTGCGGCCCGCTGCCGGTGCCGGACCCCGCCCGGGAATACGTCGTGTTCGTGGCGCGGATGGCGCTCAAGCGGCGGTTGCTGGGTGTCTTCCTCGGCGGGCCGCGTCGCTGGCTCACCTTCATCGCCGGGCGCGGCCCACAGGGCCTGGCCGGGAGCGATGCGCGCGAACTGGCCTGGCTCATGGAGCAGGCAGACGACGAGGCGCGCGCACGCGCGAAGGCGATGCTGTTGCCGCAGGTAACCGACGCGGTCTGGAAGCGCTGTGAGGAATCGCTGCGCAGTGACGCCTCCCGGCGCGAACGTCTGGCTGCGGGCGGCGCCCTTGCGGCGTGCCTGGGCGGCTACGCGATCAGGCCGCCCCTGCCCGCGGCGCTCACCCTGGTCGGGCGCCGTCTGGCCATGGCGGCGCGCAACCGCCTCGGCCGGCGGGTCGGTGGAAAGCGCGCCCGCGGCGGCGGCATCATCGTCGCGGTGGTTGGCGGCGACGGCGCCGGCAAAACGACCAACCTGAAGGCCATCCGCAAGTGGCTGGGCGGCGACTTCGCCGTGGTGAACCTGCACTATGGCAAGCCGCCGGCCGGCCCGGCGCGGCGTCTGTGGGCGGCGTGCCTGCGGATCGCCCGGCCGGTCCTCGGGATCGATCACGAACGCTACCCGGCTTTGGCGCAGGCGATCGGCTATCACCTTTTGGCCCGTGATCGGCTGCGGGCCCTGCAGTGGGCAGCAAGAGCGCGGGATCAAGGTGCCATCGTGCTGTGTGACCGTTACCCCGTGCCCGGGATAGCGATGATGGACGCGCCCCAGATCGCGACGCGCTTCGGTACGGGCGGCATTTTGGGCGCGCTGGCGCGAGGCGAGGAACGCGCCTACGCGAGTTCGCCGGCAGCCGACGTGCGCATCGTGCTGAGATTGCCTCCCGAGGTGGCTGCGCTGCGCAAGCCCGAGGACGGCGAGGCGTACGTCCTGGCGCGCAATGGGGAACTCTGGAGTCGCGAGTGGAGCCCGGTCACAGACCTGGTCATTGCTGCCGATGGAGACCTGTTGGCTATCCAGGCGACGATCCGCGAGCGCATCTGGGACACCATCGGCGCCCGCCAGCGCGTCGTAGAGATCCTAGGCCCTCCCGGCGCCGGGAAGACGACTCTCCTGGACGGATTGAAGCCCCGGAGGCCGGGGCTCCGGTCGCGGTTGGCGATCCGGCGCCATCGCTGTTTTGCTGCCGGGCGACTGGCGCGGAAGTGGCCGCAACTCGTAACGCGGATGGCACAGGGCTTTCCGCCCCGCATCGCTTGGACTATGTTCGTCATCGAGACGCAAGCCGACCTCCTGGCCGCGCGTGACCGGATCGACACCCTCAAGTACGGATCGTTCCTGCTCGACGAAGGACCACTGGCGGGGCTGGTCTGGGTCGTTAACGAGTGCCGGGGTACCGGCCGGGAAGCGTGCGCGAGGGACTGGCTGCGCTCCACCGCTTTGCGGCTGGTTGGGGCGATGGATGCAGTCTGCATCATCGATGCGCCGGCGGAGGTCCTCAATGCGCGAATCAACGAGCGCGCGCGCGACCATCGCGTCAAGGGGCGCGATCCCGCGGTTTTCGCGGCGTTTGTGGAGAACGTGCGGGAGAACATCGCCGCCATCCGGGGGGCGATCGGGGATCATACCGTCGTGGCCGAACTGGACTCCGCTCGGACCGGACCGGAAGAGGCCGTGGTGCGTTTGGCATTGTTGCTGGAAATCGTGACCAGGCCATGAGGAAGATGCAGGACAACCTCACGAAGCACTCGGTCCTGAACGCAGGCTCCTCCTTCCTCATCTACGTAGTGCGCATTGTGGTCGGGTTCGTCGTCAATCCGATTCTCGTCACGGGGCTCGGCGGGGAGCTTTTCGGCATCTGGCAGATCTGCCAGCGGTACCTGACCTACGTGGAGTCTGCCGAGGGCCGCGCAACGCAGGCGCTCAAGTGGGTGCTCGCCAATGGCCAGGTCACCACCGACGACCAGGAGAAGCGCCGCTCGGTAGGTAGTGCGATCACGATCTGGATGATGTTCTTGCCGATCGTGGCGCTTGCGGGCGCTGCTGTGGTCTGGCTCGGGCCCCGCCTGATCCGAGGCCTGGACCCTGCGATGTTGCCGCTAGCCCGCATCACGTGCGCCATCCTGGTCTTGCGCCTGATGCTCATGGGAATGGCCCAGGTGCCCGAGGCGATCCTGCAGGGGCTCAACCTCGGCTACCGGATGACCGTCGCCAAGGTCGTGGCGGAGATCGTGGGCGGCGCGCTCTTGGCGGCGGCCGTTCTTCTGCACCTCGGGCTCATCGGGCTCGCTGTGGCCTTCAGCCTCGCCGTGTTCATGTCCGGTGCGATCAACCATTTCAACGCGCGACGGGATGTGCCGTGGTACGGGGTGGCGCGCCCGGCGCGCGACGACGTCCGGAAGTTCTTCGGCTTCAGTGCCTGGGTGTTCTCGTGGACACTCGTCAACAAGCTCGTGCTCTTCTCGGATGTCGTGATCATCGGCCTCGTCATGAGCGCCGATGAGGTCACGAAATACACGCTGACGCTCTACGCGGCGCAGATCGGCGTCAATGCGAGCGCCATGATCGTCAACGCTGCGGTGCCCGGCATCGGCGGCCTCATCGGCACGCGGGAATTCGCGCGGGCGCGGCGCGTGCGGGGCGAACTGATGTCGGTGCTTTGGCTGTTCATGCTTGTCCTGGGCTGCGGTGTTCTGCTCCTGAACGCCAGCTTCGTGGCGCTTTGGGTGGGGCGCGAGCGATTCTGCGGTTCCGGCATCAACCTGCTGATGGTCCTAGCCATCGCGCAGCAGGTCGCCTTCCGGGCTGATGCGTTCCTGATCGACGCCACGCTGAACATGCGGCGCAAGGTGCTGGCCGGATGTGTGGCGGCCGTGGTCGGGATCGCCGCGGCGTGCATTCTGGGGAAGCGCTACGGATTGGCCGGCATCATCATGGGTCAGATGCTGGGACGGTCGGTGCTGAGCTTCTACTACCCGATCATCATGAGCGCGGCGCTCGAGGGCCAGTCACGCGGCCTGCTGGGGGCGATCTGGCGCCCAGGACTGGTCATGGGCGCGCTCTTCTACCTGGCGTGGCGGGTCGGTGCCGGCCTGGTCATCGAGTCATGGCCGCTGCTCGTCCTGGTGGCCGTGCCGACCGTCATCGTCGTGTTTGCGGCGGGATACGGGCTCGGCTTCGGCCATGACCAGCAGGCTGTTATCCGGGAACGCCTCAGCCTCGCGCGCCGGTTCCGCTCATAGGACGCCGCAGTCGCGGTAGGTGGCGAGCAATCCCTGCATCATCGCATCGACGGTGAATCGTTCCTGGTACGTGGCCATGGCGGCCCGACGCATGCCGACCCAGTGGGCGGCAGGTGCGGACCAGATCCTTTCCAGAACCTCTGCGAAGGGTCGCCAGTCGCCGGGCGGCAGCAGGAACCCGTTGACGCCATCGACCACTAGGTCCGCAGTGCCGCCCACATCGGTGGCGACGACCAGACGACCGGCGCTCATGCCTTCAAGAATGCTCGTCGGAATTCCTTCGAAATCGGACGCGATCGCCACAACGGGGATGCCGGCCAGCGCAGCGGCGACATTGTCTGTATACCCCGCGAGGTTCACCAGATCGCCGACGCCCTCCTGTCCGACGAGGTTGCGCATCCACTCGCCGTACATGGGGTCGAAGGTACCGAAGAGCGACAGTCGCACGTCGAGTTTCCGCTCGCGTCGGAGATGACCGATCGCCCGGACGAGGTATTCCTGGCGCTTGCGCTCCTCGACAGTTCCAACGACCGCCACATGGCGCTGCAGGCTGTTCTGGCCATCCTCAATCTGGGGCTCGGTCTCAAGCATCGGAATTCCGTTGGGTACAATGCGCACTTTGGATGGTGCAATGTGGCTGCGGGCTACGAGTTCGTCGCGGATCGTCTGGCTGAGCGCTACGTAGGAATCTACCCACGGTTGTGCGCATCTGTCCAGCAGGTGGTAGGCTGGCAACTTCCAGCCTTGCACCGCGGAGCCGTCGATGTGGGTGTGCACCCGCGTAATGTGGCGGATGCGTGAGTTGCGCCTGCGAATCTCGGCGCCGGCCAGGCTTTCGCGAAATCTGTGAGTCTGCACCAGCACGATATCGTGTTCCTCTATGAGTGCCAGAGCTGTCCGGGCGATGTTTGCGATTCCGAAGGGGCCACCCATTGACACAACGTGGACCGGGAAGCCTGCACTGCGAAAATCACCGGCGAACATCGAATCCCCGTAATTGGTCAAAAGGTGCGGTGTAAACATCTGATTAGCGGATAGCCACTTTGCTATAGTCAGGATTTTGCGTTCGATACCGCCGTAAATGGTGGGGTCGTTGTATCTGTAAATGAACAAAAGGCCGCGTCCTGGCTGAGAGTTGCCGTTATGCATCATTTTCCCCCGGCAGGACAACGGTCTTGAACTGCTCGAACCGTTTGCCCCAGTCTGCGGTGCGGGCCTCGTCGTCGCAGGCCGCACGACGCTCCGGTGACTCTGTTGTGCTCAGGTCCTCGATGATGCGCAGGGCCTCGGTCAGGCCGTCCTGGACGATGTAGACGAGTTCCCGATACGGCTCTGCCTCGCGCAACCCACTGACCAGAAATGGCTTGCCGGTCGCGAGACATTCGAAGAATTTGGCGGGGATGACGCCCAGCATGTACTCGGAAGGCCGGTATAGGGCGGTGACAATATCCGCCTCGCGGAGGGCGGACGGCAAATCCATGACGGAAACCGGGGGCAATACCCTGATGCGCGAAGATATGAGTTCACGGGCGACCGGGTTCACGACCCCTATGAATGTCACTTCGTGCGTTTCGGCCAACCCATTGTACAGGTCGAGGTCCAAATGAGCCCCGATATCGCCGAAGTAGTAGATCGTCCTTCGTCGCGTGACTTCGTCGCCACGGCATGCGGCACGGAAGCGGTCATAGTAGACTCCGGGCATGCATCGGTGGACCTCGCGGCCTCCCGACATGCGCGTGATACGTTCGCGAAGGAAGAGCGAGTCAGCGAACAGGAAGTCACATCGGTCAACGAGTTCGCGCTCCGCCCTCAACAGGTCAGAGATGACATTGTCGGCTTCGAAGTGATGGTAGTTGACGTAAGCGATAGCGCCTGGCTTGAGGAAGTCCGCGAGGTCCAGAGCGGTATAGGTCGGCACGAATGTCACGAAAATGGGGCGGCGGTTTCGCCATGCCTTGAGTGTGTGCGCGATGATCCGTTTGTTGATCGGGCGCAGCCACGAGGTCGGCGGGCCGGTCCAGATGGTGACGGGCGTGACGTTGGGGACCGCATGCTCACGTGAGTAGGAAGAAACGCGCCCCGATTTTCGGTGAGGCAGCAGGCGCCACAACACATGGCTCAGTCGCGGCCATTTCTGGAGCGTCTGGTTGATGTACAGGACCTCGTGTCCCAGACGGGCGAATCCTTCTGCAAGGTAATGACTGTGCAGGGGGAGGCTGTCCCAATCCCTGCTGGCCATGAAGACGATGTCCGGCTTACGCATGGCCAGTGAGGTCCTCTCCCTGTCGGCGGCCTTGGGAACTTTCCTGGTTCTTCCCGGCCGGATACGGGTTGGAATATCGCCGCGTCCGCCAGGCAAATGATGGCGCAGCCAACGTCCCGGCGAGCGTACCGATGCCGTAACTTATGTGCAACGCGAAGAATCCGAATGGTAGGAACACGGATCCAACCAGCCCCGGGCCACTTGTACTGTTCGCCGCCTTCGCTGAGAACAGCACTGCAGGAACCAGATAACAACCGAGCATCGTGAAGAGCGGCCATCCAATCTGCCCGATTCCGAAACATGCTGCAGCGGCTGCCAGAAACAGTACGAACATGAGTGGCGCCCAATGGCGTGCAGAAAAGGCAGATGGGCGGACCACTGCGGTGAGGGGAATCCAATATCCAGTCAGAAACTTCTGGCGGAGAAGCGCCCTGAATCGGGGGCGGACCCATCTGGTGCTGCGGATTGTGGGTTCGTAGCGGAACCGGTAGCCGGCATGGCGCATGCGGGCATGAATTTCGTTGTCTTGGTTGCGGACCAGGCGCTCGTCATAGCCGCCGATCGCAAGGAAGATCTCTCGCCGATATGCCGCGAATCCAAGCGTGTCTACATAGTCGGATTGCGGCAGGACATTGCGGAAGTCGGCTGCGCCGCCACCGAATCGAGACGACTCGAGTGCCAGGGCGAACTTGCTCGCCCCCTCTTGCGCCATGGAGATGACTGGTCCCCCCGTGATGAACTCGCCGCGGGCGTGAGCCTCGTAGTTGCGTCGCACAAAGTCGGGTTGGATACGCGCGTGGGAATCGACGCGCAGGATGATGTCACGTTGTGCGCTTGCCAGTGCAATGTTCCAGCCGGACGGGAGAATGCGAGCGGGGTTGCTCAGGATGCGAAAGGCAATGCCGGAACCGGTAAGCAACCGCTCGGCGATGTCCGCTGTGCCATCTGTTGAACAGCCGTCAACAACTATCACCTCAAGATCCGAACGGGGGAAATCCTGGGCTATCAGGTCACCTATCAGAGGGGCTATGACGCTCCCGCTGTTGCGTGCAACGATGATGAAGGTGACACCGTTCGGCGGGGGCGAATTCGGCAGATTCAACGGACTCACAACGATTACCATGTCCCTTTGTAAGGCATTGGGACCCGACTTTGTTGCGGGCCAACCGTCTGGCGAGCGTCGCATAGGCTCTGTTCGTTGTGCGTCACAGGGCAGGTTGATGAGCGATCGCAGGCATGCGACCCCCGTGCCGACACGAAACACTTTTCAAGCATGATTGCATTTTGTCTGCGTGGCGGCAATCGCGACAATATGACCCGGTCTACCCGTCGGGTGCGGCACGTCGCCGCCGGTTGGTTACAAGATGCCCGTGCGCGGCGGTATTGATGACCGCTCCATGTCGGGCATCTTGGTCTTGGGCCGCGTGGTGAGCTGCGGTTTCCGGTCATCTAGCACTTTCGGGTGCCGCAGGCGGAATTATCTTGATGAGTTGCAATTTCATTCAAATTCATCACGAGGCTCCACGTTCGAGGCCGGACGGCACGATCTACGCGTGTTCATCCCCACCACATGGGTAGGAAAACAACCAGCCAATAGCGGACCAAAAAACTCATGATAATGTCCCAACATTGCCCTTGCCTATTCTCATAACTCCCCACAAAATTGAAGTATCTGAGAAAGAAATGGCATCACCGAACGTTATGCTGGGCAGTTGGGGGAGTGGCACCGGCATTGCATGAATCACTAAGGAATTCCCGCGCCCGGCCGATATCAGACGGCCGGTTCGGCGTGGGTGATGTCCCAGGGAAGGGGAGATCTTGGTAAAGAGATGGTTTGATGTTTCCGCATCCGTGATCGGTTTGCTGATTCTGCTGCCGCTGATCCTGGGCGTCGCCACCTCCGTGCGGCTGTCGAGCCCCGGCCCGGTGGTCTTCGCGCAGTCGCGCCTCGGCCGCCATGGGCGTCCATTCCGCATGTACAAGTTCCGCTCGATGATCCACGACGCCGACCGTCGGGGCGCCCGCGTTACCGCCGGCGGCGATCCGCGCGTGACGGCCGTGGGGCGTTTTCTGCGGCGCACCAAGCTCGACGAGATTCCGCAGCTGTGGAACGTCCTGAAGGGCAACATGTCGCTGGTGGGGCCGCGGCCCGAGGTGCCCGAGTTCGCCTCGATGTTCCCGCGCCAGTACCAGAGGATCCTGAACGTCAGGCCTGGGATCACGCACCGCGCCACGCTTGCGTTTCGCAGCGAGGAATCGATCCTTGCCGACGACCAGGTGCGCGATTCGCGCCGCTTCTACATCGACCGCGTCATGCCGCGCAAGCTGGCCATGTACGAGGAGTGCCTCACCGACCCGCTGCTGCGGGACATCTGGACGATCCTCGAGACCGTCTCGCCGTGGAAGTCCACGCCCGCGATGACGGCCGGGCAGCTGCTGGACGCGCCCATCGTGGCCAACGTGCCGGCCTGGTACGAGCCCGCGGCCCTGCTGCCGCGGCCGCTGGTGGCCCGGACAGCCGTTCACCCTGCCGCGATGCCGGCCAGTATCCGCGCCATGGTCGCCGTTCCCGGTGGCCTGAGCCTGGGCCTGGGCCTGGCCCTGGCCGAGGACGCCGAGGCCGAGGCCGAGGAGATCCTGCAGTACGTCCAGAGCATGAGCTGAGGTCAGGGGGCAGTGCCGACTGCCCCTTGACAGACCTTCGACCCGCCCCTGATCGTACCTTCCGCTTCCGCACCCGCCACCTTTCGACCCTGGAGCCCCATGGACGGCCGTCCGGCACGCCTGGTCGTTGTGATCACCGGACTGCGGACCGGTGGCGCCGAGCTCACGCTCCTGAAGGTGCTCGAGCGCCTGGACCCGGCCTGGGCGCCGCGCGTCATCTCGCTGACCGACGTGGGCGAGGTCGGCCGGCGGATCGAGGCGCTGGGCATCCCCGTCGAGGCGCTCGGCCTGACACCGGGGCGCGTGGGGCCGCTCGCGGTCGCGCGGCTGGCCACCCGCCTGCGCGCGCTGCGGCCTGACGTCGTCCACACCTGGATGTACCATGCCGACCTGGTGGGCGGGCTGGCGGCGAAGCTGGCCGGGGGCTGCGGCATCGGCTGGGCCATCCACAACACGTCGCTCGACCCGGACAGGACCAAGCTCTCCACGCGCCTGGTGGCGCGGGCCTGCGCGCGGCTTTCGCGTCTTGTACCTGACCGCATCCTGTCGGTGTCCGAGGCCGCGCGCGCGGCCCACATCGCGATCGGCTATGCGGCCGGGCGCCTGGTCGTGGTGCCGAACGGGTTCGACCTCTCGCGGTTCAGGCCCGACGGCGAGGCGCGGGCCGAGGTGCGGCGCGAACTGGGCCTGGCGGCCGAGGCGCCCGTGGTCGGGCTGGTCGCCCGCTGGGACCCCTTGAAGAACATCGAGGGGTTCGTCACCGTCGCCGGCCTTGTGCACGGGCGCCGCGCCGATGCGCGGTTCGTGCTCGTCGGCGCGGGGCTCGATCGCGACAATGCGCGGCTTGCCGAATGCACGCAAGACGCGGGCGTGTCCGGCGCTACCCGGCTGCTGGGCCCTCGCGACGACGTGCCGCGCCTGATGGCGGCGCTGGACGTGCTGGTCTCGCCGTCGTGGGGCGAGGCCTTTCCCAGCGTCCTGGGCGAAGCGATGGCCTGCGGCGTGCCGTGCGCCGTGACGGCTGCCGGCGACTCGGCCATGATCGTGGGGGACTCCGGCCGCGTCGTGGCCTGCGGCGACATGGCGGGGCTGGCGGCGGCGACCGACGACCTGCTCGCCCTGTCGCCGACGCAGCGGGCCGAACTCGGCGCGCGGGCGCGCGGGCGCGTGGCGTCGCAGTTCGAGATCGGCGCGATCGTGAAGAAGTACGAACTGTTTTACGCCGGGTTGGCGGCGCTGGGTGCGCAGCGAAAGGCGGCGGGCTAGGGATGTGCGGCATCGCCGGTTACCTGGGGGCTTCAGCGGCGTTCGACCCGTCGTCGGGGCCGGATGTCCTGCGGCGGATGGGCGAGGTCATCGCCCATCGCGGCCCGGACGATGCCGGCGTGTGGGTGGATGCGGACGCGGCGGTGGGCCTGGTGCACCGGCGGCTGTCCATCGTCGACCTGAGCGCGGCCGGGCACCAACCCATGCTGTCGGCCGGCGGGCGCTTCGTGCTGGTCTTCAACGGCGAGATCTACAATCACCTCGAGCTGCGCGAGCAGTTGGGCGAAGCCGCGCCTGCCTGGCGCGGCCACTCCGACACAGAGACGCTGCTGGCCGGCTTCGAGGCGTGGGGCCTCGACGAGACGATCGAGCGCAGCGTGGGCATGTTCGCGCTGGCCGTCTGGGATCGCGAGCGTCGCGAACTGACCCTGGCCCGCGACCGGCTGGGCGAGAAGCCGCTGTACTACGGCTGGCAGGGCGGCACGCTGCTGTTCGGCTCCGAGTTGAAGGCGCTGCGCGCCCATCCTGCGTTCGCTGCGCCCGTCAACCGCGATGCCCTGTGCCTGCTGATGCGCCACAATGCCATCTCGGCGCCGCATTCCATCTTCCAGGGCATCTCAAAATTGTTGCCCGGCACGCTGCTGACGTTGTCCCTGGCGCAGCGCGACGCGGCGCCGCGACGTTACTGGGACCTGCGCCGGGTGGTGGCCGACGGCCTGGCGCATCCGTTCCGCGGCTCGCCGGCCGATGCCGTCGATGAACTGGACGCGCTGCTGCGCACTGCCGTGCGCGGGCAGATGATGTCCGACGTCCCGCTGGGCGCGTTCCTGTCCGGCGGCGTGGACTCGTCGACCATCGTGGCGCTCATGCAGGCGCAGTCGTCGCGCCCGGTGCGCACGTTCACCATCGGCGTGCCCGACCAGAACTACCAGGAGGCGGAGCACGCCCGCGCCGTCGCCAAACACCTGGGCACCGACCACACCGAACTGGAAGTGACGCCGCAGCAGGCGCTGGACGTGATCCCGCGGCTGCCCGACCTGTACGACGAGCCGTTCGCGGACTCGTCGCAGATCCCCACCTTCCTGGTGGCCCAGATGGCGCGGCGGCACGTGACCGTGTCCCTGTCCGGCGACGCCGGCGACGAGGTCTTCAGCGGCTACAACCGCTACGTGCTCGCCAACACGCTGTGGCGCCGGTTCTCCCTGCTGCCGCGCGGCGGGCGGGCCGGGCTCGGCCGCGCGCTGACCGCGATCAGCCCCTCGACCTGGGACCGCCTCCTGGGGCCGGTGCAGTCGCGACTGCCGGCCGGGATCGGGCAGGCGAACGTCGGCGACAAGCTGCACAAGGGCGCCGACGTGATGGGCGCCCGCTCGGCCGAGGACCTGTACCGGATGCTGGTCAGCCATTGGCAGGACCCGGCCTCGGTCGTCCTGGGCGCCACCGAACCGGCCACCGTGATGACGACGCCCGACCTGCAGCCGCGCACCGACGGCTTCATCCACCGGATGATGGCGCTCGACACGCTGGCCTTCCTGCCGGACGACATCCTCGTGAAGGTCGACCGTGCCGCGATGGGCGTCAGCCTCGAGACGCGCGTGCCGCTGCTCGATCATCGCGTGGTCGCGTTCGCGTGGTCGTTGCCTTTGGACTACAAGCTGCGGGGCGGCGTCGGGAAGTGGCCGTTGCGCCAGGTGCTGTACCGCTATGTGCCGCGCGAACTGATCGAGCGGCCCAAGATGGGGTTCAGCGTCCCGATCGACGACTGGCTGCGCGGCCCGCTGCGCGCATGGGCCGAGGACCTGCTCGAGCCCGGGCGACTGGCGCAGGAAGGCTACTTCGCGCCCGCGCCCATCCGCCGCAAGTGGGACGAGCACCTGTCCGGCAGGCGCAACTGGCAATACGACCTGTGGGATGTGCTCATGTTCCAGCTGTGGCTCAGGCACTAGGTTCAGGGTTCGGGAGGCTCCCATTGGGTTCGCACAAGCCGAAGCTGCTGTTCCTGGTCACCGAAGACTGGGTGTTCTGCTCGCACCGCCTGTCGCTGGCGCGCGCGGCGCGCGACGCGGGCTATGACGTCGTCGTCGTGACGCGCGTGAACCGCCACGGCGCCGTCATCGAGAACGAAGGCCTGCGCCTGTACCCGCTTTCGCTCAGCCGGCGCAGCATCGACCCGCTGCGCGAGCTGGCCACGCTGCGCCAGATCACCGCCATCTACCGCGCCGAACGCCCCGACCTGGTGCACCACGTCGCGCTCAAGCCCATCATCTACGGCAGCCTGGCCGCGCGCTCGGCCGGCGTGCCGGCGGTCGTCAACGCGTTCACCGGCCTGGGCTACGTGTTCATCGCGCAGGGCGCCAAGGGCGCGGCGCTGCGCGCGGTGGCCGGCAGCCTGCTGAAGCTGGCGCTGAAGCGCGTGCGCGCGCGGACCATCCTGCAGAACGACGACGACGCCGACAGCCTGGTGAAGGCCGGCATCGTGCGGCGGCAGGACATCGTGATCATCCGCGGGTCGGGCGTCGACCTGTCGCTGTTCCCCGTGACGCCGCCGCCCGCCGGCGTGCCGCTGGTGGTGCTGACGGCGCGCCAGCTGTGGGACAAGGGCGTGGGCGAGTTCGTCGCCGCGGCGCGCCGGCTGCGCGGCGAGGGCGTCCAGGCGCGGTTCGTGCTGGTGGGCGACGCCGACGTCGACAACCCGGCGGCCGTGCCCGAACAGACGCTGCTGAAGTGGCGCGAGGCCGGCGACGTCGAGTGGTGGGGGCATCGCGACGACGTGCCGGCCATCCTTGCGTCCTGCCACATCGTCTGCCTGCCGTCGTATCGCGAGGGGTTGCCCAAGACCCTGCTCGAGGCCGCCGCGGCGGGCCGGCCGTCGGTGACCACCGACGTGCCCGGCTGTCGCGACATCGTCATCCACGGGGAAACGGGCCTGGTGGTGCCGGCGCGCGACGAGGTGGCGCTGGCCGGGGCGCTGCGGCAGCTGCTGGCGGACGCGGCGCTGCGCGAACGCTACGGCCTGGCCGCCCGCCGGCTCGTGGAATCGGGGTTCACGCAGCAGCACGTGGCGCAGCAGACGCTGGCCCTGTACGCCGAGTTGCGGGGAGCGAAGGATCAGGCGGGACCGCGGGGCTGATCGACGTCGACGTGACGTCCTTCGGTCATGCTGGCGCGCACGCGCCGGACGACGCGGATGGTGTAGAGGGCCGAGCCCACCAGGATCAGCGCCAGCGCGCCGCGCAGGATCTCCGGGTCGCGCCGCTGGCCCGCCAGGCCGGCGATGGCGCAGGCCAGCATCGCCACCCCGTAGCGCAGCGTGATGGACTTGTGCGACATGCCCGTCACGTACAGCCGCTGGTAGAGGTGGCTGCGGTGGGGCCGGAACGGGTTGCGGCGGTGGTAGACCCGGTTGACCAGGGTGAAGCCGCCGTCCCAGATGAACGGCCACAGCACGAACAGCGCGGCGATCCACGGCGTGCCCTCGGCGCGCGCGCCGAATCCCGCCCGCAGCGCCAGCATCGCCAGCAGGAACCCCGACGGCAGGCTGCCCACATCCCCCATGAAGATGAGCGCGCGCGGGAAGTTGTACTTCAGCGTGCCCAGCGCCGCGCCCGAGGCCAGCGCGCCGGCGATCGCCAGTTCGTAGTCGTTGGTGGCCACGCCCATCAGGCAGAAGGCCGCGCCGGCCACCGTCAGCTGCGTGAAGGCCAGGCCGTTGATGCCGTCCATGAAGTTGAAGATGTTGGTGAAGCCCACCAGCCAGACGATGGCGAACACCCAGCCCAGCGCGCCCAGGTCGTGCGCGCCGCCGAACGGCAGGCCCAGGTCGGCCACGCGCAGGCCCGACTGCCAGAGCGCGCCGGCCGTGACGGCCACCTGCGCGACCAGCTTGACGTACGGGTTCAGGTTGTGGCGGTCGTCCTGGTAGCCCAGGAAGGCCAGCACGCACATGCCGGCCGCGGTCCCCAGCACGAAGCCGTCGGGCGCCATGATGCCGAGGGCGGGCAGCGGGTAGCGCAGGGCCCAGGTGCTGGACATGCCGAGCAGCCAGGTGCCGACGATGGCGATGCCGGCGCCGCGCGGCACCGGCTGGTCGTGGCTGCTGCGCGCGTTCGGGATGTCCAGCAGGGAGCGATCACGCAGGTAGCGGATGAGCCACGGCGTGGCCACCAGGTTCAGGGCCACCGCGCCGAGGAAGGCGAACAGGGGTGCTTCGAGCATGCTGGCGTGACTTTCCGGAATCCGTCCATCGGTGAGCGGCCCCGGGGCCGCCGGTCCATAGTGAGAACCGCGGGCCGGGCGGTCAAGCCCGGATGCGGCGGGGGCCAATTGGCGGCAGACATTCGCCGCCGGCGGCATTATGCTTGCGCTCCAGTGCAAGACCGCGGGGCGCCGCCCCGAAGGAGTGAACCCGTTTCATGACCTTTTCCGCCGACCCCGGCCCCGGGAACGCCCCGCCCCGGCCCGCGCGCTCGCTCGGTTCCCGGCTGCTGCGCCAGGACGGGTTCCTGACGACGCTCGTGCGCGGTCACCGCCTGCTGTTCGCGATGCTGTTCTTCGGCCTGCTGTGCGCGGTGTCGGTCACGTTGTCGTTCCTGCTGCGGTTCGTCGTGCTGGACCGCCTGCTGGCGACCAACATGCAGTGGCAGGCGTGGTGGCTGGCCATGCTCGCGGTGACGGTGCCGGTGCGGCTGCTGTTCCTGTGGAGTTCGGGCGTGCACCGCCAGTCGTGGCGCTTCGCCTCGGTCGAAGACCTGCCGCGGCTGGTGCTCAGCGTGTTTTCGAGCAGCGCCCTGATCATCGTCGCCCTGTGGCTGTTCTGGCGGCGGCCCGGCGGCTTCCCGCTGTCGACCCTGGCCATCGACATGGTGCTCTGCCTGGGCCTGGTGGTGGCCGGGCGCTTCGCCTACCGGATCATCGGCGGGCCGGCCGACCGGCTGGGCAACCGCGCCCCGCGCCGGCGCGCCGTGGTCGTCGGCGGCGGCAATGCCGGCGCCCTGACCATCGAGGCCATGCAGTCGCCGCGGCTGGGCGGCTTCCGGCCGGTGGCGATCGTCGACGACAACGTGCAGGCGCGCGGCATGCGCATCCGCGGCGTGCCTGTCCTGGGCGGCATCGACGACATCGGCGAGGTGGCGCACCGCACCCAGGCCGAGGTGATCGTGCTGGCCATCCCGTCGGCCACGACCACGCAGCTGTACCGCATCCTGGGGCTGTGCCAGGAGACGGGGCTGCCGCTGAAGTCCGTGCCCAGCTTCTGGGAGATCATGGAGAGCGAGAAGCCCGGCGTGCGTCGCGTGGAGGACTTCTCGACCACCAGCCTCCTTAACCGGCGGCCCATTGTCGGCGACCAGCAGGTGCTGGCGGGTTTGCTGAAGGGCAAGCGCGTCCTGGTGACCGGCGCGGCCGGCTCCATCGGCTCGGAGCTGTGCCGGCAGGTGGTGCAGGGCGGCGCGGCGTACCTGGCCTGCCTGGACAAGGACGAGAACGGGCTGTTCCGCATCGAGCGCGAGCTGCGCGACGGCGGCGCCCGCCTTGACCTGGAGTTCCTGCTCGGCGACATCCGCGACGAGAACCGCCTCGAACGCTTCTTCAGCGGCGCGAAGCCCGACATCGTCTTCCACGCCGCGGCCTACAAGCACGTGCCGATCCTGCAGTTCCACCCCGAGGAAGCCATGCTGAACAACGTGCTCGGCACGCGGCAGCTGGTGGACGTGGCGCTGAAGCACGGCGTCGAGCGCTTCGTGATGATCTCCACCGACAAGGCCGTCAAGCCGACCAACGTGATGGGCGCCAGCAAGCAGGTGGCCGAGAAGGTCGTGCTCTCGCGGCACGACCAGGGCGGCGGCACGCGCTTCATGATCATCCGCTTCGGCAACGTGCTGGGCTCGGCCGGCAGCGTCGTCGAGCTGTTCAACAGGCAGATCGCCCAGGGTGGGCCGGTCACGGTGACCGATGCGTCGATGGAGCGCTTCTTCATGACCATCGCCGAGGCCGTGCAGCTGGTGCTGTTCGCCGCCGCGATGGGCACCGGCGGCGACGTCTTCATCCTGGACATGGGCAAGCCGGTGAAGATCGACGACCTCGCGCGCCGCATGATCCGCCTGTCGGGCCTGACGCCCAATGTCGACATCGCCATCCGCTACACCGGCCTGCGCCCGGGCGAGAAGATGTACGAGGAACTGTGGGCCGAGGGCGAGGAGCCGCAGCCCACGGCCAACCCGGGCATCCTTGCGGCGCGCCGCCAGGCCATCGACCCGGTTGCCGTGGCCGACGGCGTGGCCGCCCTGCTCGCCACCGCGCGCGCGGGCGACCGCCCGGCGCTGTGGGCCGAGCTGCTGCGCCTGGTGCCCGACTTCCAGGGCCACACCGGTGACCACGCCGAAGTGCCGCCCACCACCGGTCCCACCGCGAGCGGCGGCTGACGATGGCCGGCCTGTCCCTGCGCCGCAATTTCGCCTGGACGCTGGTGGGCAACGTCGTGTACGCGGCGTGCCTGTGGGCGCAGCTGGCGCTGCTGACCAAGCTCGGGGGGGCCGAGGTCGTCGGTCGCTTCTCGCTGGGCTCGGCCATCGCTTCCCCGGTGCTCATGTTCGCCCAGCTCAGCCTGCGCCCGGTGCTCGCCTCCGACGCGCGCGGCGAGTTCGCCTTCCAGGACTACCTCGGGTTGCGCGTGGTCCTGCTGCCGATCGCGCTGCTGGTCGTCGTGGCGATCGGGTGGGTGGCCTACACGCCGGCCCAGGCGCTCGTCATCGGGCTGTTCGGGCTGGGACGCGTCGTCGAATCGATGGCGGACATCTACTTCGGCTTCCAGCAGAAGCAGGAGCGCATGGACCTGGCCGCCGTGTCGCTCATGCTCAAGGGCGTCATCGCGCTGGCGCTGTTCGGCGGCGTCTTCAAGGCAACCGGCTCACTGGGCCTGAGCCTGGCTTCGATGGTTGCGGGCTGGCTGCTGGTGCTTCTGGCCTTCGACCTGCCCTATACCGCGAGGCTCGTGCGGGCCTGCCCGGGACAATCGTTGCGCCCGCGCTTCGAGCCTGCCGCGATGAAGCGCCTGTTCCTGCTGGCGCTTCCGATGGGCACGGTGTTCCTGGCCATCCAGCTGCGCACCACGCTGCCGCGGACAATGCTCGAGCACTCCCACGGCGAGGCCGAACTCGGCATCTTCTCGGCGCTCTCCTATCTGGTGATCGCCGGCAGTACGGTGACGCAGGCGCTCTCGCAGTCCGCACTGGCGGGCCTCGGGCGCGACGTCGCCGAGCGCAACGTTGCCGGACTGCGCCGGCGCGTCCGGCAGCTTGTCCTGCTTGGTTCCGGCATCGGCGTTGCCGGCGTCGCGGTTTCGGTGCTGGCGGGCGGACCGTTGCTCACGCTCATCTACACGCCGGAGTACGCCGCGCACGTGCCCCTGCTGGTCCTGGTGATGGCCGGCGGCGCGGTGCTCTACGTGGGCAGTCTCCTGGGTGCGCCGGCCACCGCCATGCGCGCGTTCTCGAGCCAGTTGTGGGTGCACGGGACACAATTGGTGGTCATGTTCGGCGCCGGCCTGCTGCTCCTGCCGCGGCTCGGCATGATGGGTGCGGCCTGGATGATGCTGATCGGCTCGACCTGGGTGACCATCGGCACCTGGTGGATCGTGCAGAGGGGCCTGCGGCGCCTGGAGGCGGCCCCATGATGGGATTCGGCGACTTCCTGTGGCTGCTGCTGTTCGCGCTCCTGGGCGCGCTTTCCGTGCAGTGGTCCAGGCGCCTGTACCACTACTGGTTCACCCCCCTGAGTCTTTTCTTCGGCGTGAATTGCGTGTCCATCTGCGGCTACCACCTGCGGCTCCTGGCCATGAAGGACGTGTCGCTGGTGACGCATCTCGTCATCCTGACGTGCCTGTTGGCCTTCGCCGCCGGTTGCGCCCTGGGTGTCGGCCGCCGTCAGACGCCCGCCCCGGAAGCTGTCCGCGATCGCATGGACGAGCGGGGCCTGGGACTTTTCTTCTACGCCACGGCCGGCATTGCGACCATCGGTTGGCTGTTGGCGGCGGCGGTCCTGATCCTGCGGCACAGGGGGCTGGGGCTGTTGCTCTCCAACCTGTGGCTGCTGCAGGACGAGTTCCAGATGCAGGGCATCGGCTACCTGAACATGCTGGGCATCCTGGTGCTGCCGGCCTACGTGCTGCGGCGCGCGCGGGGCAAGCGGAGCCCGCTGGACGACCTGCTCGTGGCCAGCGCCATCTGGGGGCTGCTGCTGGCGGGCATCAAGGCGTTCGTGTTCTACTCGGCCCTGACGGCAATGGGTACCTGGAGCGTCGTGCGTCCCGACCGCTTCCGGGCCCGGCATGTGTTGCTGGCCGGCGCAGTGCTCGTCGGATTCTTCGTGGCGTACAACGCGAAGATCGACATCTTCGTCTCGCGGGTCGCCGCGCCTGAGGGCAGCCCGCTGGCCGCGGCGCCGGCCCTCCAGTGGCCGTACCTGTATTTCGTAGGGTCCTGGCCGGCGATGCAGAACATCGCCGATGGCCTGTTGCCCCCGCCGGCGGTGCCCGGTGCGATGACTTTCTATGCCGTCTGGAAGATCGCCGGCGACCTGCTCGGCCTGGTCAAGTCGGTGCCGTTCGCGCAGCAGTTCACGAACATCGGCCCGTCGATGTTCAACGTCTACTCGATCTTCGGGGTGCTCTACCAGGAGTGGACCTGGCCCGGCGCCGTGGCCTTCTGCGGCCTGCTCGGGTTCATCGCCTCCCGCCTCTACCTGCGCGCGCGGAGAGCCGGTTACTGGGGGCACGTCCTGGCCTACGGGCTGTTTTCCTACGGGCTGTCGATGAGCTGCTTCATGTACGTCTACCGGTTCAACGAGGCCGTGCTGTTCATCTATCTCTACCTGCTCGGCTTCGTCGTGGCCCGCGGCGGCATCCTGGTCGACAGGAGGCCGCATGACTGAGCGCCTGCGCGTAACCGCCCTGACCGGCGGGGCCCACGTGCCGTCGGCGCGCTTCCGGGTCGGGCAGCTGGCAGCCGCGCTCGGGCGCGACGGCGTGGATCTCGATGTCCGCCATGCCCGGGTGTCCAGTTTCCCGCCGGCCAGCCGGTTGCTGCGCCCGTTCTGGTTGGCGGCGACGCTGGCCGCCAGGCTGCCGGACATCGCCGCCACACGGCACGGGCAGGTCACGCTTCTGCAGCGCGAGTTCGTCTCGACCCTGGCGACGCTCGAGGGCCTGACCGCGCGCCCGCGTGTCCTGGATGTCGACGACGCCATCTGGCTGAATCGCGGCGACGGCGGCTTCGCGCGCAGGCTGGCGCGTGAGGTCGATGTCGTCGTGGCGGGGAATGCGTACCTCGCGGACTGGTTCGGGGCTTGCTGCGACCGCGTGGAGATCCTGCCGACCGCCATCGACACCGAGCGGTTCCGGCCGGACCCGACGTTGACGGACCGCCCGCGCGCGCGCCCTCGCCGGATCGGCTGGACCGGGTCTTCGGGGAACTTCCCGTTCCTGCTGCTGTGGGAGGAGGCTCTCCGTGCGGTGCTTGCCGCGGAACCCGACGTGGTGGTGCGCGTCTGTGCCGACCGGCGCCCGCCGCTGGATCGGCTGCCCGTGGACCGCTGGCAGTGGGTGCCCTGGACCCCGGCGGTCGAAGTCCCGTTCCTGCAGTCGCTGGACATCGGGCTGATGCCCCTGGCGGACACGCCCTGGGCGCGCGGCAAGTGCTCCTACAAGATGCTCCAGTACCTGGCGTGCGGCGTGCCGGCTGTCGTCTCGCCGGTGGGCATGAACAACGAAGTGCTCGCGCAGGCCGATTCCGGGATCGGCGCCCGTGACGCGGACGAGGCCGCGGCCGCCCTGATCGGGTTGCTGGCCGACCCGGCGCGCGGCGCCGCCATGGGGCTGGCCGGCCGCAAACTGGTGGAAACGCGGTATTCGGTCGCTGTCGTGGCCCCGCGGCTGGCCGGGATCCTTCGGGATGTGGCCGGACCTCTTTGATGAAATTCTGTTATCAAATATTGACGCCGAGACTCAAGTCTCTTTTTTGCATGACGATACCCTCTCCGATACGGTCCGCGGACCGAGAGGAGGGCCACCCGGCGGGAAGCCCGGCAGGATCGCCTGACAGCCGGCTTTCGCCTTGCACCCGGCGGGAACGCCCTCTATCTTGAAACCGCGCGACGCCGGACCGGGACGCCGGGGATTTTCCCCGATCGTCACCTGCCCGGCAGTTTTCGCGCAATCCCGTACAGCGGGTCGGCGCCTTCATCCGGAGCGGAATGTCCCGGCCGGATGAGACGGTCCCGTCCTGTTCCCGTTGACGACTTCGGCAGACGGGGAGGACGGCCGGCCTGCGGCCATCGTGACGCCGCGGCGTGACGTAGTTTCTGGAGGTTCTGGACGATGGCACTGACCAAGGATCAGAAGGACGCGGTGATCGGCAAGTACCGCAAGCACGAGCATGACTCGGGCTCGCCGCAGGTGCAGATCGCGCTGCTGACCGAACGGATCAACACCCTCGGTGACCACTTCAAGATGCACAAGGCGGATCACCACTCCCGCCGTGGGCTGCTGAAGATGGTCGGGCAGCGCAAGCGGCTGCTGTCCTACCTGAAGAAGACGGACCTTGAAGGCTATCGCGGCCTGATCAAGGACCTGGGCATCCGGGGTTGATGACCGGACCCGGAATGTGAGCCTGCCTGGCTGTCGGTCGCGCCGGAAACGTCGCGACCGATTGCCGTCTCTGGCGGTGCCCACGGTTGGAGGAAGCTGCCTGTCCCGGATGTCGGGGCGGGGGCGGAGCGGAACGGGCGTGAAGCGTCCGGACGGTACGAACGCGGCAATAGGGCCACGCGACATGCCGACAAAGCGGATGGAAGGAAAGAAAGCGTGATGATGAACAAGCAGACTGTCAGCCTCGAGATGAACGGCACGACCTTCAGCCTCGAGACCGGACGCATGGCCAAGCAGGCCAACGGCTCGGTGGTCGTCCGGATGGGCGACACCATGAGCCTGCTCGCGGTGACCGCCGACCCCAGGCCGACCGACAAGGACTTCCTGCCCCTGATGGTCGAATACCGCGACAAGACTTATGCCGCGGGCAAGATCCCCGGCGGCTTTTTCAAGCGTGAAGGCAAGCCGACCGAGCGCGAGACGCTCACCTGCCGGCTGATCGATCGCCCCCTGCGCCCGATGTTCCCGAAGGGCTACAAGCACGAGACGCAGGTCGTGGCCTTCATCATCAGCGCCGACACCGAGTTCCATGCCGACACGCTGAGCATCACGGCCGCCTCGGCCGCGCTCGCGCTGTCGGACATCCCGTTCCACGAGATCCTGTCGGGCGTCCGCGTGGCGGACATCGACGGCGAGTTCGTGCCGAACCCGAGCTTCGAGCAGCTCGAAGCGTCGTGCATGGACCTGGTCGTGGCCGGCACCGACGACATCGTCTGCATGATCGAGGGCGAGTGCCTCGAGGTCAGCGAAGACCGCCTGCTGGACGCGATCGAGTTCGCGCACACGTGGATCCGCAAGCTGAACGCGCTGCAGCGCGAGCTGGTCACCAAGGCCGGCGGCAAGACCAAGTGGGCCGACCCGGTGGTCAAGGACACCTCCGCGAACCTGGCCAAGGTCCTCGACTTCATCGGCGCCGAGCTCAAGGTCGCCGGCTCGGTCAAGGGCAAGTTCGAGCGCTACGCCGCCATCGACGTCGCCAAGGCGAAGGTCGTCGCCCAGTTCCCGGGTGAAGACGGCAAGGCCGACCCTGCGATCAGCGAGGCCTTCGGCAAGGCCGAGAAGAAGCTCATGCGCGAGATGATCCTCACCGAGGGCGTCCGCTCCGACGGCCGCAACCTGACGACGGTGCGTCCGATCACCATCGAGTGCGGCGTGCTGCCGCGCGCGCACGGCTCCTGCCTGTTCACCCGCGGCGAGACGCAGGCCCTGGGCACCGTCACGCTGGGCAGCAAGCAGGCCGAGCAGCGCATCGAGCCGCTGGGCGGCGAGCAGTACTGGAGCAAGTACTACCTGCACTACAATTTCCCGCCGTTCTCGGTGGGCGAGTGCGGTCGCTACGGCGGCACGGGCCGTCGCGAGATCGGCCACGGCAAGCTGGCCGAGCGCGCCATCCGCCCGATCCTGCCCGAGCTGGAGGACTTCCCGTACACCATCCGCCTGGTGTCGGACATTCTCGAGAGCAACGGTTCGTCGTCGATGGCCACCGTCTGCGCCTGCACCATGGCGCTGATGGATGCCGGTGCGCCGATCCGCAAGGCCGTGGCCGGCGTGGCCATGGGCCTGATCAAGGAGGATGACCGCATTGCGGTGCTGACCGACATTCTGGGCGTCGAGGATCACCTCGGCGACATGGACTTCAAGGTCACCGGCACGCGCGACGGCATCACCGCCTTCCAGCTGGACACCAAGATCGCCGGCATCAGTCGCGCGGTCATGAACAAGGCCCTGAGCGATGCGCAGGCCGCGCGCCTGCACATCCTCGGCGTGATGGAAGAGGCCCTGCCCGGCCCGCGCGCCACGATGAGCCCGTACGCCCCGAAGATCGACACCGTGCAGATCCCGGTCTCCAAGATCGGCACGCTCATCGGACCGGGCGGCAAGATCATCAAGCGCATCCAGGAAGAGACCGGCGCGACCATCGAGGTGGACGACACGGGTATGGTCTTCATCTCGAGTGTCGACCAGGCCGGCGGCGCCGCCGCCATGGCCTACGTGACCGGCCTGATGGCCGAGCCCGAGGTCGGCAAGGTCTACAAGGGCGTCGTCAAGACGATCGTCGACTTCGGCGCCTTCGTCGAGTTCCTGCCCGGCAAGGACGGCCTGCTGCACATCTCGGAGCTGGAGTACCACCGCGTGGCGAACGTCGAGGACGTGCTGCAGGTGGGCGACACCATCGAGGTCAAGCTGGTCGAGATCGACAGCCGCACCGGCAAGGTGCGCCTGAGCCGCAAGGCGATGCTGCCGGCTCCCGAGGGCTGGGTCGAACCCGAGCGTCGCGAGCGCAGCGACAGCTACGGCGACCGTGGCGGCGGCCGCAGCGGCGGCGGCGGTGGTCGCGACCGTGGTGGTCGCGGCGGGCCGCGTCGGTAGCCGGTAATAGTCGATGAACCTCGATCCTTACAGGAACGAGACGCCGCCCCGCCGGGAGGAACTCCCCGGCGGGGCGGTGCTGCTGACGGCGCCGCTGCCGACAGCCACCGCCGTGACGCTCGGCGTCTGGCTGCGCCGCGGCAGCCAGGAGGAGCCGCCTGCCCTGGGCGGCATCTCGCATTTCCTCGAGCACATGGTCTTCAAGGGTACGGTCCGGCGCAGCGCCTACGATCTGGCCGCCGGCTTCGACGCCATCGGCGCCGCGGTCGACGCCTTCACGACGAAGGACCTCGTGGCCTTCACCGTGAAGGTGCTGCCCGAGTACTTCAACATCGCGGCGGACCTGCTGGCCGAGATGCTGCTCGAGCCCGCGTTCGCGCCCGACCTGACCGCGCTCGAGCAGGACGTCGTCTGCGAGGAGATCCAGGAAGCGCTGGACACTCCCGAAGACCGCCTGCACGACGCGTTCGCCTCGCGCATCTACGGCACGCACCCGCGCGGCCGCCCCATCCTGGGCACGCCGGCGCTGGTGCGCTCGTACGGCCCCGACGTGTTGCGCGTGCAGCACGCCCGCCTGTTCTCGGCGCCCAACCTGGTCGTGTCCCTGGCGGGCAACGTCAGCCCGGCCGACCGCGACCGCGTGGCCGCCCTGTTCGGCGGCGCGGGCGTGGGCAGCGGCGCGCCGCTCGTGGCGCCGGCAACCGGTTCTTCGGCGGCCCGCGCGGCCGCGTACGTCGACCCGGCGCTCGACCTCGACAGCGAGGGCGACCCGCTGCGCCTGGACCTGCACAGCCCCATCCTGCAGGCGTACTTCGAGGCGGGCAACCTGGGCGTGTCGTTCGGGCACGCCGACCGGCTGGCCATCTACCTGATGGTCAACGTGCTGGGCGGCGGCATGAGCAGCCGCATCTTCCAGTCCGTGCGCGAACGCGAGGGCCTGGCCTACACCATCTACAACTACCACGACATGGGGCGCGACACCGGGCTGGTCAGCTGTTCGGGCTCGTGTTCGCCCGAGAAGCTGCCGCGCCTGGAGGAGGTGCTCCGCCTGGAGTACCGTCGCCTGCTGGCGGACGGCATCCCCGCTGCCGAACTGGACAGCAACAAGGCACAGCTCAAGTCGCAGCTGATCTTCTCGCTCGACGGCGTCAGCAACCAGATGTACCGCTCGGCGCGCAACGAGATCTACTACGGGCGCTTCGTCCCGGTGGCCGAGCTGGTCGACGGCATCGACAAGGTCGACAACGAGCAGCTCATGCGCTGCGCCAACACCTGGTTCGACCCCGACCGCCTGCTGTTCGCCGTGCACGGCCCCGCCGAGGGCGAGGACGCGGACGACGACGATGACGACGACTACGACGGCGAGGATTGAAGAAGACGGCGGCGACTCTTCCAGCCGCCGCCGCCTCGTGATCGCGCCTCGGCGCCGGCAACCCCGGCGCCGTTTCCTTTACCGGCTCCAGTCGAAGCCCGCGCCCTCCAGCAATCCCATCACCTTCGTGATCTGCGCGTCCGGCGCCACCAGCGAGGTGCGGCAGTAGCCGCGCCCGTGCACGCCGAAGCCGCTGCCCGGCGAGAGCAGCACGCCGGTCCTGGCGAACACGTCGCGCACGAAGGTGAAGTCGTCGTCGCCCCACGCTGCGGGGATGCGCGCCCAGATGTACAGCGTGGCGGGCGGCGTCGGCACCTGCCAGCCCAGCTTGCGGTAGCCGGCCACCATCTGGTTGCGCCGGTGCAGGTACAGCGCGCGGTTGTCGCGCACCGTCTGCCCGCCGTACCGGAGCGCCGCCACCGCGGCCATCTGGATGCCGCCGAAGAGCGAGAAATCGACGTGGCTCTTCAGCTTGGCCAGCACGCCGATGGGTTCGGCGGCGCCCACGGCGAAGCCCACGCGCCAGCCGGCCAGGTTGTGGCTCTTGCTCAGGCTCTGGAACTCGATCGCCACGTCGAAGGCGCCCGGCACCTGCAGCACGCTCGGGGGCGGGTTCTCCGTGTCATAGCCCAGCTCGGTGTAGGCCGCGTCGCTGACCAGCATCACGCGGTGCGTCCGGCACCAGTCGACGGCCTTGGCGAAGAACGCCAGGTCGACCACGCCGCCGGTCGGGTTGTTCGGGTAGTTCAGGATGAGCATTTTCGCTCGCGTGGCGACGTCGGCCGGGATGTCCTCCAGCCGAGGGACGAAGCCGTCCTCCTCGCGCAGCTTCAGCTCGAAGATCTCCGCCTCGCACAGGTGCGCCGCGCCGAAGTAGGCGGGGTAGCACGGGCTCGGCAGGATGATGGCGTCGCCCGGGTTCAGGTAGGCGCGCATCAGGTTGGCCAGGCCCTCCTTCGAGCCGATCAGCGGCAGCGACTGCGTGTGCGGTTCGATCCGCACGCCGAAGCGCTCGAAGTACCAGGCGGCGATGGCCTCGCGGAAGCGCGGCAGGCCGTTGAAGGTGCCGTAGCGGTGGACATTCCAGCTGTCATCCTCGAGCGAGCCGGTCAGCGCGGCCAGCACCGCCGGCGCCGGGCGCACGTCCGGGTTGCCGACGCTCAGGTCGATGACGTCGCGGCCGGCAGCCACGGCCTCGTCGCGCATGCGGAACAGCGTGGCGAAGACGTAGGGCGGCAGGTTCGAGACGCGTTCGCTGCACGGCACGATGAACGGGGCAGCGGCCGGGGTCTGGTCGTTCATGGCGGCCTTCCGGGGCGAAAGGACAAGGTGGATTCGGGGCGGCGGCGCGACGCGCCGGGCCGGGGCCTGACGTGCTTCCAGTTAAACCGTTTCGCGGCCGGAAGCAAGGAACAAGCAGGGGCGGCGTTCCGTTCCCGGAACGCCGCCCCGTTTCGGGCCCCGGACGTCAGGAGTCCAGGCTGAAAGCGTCGCGGTCGGCCTGCAGCGTGTAGCGCCAGCCGAGACCCTCGACCGTCCGCAGGACCTTGACCTCGAGCTGGCCGGCGCGCACCAGCGACTGCAGGTCCTGCGGCCACTGGCCCTGCTGGTAGCGGTAGAGTTGCGCCGCGGTGACGACTTCCTGCCGCAGCTGCGCCAGGCGCAGCTCGCGGCCCGGGTCCTCCGTGGCCAGGGGGAAGGCCACCCAGCGCGCGATGACCAGCGTGCCGGTGAGCAGCGCGATGGCGGCGGCCGCCTTCGCCGAGCGCAGGGCCGGGCCGCGCGCCAGCGACAGCCCGCGCCCGCCGTCCACGCCGTCGGCATCGTCTTCGACCGGCAGGTGGCGCACCAACACGTCGTCGCGGCACCAGTTCTTCAGCAGGTCGCGCACGACGAAGCTCTCGGCGCGTCCCTGGCGAATGATGCGGCCGAGCGGCAGGCCCGACAGCGCCAGCTCCATGACGCGCTGCGCCGTGGGCGACAGCGCCTCGGGCGCCATCACCTTGCGGCCGGCGGTGAACGTGATCGACTGCGAAGGCAGGTCCTCCTTCAGCAGCGGTTCTTCGTCCATGCGCCGGGCGGCTTCCATCAAAAGGCCCTGCACGTCGACGTTGAGGCGGTGCTTAACGCCCGGCGGCGTGTCCTTGCACGCGCTGAACTGGTAGCTGCCCCGGTTCAGCTTCATGCCGGCGTGGGTCATCTCCTGGGCCAGGCCGCGCAGCACGCGTTCCAGCTCGGCCGTGTCCGCCAGGCCCTCCGAGACGAGGATCTCGGTGAGGTCCAGCGAGCTGTTCTGGCCCACGTACTCGATGTGCTTCCACTGCGCGTCCGTGAACCACCCGTAGGCGCGCAGGTAGCTCTCGAGCGGGTCGCGCTCCTGGTTGCGCCGGTCCCGCGTGGAAATCAGCACGCCCTTCTCGAACACGAAGACCAGGTTGCGGCCGGCCTCGATGTGCAGGAAGCCGGTCTTCTGCTGGCTGGCCAGCAACTGGAGGATCTCCGCCAGGTTGAAATCGCTCAGTTGGCCTTCGAGGGCCATGGTCGACCTCCGTTAACGGGCGCCGGCGCCCGCGCGCCGGGCCGGTTGTTTCTTCGCATTGCCGGTGATCGTGGTGAAGCGCTCGTGCAGGCGACGCCGCAGCGTCGGGGCGTCCAGCAGCGCGGTCAGCCAGACCAGGACCAGGAGCGTTGCGCCCAGCACGACCGGGAGCCCGTGCAGGCCGGGCCACGCGGCCGACGGCAGCGGGAACCAGGCCGGGTTGATCGCCTCGTTCGGCAGCAACAGGCCGGGCGTGTTCCACTCGGCGCCGGGGTCGAAGGCCCAGGCCGCCGCGATCAGGAACAGGCCGAACGCGACCATGGCCAGGCGCATCCAGCCGCCCCAGAAACAGCCCGTGGCCAGGTGGCCGCTGCCGGGGATGATGCGGCCCATGCGCACGATGCGCGCCGAGTAGGCCAGGCCTTCGGTGCGGCCGCGGTTCTTCAGCAGCGTGCCCAGCACCAGGTCGCTGCGCGAGCGGATCGCCGTCTCGTTGCACGCGGCGCACAGGCAGGCGCCGTCGTGCACGCCGCTGCAGGCGCGGCAGAGCGGGGCGCCGCAGTTGTCGCACTCGTGCGCGTAGCGCGCCTTGCGGCCGGCCCAGGCCGTGCCCAGCAGGCCCAGCAGCAGCGGGCCGCCGACCAGCAGGAACAGGGGCACCGGCGGCGCGCCCAGCAGGTTGCGCCAGGCCGAGACGGTCACCAGCGGCGGGTAGCCGGCGCCTTCCGAGGCGCAGGCCGCGGTCAACTGCTGGTTCGTCAGGCCCGGGTACACCACGGCCGAGAAGCCGCCGCGGGGATTGGGTTCGCGGTTGGCGTGCGGCGGGTCGAAGCCCTGCAGACGCGCCCTGTCCAGCGAGGCCGTCGCCTCGGGCACGAACAGCTTCTTGAACTGCACCTGCGCCAGGTTGTACGGGATCTCGCCGCGTTTCGGCCAGCGCGCCTCGGCGTCACGGTAGGCGGCGGCGGACTCGTCGAGTTCACCCAGGTAGTAGCGGTTGTTCGCCAGGCCGACGGTGGCGGCGAACGCGTGCGGTTCGTTCTTCAGCGCGGCCTCGAAGCGCTCGTTGCTGGCGGCGAACGCGCCGCGGCGCGCCTCCTGGATCCCCAGCGCGGTCAGCAGGCGCGCCTTGCGCGCGGGCTCATCGGCCCCGGCCAGATGCTGGCCGAGCGCATTGATCAGCGAGGCCGTCGGCGGCATCGTGCAGCCCTGCTGCAGCAGCGTGACTTCGCTTTCGGGGTCGATCACGGGCACCGCCGAGCGCAGCAGCGGCCAGTTCGGGAACGTCAGGCACAGCGCGCACAGCCAGGTCAGCAGCAGCAGGTTGTGGCGCCGACCGCGCGTGCGCACGAGCACCGGCACCGACAGCAGCGCCAGCAGGCCCAGCCAGCCCGGGCGCAGCAGCAGCGCCACGATCAGGATCAGCGCCGGCATCACCAGGCGCGGCCGGTGGCGGCGGTCCTTCAGGAAAGCGGCCGACAGGTCGTGCGCCAGCAGCGGCCAGCGGCCGAGCCACAGGGCGGCCACGAGCAGCGTCCAGAAGATGGTGGTGCCCAGCAGCAGCGCCTGGTGCGTGGCGACCACGAGCGGGCCGCGGGCGATCGGCGAGTCGACCAGGCTGCGCACCGACGCCGGCAGCACCTTGGCCAGCGTCGCGGTGTCGAGCATGCGCACGGAGCGCGCGGCGGACCACATCCGGTAGCGCGGCTGGTCGGGCGCGGCATTGAGTGCGTCCGCCATGTTGGTCATCGCGCCGCCCGGGTTGTCGGCCGCGGCGGCCTGGCGTGCCAGGCGGTAGGCGACGGCCGCGCCGAGGGGATCGTCCAGCCGCGGCGGTTGCTTCGTCAGGCGCCCGGTCTGCGCCGCGCTGCCGGTCACCGTCGGCAGCACGCGCCGGCTGATCTCCACGTGGGGCTGCGCGTAGCGCGGGTCCGGCACGGAGACCAGCGGCTCGGTGATGAGCGTGTCCAGCGGCGCGGTCACCGTGTGGGTGTTCGCGGCCGCGGCCGGGAGGGCGGCGCCCGCAGGCCGCGTCGGGGCGAGGACCGCCAGGCACAACACCGGCGCGATCATCAGGGTGCGGGATTTCATCTGCGTGCCACCTGCCTTCGAGGGTGCCGTCGCCGTCCGGATCCATGCGTCCGGCCGGCTAGATAAAGGGCAACGCCCGACACCCGGACCTGGGGCGCCGGGCCCGGGGGTTCGCTCCATTTATCGGACGGATAGGCGTCTGATTTACCGCAATTGCGCCCGGGCGGGGAGCGGCCGCCCGGCGGGGAACGGGGCGCCCCGACGGGAAACGTCGGGAAACGACGCGAAACCGCCCGCGGGACGGCCGGCCGGGGCCTCGGCGAGGGGCGACCCCGCCGCCGCGCCCGCCGGCGCAGGCTGGCCGTTGCCCCCCGCAGGGGTTATCATCCGGGGTCGGTCCGGGAACCGACGCGAAGCCCCGGCGTTCGCGCCCGATTCCGGCCCCCGATGCGTCATCCATTCCCCGCGCCAGGCGGCCGCCGGACCGCCCGCGAGCCCCCGGAGGCGACATGCGTCCCGTTTCCATCGCGATCCGCGTCCTGCTGGCCATGGTGCTGGCGACGTCCATCGTCACCATGGCTGCGGCCGGGCCCTCCGAGGAGAAGGCCACGCCGGCCGCGCCCCCGGGCAAGGCTGCCGCGCCCCTGTTCGTCCGCTTCCAGACGGAGAAGGGCGACATCCTGCTGGTGATGTACCCCGGGCTGGCGCCGCACCACGTCGCGAACTTCACGCAGCTGTCGAGCAGCGGCTTCTATGCGGGAACGCGTTTCCATCGCATCGTGCCGGGCTTCGTGATCCAGGGCGGCGACCCGCTGACGAAGGACGACGACCCGAACAACGACGGCACGGGCGGCCCGTTCGTCCGCGACGTGCTGAGCGAGCAGGAGTGGCAGCAGTACTCGCAGCTGGACCCGGCGCAGGCCGCCGCAATGCTCACGGCCAAGGGCTACGTGACCGGGCCGAACAACACGGCGCTGCTGAAGGCCGAGTTCTCGCCCGCGCACCACGCGCGCGGCACGCTCAGCATGGCGCGCGCGCAGCCCCTCGATTCGGCCGGCAGCCAGTTCTTCATCTGCGTCGACGAGGTGCCGTTCCTGGACCGCAGCTACACCGTGTTCGGGCACGCGGTCACGGGGATGGATGTCGTCGACAAGATCGTCACCGCCGAGCAGGCCCCGGGCGGGCGCGAGGCGCCGGCCGTGCCGGTGCAGGTCATCGCGACGACGGTGCTCGAAGGGACCGACGGCCTGACCAAGGCCGAGCGCGCCGCCTGGGACGCCCTGCCGGCGCCCCTGAAGGACGTGCGCTGAACACCGCCCACGGCAGCTTGATGGCGGACAACACATGATGGTGGACGCGTGACGAAGCCCCCGTCCGGACAGCCCGGCCGACCGCCGCTCGACGCCCCGTGGGGAGTGATCTCCGTGCGGGGTGTGCGCGTGCACAACCTGCGCAACCTGGACCTGGAGATCCCGCGCCGCCGGCTCGTCGTGGTGACCGGGCCCAGCGGCTCGGGCAAGTCGTCGCTGGCCTTCGACACGCTGTACGCCGAGGGCCAGCGCCGCTACATCGAGAGCCTGTCGTCCTACGCCCACCAGTTCCTCGACCAGCTGTCCAAGCCGGACGTCGACCGCATCGACGGGCTGTCGCCGGCGCTGGCCATCGACCAGAAGGGACTCGGGCGCAGCCCGCGCTCGACGGTCGGCACGGTCACCGAGATCTACAACTTCCTGCGCCTGCTCTACGCGCGCTGCGGCGTCGTGCACTGCCCCGACTGCGACGTGCCGGCCAGCGGCCGCCCGCTGTCGGACATCCACGACGAGATCGCGGCGCTGCCCGAGGGCACGCGCATCTACCTGCTGGCGCCCGTCGTGCGCGGGCGCAAGGGCGAGCACAAGCAGCTGCTGGCCGACCTGTCGCGGCAGGGCTTCGTGCGCGCGCTGGTCGACGGCGAGCTCTGCGAACTGGACGACGACCTCGAACTGGCCAAGGGCAAGTCCCACGACATCGCGGTGGTGGTCGACGGGCTGGTCTGGCGCCCGGGCGTCGCCGACCGGCTGCGGGCGGCGCTCGACCGCGCCGCCGAACTGGGCGAGGGCACGGTCATCGTGCGCGCCGGCGAGCGCGAGACGTGGTACAGCAAGCAGTCGTCGTGCCCGGGCTGCGGGCGCGGCTTCCCGTCGCCGGAGCCCCGGCTGTTCTCGTTCAACTCGCCGGCCGGCTCGTGCCCCGAGTGCAACGGGCTCGGCTCGCTGCGCACCATCCGTCCCGAAGCCGTGGTGCCCGACGAGTCGATCTCGGTGCGCGACGGCGCCATCGCCTTCCTGAAGGGCAAGCCGTCCAACTGGCTGTACGTGCAGTGCGAGGCGCTGGTCGGCGCCATGGACGCGGACCTGGACGCGCCCTGGTCGAAGCTGCCGGCGCGCGTGAAGCAGGGCCTGCTGCACGGGCTGACGGCGGCGATGACCCGCGACCTGAAGGACCACAAGCTCTACAACGCGTTCCTGCGCGACTGGGCGGGCCTGGTGCCCGAGCTGGTGCGGCGCCATCGCGAGACGAAGTCGGAGAAGATCCGGCAGTCGCTCGAGAAGATGATGACCGAGCTGCCCTGCACCGCGTGCGAGGGCTACCGCCTGCGCGACGAGGCGCTCAACGTGCGCGTGGGCGGGCTGCACATCGGCGAGGCCGCGGCGCTGACGCTGGACCGCTTCGCCGAGTGGGTGACGGCGCTGGAGTTCACCGGCGAACGCGATCGCCTGGTGGCCGGGCCCGTGCTCGACCAGATCCGCAACCGCCTGCGCTTCCTGCTGCAGGTGGGGGTCAGCTACCTGTCGCTGTCGCGCGGCACGTCGTCGCTGTCCGGCGGCGAGGGCCAGCGCGTGCGCCTGGCGACGCAGGTCGGTTCGCAGCTGCGCGGGGTGCTGTACATCCTGGACGAGCCGAGCGTCGGCCTGCACCACCGCGACATCGGCCGGCTGATCGAGACGCTGCGCGCGCTGCGCGACCGCGGCAATTCCGTCATCGTCGTCGAACACGACCGGGACATCATGCTGGCGGCCGACCACCTGCTCGACCTGGGCCCCGGCGCCGGCGAGCACGGCGGCCAGTTGATGGCGCAGGGCACGGTGGCCGAGGTCTGCGCCACGGTCGGCTCGCCGACCGGCGACTACCTGGCCGGGCGCGTGGGCAAGGGGCCCGCCGAGCCGCTGACCGGCCGCTCGCCGGACGACCGCTGGCTGCGCCTGCGCGACCTGCGGGGCCGCAACCTGCAGGGCATCGACCTGGAGATCCCGCTCGGCCGGTTGACCGTCGTCACCGGCGTGTCCGGCTCGGGCAAGAGCACGGCCGTGCACGAGACGCTCTACCGCGCGCTGGCCGCCAGCAAGCACGGGGCGCGCCGCGACCCGGCGCCGTTTGCCGGCATGGAGGGCGACGAGGACATCTTCGGCGTCGTGCTGGTCGACCAGTCGCCCATCGGGCGCTCGCCGCGCTCGACGCCGGCCACCTACACCGGCCTCTACAACCACCTGCGCAACGTGTTCGCCCAGACCACGCTCGCGCGCATGCGGGGCTACGGCGCGGGACGCTTCAGCTTCAACACCGACGGCGGCCGCTGCCGCGTCTGCGAGGGCGCCGGCCTCAGGCGCCTGACGATGGACTTCCTGCCGGACGTCGAGATCCCCTGCGAGGAGTGCGGCGGCAAGCGCTTCGACCGCGAGACGCTCGAGGTGCACTTCAAGGGGCACTCGATCGCCGACTTCCTGGACATGCCCGTCTCGCGCGCGCACGAGGAACTGGCCAACATTCCCGCCTGCCGGCGCGTGCTCGAGGTGATGCAGGGCGTGGGGCTGGACTACCTGCGGCTGGGGCAGTCCGGCGGCACGCTCTCGGGCGGCGAGGCGCAGCGCCTGAAGCTGGTGCGCGAACTGGCCCGCGGCGGGCAGCGCCACACCGTCTACATCCTGGACGAACCGACCACGGGTCTTCATTTCTGCGACGTCGACCGGCTGCTGGCGGTCCTGGCCCGCCTGCTCGAGCACGGCAACACCGTGATCGTCATCGAGCACAACGGCGAGGTCATCCGCCGCGCCGACCACGTCATCGACCTGGGCCCGGAGGGCGGCGTGGGGGGCGGCAAGCTGGTCGCTGCCGGTTCGGTCGACGACATCGCGGCCTGTCCCGGCTCCTACACCGGGCAGATGCTCCGGGGGCTGCTCGGCTGATTCACCCCGCCCCGGGGCGCTTCCCCGGCCCCCCGGCCCGGCCTGCGGAATCGCTTGTTCGCGCTCCGGTCGCAGTTTAGATTGGACTCCTCGGCCGCGCCCGCCTCGGTCCCGGCCAGATCCTGCAGCTCCAGCCCTGGAGATGTTCCCGTGGACGACCTGACGGGCCTCAAGACCACGCCGCTGACTGCCTGGCACCGCGCGCACGGCGCGAAGATGGTGCCGTACGCCGGTTACGAGATGCCGGTCCAGTACGAGGGCGTGCTGGCCGAGCATGCGGCCGTGCGCGAGCATGTCGGCCTCTTCGACATCACGCACATGGGCGAGATCTTCGTCGACGGCCCCCTTGCTGAAGCGTGGCTCGACGGCCTGGTCACCAACCGCGTGACCGGCGGCGCCCTCGGCAAGGTCGTCTACACGGCCATGTGCAAGGACGACGGCGGCGTGCTCGACGACATGCTCATCTACCGGCTGGGCGCCGAGCGCTGGCTGGTCGTGTGCAACGCCGCGAACCACGACAAGATCGCGGCCTGGATGAAGAAGCACGTGCCGGCCGCCGGCGTCGCCATGGACGACCGCAGCGACGCCACCGCGCTCATCGCCGTGCAGGGCCCCGACAGCCGCGAGCTGCTCGGCCGCCTGGCGCGCCTGGCCAACCTGCACGCCGACATCGCCGCGCTGGACTTCTACACCGCGTTCACGTGTCCCGGCGCGTCCGGCGAGTGGATCGTCTCGCGCACCGGCTACACCGGCGAGCACGGCTACGAACTCTACCTGCCCAACGCCGACGCGCTGGCCGTCTGGGAAGAGCTCGCCACGCGCGGCGCCGACCTCGGCGTGGCGCCCATCGGCCTGGCGGCGCGCGACACGCTGCGCTTCGAGGTCTGCTACTGCCTGTATGGGCACGAACTGGGCGAGTCCATCACCCCGCTGGAAGCCGGCATCGGCTGGGCCGTAAAACTGAAGAAGGACGCCTTCACCGGCGTGGCGGCGCTCAGGGCCCAGCAGGCGGCCGGCGTGCCGCGCAAGCTGATCGCGCTGGAAGTGACCGGCCGCGGCATCGCGCGGCAGGATGCGCGGGTGCTGTACCAGGGCCGCGACGTGGGCTATGTCACCAGCGGCACGTTCAGCCCGACGTTGAAAAAGCCGCTCGCGCTGGCGCTGGTCGAGACCGGCGTGCCCGCGGGCGAACTGATGATCGACATCCGCGGCAAGGGCGTCGAGGCGCGCACCACCGCGTTCCCGTTCCTTTCGGCGCGTGTGAAGGGCGATCCGCTGGCCGCGCGGACGCCGGCCTGACCGACAACCACCTGGCAGGAGGCAATCGAGCATGGTACCCGCAGACCGCAAGTACACACAGGAACACGAGTGGATCCTGGTCGACGGTGGCACCGGCACCGTGGGCGTGACCGAGTTCGCGGCGCACGAGCTGGGCGACATCGTGTTCGTCGAGCTGCCCGCGGTCGGCTCGACCTTCACCCAGGGCGACGCCGTCGGCACCATCGAATCGGTGAAGGCCGTCGCGGACCTGTACCTGCCGGTGTCGGGCGAGATCGTGGCCGTCAACGACGCCGTCACGGGCAGCCCCGAGCTGCTCAACAGCGACTCTTTCGGCGGCGGCTGGCTGGTCAAGGTCAAGCTGAGCGCGCCGGCCGAGCTGGATGCGCTGCTGGACGCCGCCGCGTACAACGAACTGCTGGGAGGCTGAACGGGGCATGCCCTACGTTCCGCACGCGGATGGGGACATCCGCCAGATGCTCGCGGTGATGGGACTGGACAGCATCGAGCAGCTGTTCAGCCACCTGCCTGCGAACGTGCGACTCGGTCGCGACCTCGACCTGCCCCTGGGCCTGAGCGAGGAGGAGGTGCGCAGCTGGTTCGGTTGCGCGGCCTCGATCAACCACGGCACGACCGAGCTGGTCAGCTTCCTGGGCGGCGGCGTCTACGACACGGTGATCCCCGCGGTCATCGACGCCCTGGTCTCGCGCAGCGAATTCCTGACCGCCTACACGCCGTACCAGCCCGAGGTCTCGCAGGGAACGTTGCAGGCCATCTACGAGTGGCAAAGCTTCGTCTGCCGCCTGACGGGCCTGGCCGTGGCCAACGCGAGCATGTACGACGGCGCCACGGCGCTGGCCGAGGCCTGCCAGGTCGCCGTCGCCACCAGGCGCAAGCCGCTGGTCGTGCTGCCGGCCACGCTGAACCCGCGCTGGGCCCGCGTTGTGCGCACCTCGATGCGCGGCGCCGGCATCGCGGTCGTCGAGGTGCCTGCCGGTTCGGCCGGCACCACCGACGCCGCCGCGCTCGAGAGCGTGCTGGCGAACGTGCAGGCGGCGGCCTTCGTCCTGCCGAATCCCAACTACCTGGGCCTGGTCGAGCCGGTCAGTGAACTGTCGGCCGTCGCGAAGGCTGCCGGCGCGATGGTGATCGCGGCGGTCAATCCCGTCAGCCTGACGCTGCTCAAGTCGCCCGGCGAGTACGGCGCCGACCTGTGCGTGGGCGAAGCGCAGCCGTTCGGCATCCCGCCCACCTGGGGCGGCCCGCTGCTCGGGTTCCTGTCGTGCACCGACGAGCACAAGCGGCGCATCCCCGGCCGCATCGTCGGCCGCACCACCGACAGCCGCGGCCAGGACGGCTACGTGCTGACGCTGCAGACGCGCGAACAGCACATCCGTCGCGAGAAGGCCACGAGCAACATCTGCAGCAACCAGGGCCTGAACATGATGCGCGCCGTGATCTACCTGGCGATGCTCGGCGCCGGCGGCCTGGTCGAGCTGGGCGAGGCCAACCGCGCGCGCATCGAGGCGCTTCGCAAGCGGGCCGCGGCGGTGCCCGGGGTGACGCTGCCGTTCACCGGCCCGGTCTTCAACGAGACCGTGCTGCGACTGCCGCGCCCGGCCCGCGAGTTCCGCGCCTTCGCGCGCGCCCGCGGCGTGCTGGCGGGCATCCCGCTGGACGGCGTGGCCGGCTGCGGCCCGAACGACATCCTCGTGGCCGTCACCGAGAAGCGCCTGCTGTACCAGGTCGACCAGTATGCGGCCCTGCTCGCGGAGTTCGCGGCGGCCGGTGGAAAGGGCAAGTGATGAGCGGCGAACGTCAGGTGGCTGCCGGCTGGCTGGGCGAACTGCCCGGCTCTCTGTTCGACAAGGGCGCGCCGGGGCGGCGCGGCCTGACCTTCCCGCGCTGGGAGGGCGAGCCCGCGCCCAAGCTGCCGGTCTCCGCGCTGCGCGCGGCGCCGGCCGACTTCCCGGCCATCAGCGAGCCGGAAGTGATGCGCCACTTCACCGCGCTGTCGAACCTGAACCACCACATCGAGCGCGGCATGTACCCTTTGGGCAGCTGCACGATGAAGTACAACCCGCGCCTGAACGAACAGGTGGCGGCGATGCAGGGCTTCGCCGACCTGCACCCGGAGCAGGACGTGGCCGACATCCAGGGCCTGCTCGGCGCGCTGATGCACCTTGAGAAGGCGCTGTGCGAGATCTCGGGTTTCGCCGGCTGCAGCCTGGTCCCGGCCGCCGGCGCGCACGGCGAGTACCTGGGCATGCTGGTCATCCGCGCCTGGCACGAGTCGCGCGGCGACACGGCGCGCACGGAGATCCTGATCCCCGACTCGGCGCACGGCACGAACCCGGCCAGCGTCGCGATCATGGGCCTGACGCCGCGGCAGATCGCCTCGAAGGCGGACGGCCGCATCGACCTCGCAGCGCTGAAGGCCGCGGTGGGCCCGAAGACCGCCGGCATCATGATCACCAACCCGAACACGCTCGGGCTGTTCGAGAACGACATCGTCGAGGTCGCGCGCATCGTGCACGAGGCCGGCGGCCGCCTCTACATGGACGGCGCCAACCTCAACGCGATCCTCGGCAAGGCCCGGCCCGGCGACATGGGCTTCGACGTCGTGCACATGAACCTGCACAAGACGTTCAGCACGCCGCACGGCGGCGGCGGCCCGGGCGCCGGCCCCATCTGCGTGGCCGCCGACCTGGTCCCGTTCCTGCCCGGCCCGCGCATCGGCCAGGCGGCCGACGGCACGTTCACGCTCGATCGCCTGCCGGGCGTCGACGACACGGCCATCCACGCCTACTACGGCAACGTGGGCGTCTGCCTGCGGGCGCTGGCCTACATCCTGCGCAACGGGCGCGACGGGTTGAAGCGCGTCACCGAGTGCGCCGTGCTGAATGCGAACTACCTCAAGCACCAGCTGAAGGACGTGATCGAGGTCGAGCACGCCGAGGACTGCCTGCACGAGTTCGTGGCCACGGGCGCGGGCTGGAAGCGCGACTTCGGCGTCCGCACGCTGGACATCGCCAAGCGCCTGCTCGACTACGGGCTGCACGCGCCGACGGTGTACTTCCCGCTGATCGTCGAAGAGGCGTTCATGGTCGAGCCCACCGAGACCGAGTCTCGCGAGAGCCTCGACCACTTCGTCGCGGTGATGAAGCGCATCCGCGAGGAGGCCGCCACCGACCCGGACCTGCTGCACGGCGCCCCGCACCACACGCCGGTCGGTCGCATGGACGAGGCCAAGGCCGCCCGCGATCCCGACCTGCGGTGGATGGGCCCCTGCAACTGCTGAGGTCGCGCGTGGCGGGCAAGCTGAGGATCCTCATCGAGGGCGCCGCCGACGGCGCGGCGAACATGGCGCGGGATGCCGCGCTCCTTGACGAGCACCGGCCGGGCGACCTGCCGGTGCTCCGTCTTTACCGCTGGCGGCCGTTCGCCGTCTCCTACGGGTACCACCAGTCCCTCGAAGGGTTCGACGCCGGCGCGATCGCGGCAGCGGGCTATGGCCTGGTGCGCCGGCCCACCGGCGGCCGCGCCATCCTGCACGGGGACGAACTGACCTACGCCGTGGTCGGCACCAGCCCGTCGGAACTGTTCGGGACGACGCTGCACCAGACCTACACGCGCATCAACGAGGCGCTCGTGCTGTTCCTGCGCGACCTCGGCCTGCCGGCGGACGTCTCGGGCGGCGAGAGCCGCGACGACGCGCGCGGCATGGTCTGCTTCAAGAGTGCCGGCCGCCACGAGATCAACGTGCGCGGCCGCAAGCTCGTCGGCTCGGCGCAGCGGCGGCGCGGCGACGTCTTCCTGCAGCACGGTTCCATCCTGGCCGGCCCGGCGCACCTCGAACTGCCGCGCTTCCTGCACCCTGACCCGCGCCGCCCGGCGCCCGACCGCGCCACGCTCGCCATGGTCACCACCGACCTCGGCCAATTGCTGGGCGCCCCCCTGGACGACGAAGGCCAGTCGCAGCTGCTGCCGCGACTGGCCGACGCCTTTTGCCGGGCGTGGGGGCTGGAAGTCGGCTGAGTCGTCAATCGACGTGCCGGCGACGCTCCCGCCCAGTCGTCCCGTCTAGAAACCCAGTCATCCCGTCTAGAAGCCCGGTCATCCCGTCTAGAAGACCAGCGAAGAGGCCACGGCCACGCCCAGGCCCTTGGTGTCGCCCACCTTCAAGCCGCCGCGGGTGACGGCCGCCGCGTCGATGTGCCAGAACCCGAGGTCCAGGCCCAGGCCCGCCGAGGCGCTCTGGCCCTGCACGCCGCCGCTGGCGGCGCCGAAGCGGGGCTTGAGGAAGCCCAGCTGCCACTCGACGCCCGCCGCCACGCGACCGTTGGTGGAGACCAGGCCGCGGTTCTCGAAGCCCTGCAGGTAGTCCGCCGCCAGCACGAACGGTCCGACCTTCGCCGACGCGCCCAGGCGCGCGGTGCGCGGCAGTTCGGTGGTGTACGGATTGCCGGCCCAGGTGGAGTCCGCATCGTTGACCGAGGCATCGATGTTCGTGTTGAGCAGGTTGATGTCCGCCGCGGTGACGCGGTACTCGCGGTTCTCGACGTTGCGGTTCCACTCCATCCGGCCCTGCGCGTTCTCCAGCGTCAGGCCCAGTTGCATGCCGCCGGGCGTGCGCAGGGCCAGCCCCACGTCCACGCCGTAGCCGCGGCCGCCCTCGCTCGACACCGTCGAGACGTGCGCATCGCCGGCGATCTCGGTCATGCCGGTGGTCAATGACCCGCCGGCATCGGCCACGTGCATCTCGTACACGCCGTACAGGTAGCGCACGTTGACGCCGGCGCCCAGCTGTGCGCCGCCCAGCGAGAGCAGCTTCGTGCCGAACGACACCGTCGCCGCGCCCATCGCGCTGCCTTCGCCGTAGGTGTTGCTGAAGTCGACCGTCTTGCCCAGCTGGTTGCCGTACAGCACCAGGTCGAAGTAGTCCTTGTCGAGGTTGCCGTGGCCGGTGCCGACGGCGCCGGCCGTCAGCGCGACGTTCCCGAACTGGAAGCCGAGCGCCGAGGCGCGCACGTCGGCGTCGAGGCTGAAGCCGCCCGCGGGGATGTCCGCGAGCAGCCTCGTCTTGGCCGCGCCGTCGAGGTGCGTGCCCGTGATCTCGTTGTAGCGGTCCAGGCTCAGTGAGTTGTTCTGCACCGACACCGCCGCGCCGGCCATGCCCACGCTCGAGTGCTCGCTGAAGGCCAGGTTGGCCGGGTTGAAGGTGACGGCCTCGAGGCCCTGGGCCACGGCGCCGCCGGCGCCGCCCATGCCCCAGGCGCGGACCGGGCTCTGCGCCGCGGCCGGGCCGGCCCACAGGGCAGCCGTGATCGCGACCAGCAGGGCCGTCGTCGCCCAGGCGAGGGTCGGGTGCCGCCGCCGGGCCTGCGCGATGTTCTTCGGGATGCTCTTCATGTTTCCGGTCCTTTGCTGCTCCCGCCGCGCGGGAGGTGATTCCCTAGAACTGGTTGTCGACCAGGACGTCCAACTGGATGGTGCCGCGCACCTCGAGGTAATCCGTCGCGAGCACGCGGGCCGGCTGCCCGTTCGACGACGGGAGCGTGGCCACGACCTTGGTGACCAGGCCGGGCTGTCCGAAGACCTGCGCCTGTTCGGCGGTCAGCTGGAACGTCGGCCGGCTGACGACGGCCTGCGAGACGGTGTGCGTCACGGGATCGAGCTGGGCGGCGTCGATGGTCAGGGGCCCGATGGCCAGCAGCGGCGCCGTGTCCAGCGTGTTTGCGTCCTGGCCCACCAGCACGGTCAGCGACAGGGCCAGCGGCAGGTGGTTGAGCACCTCGAGCTGGGCCTGGGCGCCCTGCGCGTGGGTGGAGATGTTTTCCTGCATCTTCGCGTCGACGTTCAGCAGGCGCGGGTCGCTGTTGAGGCTCGCGCCGTCGATGACGACTTCCACCGGCGCCACGATCCGCCAGCGCACGACGGCCTGGTCGTTCGGATGCACGGTGCCGACGGTGCCGGCGCCGCCGAGGGCCACCTGGCCCAGCAGGGTGATGCGCTCGGGCAGGTTGTTCAGGAAGTCGACGATCCCGCTGTTGTTCTGGTCGAGCACGATCTCGGTCAGGGCCTTGCCCGGGTCCTGGTTCAGGGCCCGGCTGACCGTCAGGTCGCTGACGTGGCCGTTGGCCGCCACGCCGCGCAGGGTCAGGTCGACGCTTCCGGGCAGGGACGCGGCCGTGTCCAGTTCGAGCGTCAACGTGGCCGCCGTCAGGGACAGGCCGTTCAGCTCGGCGGGCAGGTCGATGTTCTCGACGGTCGGGTCCAGCACGACCACCGCCTCGGGGATCACGCCGGTCACGCTGGCGAACGTGATCGTCGCGGCGCCGAGCGTCGCGGTCAGGCCGTCGCCGGAATTCATCGTCACGGGCAGGCCGCTGCTGCCGGGCGAGGTCACGCTGACGGTCGCGTCGAGCGACGTCAGCGGCGCGCCGCCGTCGGCCAGCGTGTAGCCGGCGAAGTTGATGGTATGGGAAGCCGCGGCGTTCGCGGCCAGGGTGAACTGCTCGACCAGCGGCGAGCCGTCGGCGCTGCGCAGGCCCGGCCAGGTCAGGAGGGCCTGGCACGGCACCGGCATGTCGTTGGTGACGCTCAACTGGGCCGACCCGCCGGCCAGCACGGCCTCGGTGACCTCGTAGCCGGACGGGAGCGGCGAACTGAACGTCGTGGCGAAGCCCTGGGCGCCGACGACGGCCGTAGCGGACGACACCAGCAGGTCGGTGAACGTCGCCTCGACGTCCAGCGCGGCGCCGCTGTTGATCGTCACGGCCTGGTCGCCCGAACCGGCCGAGCCGCCGGCCAGCCTCACGCGCAGGCGGTCGGGCAGGACCGCGCCGGCCAGGTCGACCGTGCGCGTTTGGCTGGTACCGGCGGCGATCGGACCGAAGGTGAACGTGGCGAAGGCGACGCCGGTGGGGCTCTCCAGCACCAGCACCAGCTGGTCGGGGCCGCCGGCGTCCGAGATCGTGACCGGCAGGCCGTTGGAGACGGTTACCGAAGCGGTCCCGGAGGCGAGCGTGGCGGCATTGATCTCGGGCACGTCCTGGTCGGCGCTGGTGACGACGACGGGGAACGGCGGCACGACCATCGTCAGGCCGTTGGCCATGGCGGCGGGCGCCCACACGTCGCCCAGCAGGAAGCCGTAGGAGAGGGGACCGAACGAGGCGAGCGAGAACGAGCCGAGCCCCTGGTTCATCGACCGCGCCGGCACGTCGGCCGAGAGGTCGAAGTTGAAGCTCAGGGTGTCGGCCGTGCCGTCGACCTTGAACAGGAGGCTGCCGTCGTTGCCCGTCGCCAGGAAGTCCTCGCTGCCGAGGGCGTCCGCGACGTCCAGCCGCTCGACGCCCAGGGGCAGCGTCAACGACGTGTCGAACGTCGGCATCTCGGGCTTGTTGATGTCGCAGCCGGCCAGGGCCGCGAGTGCGACGGCCACGAGCAGTGCCGCGGCGATCCGCGCGCTCGCGCGGCGGTCGGCCGGGCTCGTGGTGGTGATCCAACGCATCGCCATGGTGATCCCCTCGGTTGTTCGTCTGTGGCTTCCGGTGCCCACCTGCCCGTGGACAGGGAATGCCGGGCCGGTATTGAAAGAACCGTACCGGCGCCGCCGGGATCGCGGCGCGGCAGCGGCCCGGGGAACGACAGGGAACAGGCAGGAATCACGCGGAACGACCGGGACCGCGCGCGCCGCCGGGGGACCGGCGGGGAAGGACCGGGAATCGTGCGGACCGGCAGGGAAGGGGGGCGCCGGCCGTGCAGGATGCCCGCTGGCGCGACCGCAGCGCTTGACCGCCGCGCCGGGCCGTTCCTACTATCACCATTCCCCGGTCCCGACCGCGAAGGACGGACATGATCCCCTGGCTCGCGCGACGCCTCCTGTGGTCCCTGCTGATGCTCGTCCTGCTGGCGACCATCGTGTTCGCCGTCGTGCGCCTGGCGCCCGGCGATCCGCTCGTGGCCTCGGTCGGCGAGACATCGGATGCGCGCGCGCACCAGTTGCTGCGCGAGCGCCTCGGGCTCGACCAGCCGCTCGCCGCGCAGTACCTGCACTGGGTCGCGCAGTGCGCGCGCGGCGACTGGGGGCAGAGCTGGCGACAGCAACGCCCGGTCGCCGACGTCGTCCGCGAGGCGCTCGGGCCCACGCTCCTGCTGACGACGTCCGCCTATGTCCTGCAACTCGCGCTCGCGCTGGGGGCCGCCGTGCTGATGGCGGCGTACCGCGGCCGGGCGCCCGACCATCTGGTCGGCGGCGCCGGCCTCGCCTTCCTCTCGATGCCGGGCTACTGGCTGGGGCTCATGCTCATCCTGCTGTTCGGTCGCGGGCTGGGCTGGCTGCCGTCGGGGGGCTACGGCTCGGCCGGCGCGGCCGGGCTGCCCGCCGGGGCGCGGCTGTTCGACCTGCTGCGGCACCTCGCGCTGCCGGTGGCGACGCTCGCGCTCGGCTCGTTCATGGCGACCGCCCGCTACCTGCGCGCCGCGCTCGACGAGGCCCTCGCGCAGGACTTCATCCTCGCCGCGCGCGCGCGCGGCGTGTCCGAGCGGCGCCTGCTGTGGCGGCACGCCCTGCCGCACGCGCTGCTGCCGCTGGTGACGCTCGCCGGCCTGCACCTGCCGCAACTGGTGGGCGGCGCCGTCGTCGTCGAGACGGTCTTCGGCTGGCCCGGCCTCGGGCGCGTGGCGGTCGAGGCGATCGGCGCGCGCGACTATCCCGTGATCATGGCCACCACGCTGCTGTCGGCCGTGCTGGTGACGCTCGGCTCGCTGCTGGCGGATATCGCCTGCCGGCGCGTCGACCCGCGCGTCCGCCTGTCCGGCCAGGAGACGCCGTGAACGCGCCCGCGGCCGTGCCGGCCGCCAAAGCGCGGGCGCCGCGCGCGCCGGGCTTTGCTTCGCTGCGCGTGGGCGCCGCCCTGCTGCTCCTGGCGACGCTCGCCGCGCTAG
>CAIOLW010000143.1 GCA_903859215.1 uncultured bacterium | reverse complement strand
TTCTTCAGCGACGACGAGAACCGGGGGCCGATGCCCATCGGGTTCAGCTTCCCGTTCTACGGCAGCCTGTTCACGACCTACCGCATCAACGCGAACGGCTGGATCAGCTTCACGAACGCATCGACCGGGTTCTACAGCAACTTGTCGCTGCCCAGTGTCTCCGCCCCGGAGAACCTGATCGCGCCGTACTGGGACGACCTGACGTTCGTGAACGCCCTCGGCCGGGCCTACCGGTATTTCGACGGCCAGCGCCTGATCATCGAATACGTGGCGGTGCCGCGCGACGGCGTGGGCGGGACCTGCACGTTCCAGACCCACCTGTATCCGAATGGACGCATCGAGTTCCACTACCTGGACGTGCCGATGACGGGGGACAGCGCGACGATCGGCATCCAGAACGCAGCGCGCACCAGCGGCCTGCAGGTGACGCGGAATGCCCGGTATGTGCACAACAACCTGGCGGTCCGGATCGATGGCCAGCAGCACTGGCTGTCGGCGACCCCGGCCAGCGGCACCATTGCCGCGGGCGACAGCGTGGACATTGCGCTCGGCTTCGATGCCGCGGGCCTGTGCGGCCGCACCTGCCAGGCCAACCTGCGCATCAACAGCAACGACCTCGACATGCCGCAGGTCGTCGTGCCGGTGACACTGACGGCGACGAACGCGCCGGTCGCGCGGCTTTCGCCCGCGAGCCTGGCCTTCGGCACCATCTACGTGTCCCAGACTCCGATGCTGGCCGCAAGCCTGGCGAGCCTCGGTTGCGCGCCGCTGGAAGTGACCGGCGTGGCGTTCGACAACCCGGCGTTCGCGGCAAACGTGACGGCGCCGTTCACGGTGGCGGCCGGCGCCAGCCAGGCCATCAACGTCACCTGCGCACCGGTGGCCGCGGGCGCGATCACGGGCACCATGACGCTGACGACCACTGATCCGACCCGGCCGACGGTCAGCGTGGCCCTCTCGGTCACGGCCATCAATCCGCCGGGCTTGTCCGTGACGCCGGGCGCACTCGCGCTGACGTTGCCGCCCGGCCAGCAGCGCACGGCGACCATTCGACTCGACAACACCGGCGCGGGCGCCTTGAACTATTCCATCGCCGCGCCGAACCTGATCGACAAGCAGGCTGGCGAGGGCGGGGGCGCGGCGGCTTCCGCCGACGACTCTGCGGGCGCGACAGGTGAGGACGGGGCCGTCGGCGCCTTGGGCTCGGGCGGGCCGGATGCCTTCAGCTACCGCTGGATCGACAGCGATGCCGCCGGCGGGCCGACTTTCTCGTGGATCGAAATTTCCGGGACGGGCACGGCGGCACTGACGGCCGGCGACAATGCGATCGGGGGGCCTTTTCCTCTCTGGTTCAACGTTCCCTTCTACGGCTCGCAATTCACGAATTTCCGGGTCGCGTCAGAGGGATTTCTCCTGTTCCAGCCGATGTGGGCGGGCTGGGACGCCAACACAAATCTCCCGTCCTCCGTTGCGCCCCACGGCATGGTCGCCCCGTTCTGGACCGACCTGGATCTCAACGCCGCCGAATCCGGGGACGTGTGGTTCGCCAACGTCGACGGGAACCTCGTCGTGGAGTGGGACCACGTCATGCGCGCCGGCACATCGACACCTGTGACGTTCGAGATCATCATCAGGCCGACGGGCACAATGACATTCCAATACCTGTCGGTCGGCGCTGCGTCGAGCAACAACGCCACGGTCGGCATCCAGAACTCGACCGGCGCGGTGGGCCTGGCCGCGGCGTACAACACCGCCTACCTGCACGACAATCTGGCGGTGCAGTTCTGGTTCATACCGCGGTGGGCCATCGTCAGTCCCACGGCTGGCATTGTCCCGCCCGGCGGCAGCACGGACCTGACGGTTGCCTTCAATGCGACGGGACTGCCGCTGGGTCCGCATCACGGCCAACTGACCATCACGAGCAACGACCTGCTCCACCCGACGCTGACGATCCCCCTGACCATGACCATCCTGGACTATCCCTCGGGCCTGGGCAGTGAACTGCCGCGCGTGCTGTCGCTGGCGCAGAACGCGCCCAATCCTTTCAATCCGCGGACGCTGATTCGTTTCGACCTGCCGGCGAAGGGGATGGTCGACCTGCGCATCTATGACGTGAGCGGTCGGCTGGTGCGCACCCTGGCGAGCGGCGAACAGGATGCGGGGACGCACGACACCCTGTGGGATGGACGCTCCGACGCGGGCGCATCGTCGCCGTCCGGCGTCTATTTCTATCGGTTGCGGACCGCTGCGGGCGACCTGACCCGGAGCATGACGCTGGTCAGGTGAGGCCGCTCGCCGCGGCGCTCCTGTGCCTGTGCTCCCCGGCCTTCGCCGCGCTCCCCGCCGACGTCGACTGGGTCACCGGCTACCACCACGCCGGCGTGCAGGGTGCGGTGTCGGCCATGCTGTCGTGCCCGGTGACGGGTTCGACAACAGCGTGACGACGCTCGCGGAACACGGCGGGCAGGCGCCGCCGTCGGGCGCGTACTTCGCGCGGCTGCGTACGGGCTGGGTACATAATGACTGTTTGTCGCAGAGTCCCGACTGACACGGCAGCCGGGCCCTGCTAGAATCGGCGCGTACAGGATGCCGGCGGAAAATGCCAGGGCGCCCGGCCGCGATATGTCGGCCCACCCCGACGAAGGGCGAATCATGCGAGCGATGACATCGCGAAGGATCCCGGGCTGGTGCGTGTTCGCCCTCGCGCTGCTGGTCCCGGGCGTGGGCGTGGCGGGTTGGCCGAACAACCCGTACACGAACGTGGGCGTCTGCACCGAACCCCTCGAGCAATACGGTGCGACCGTCGCCCCCGACGGTGTCGGCGGGTCCTTCGTGGCCTGGCTCGATGACCGTGGCTCCCCGGCCCACCGCGTGTTCGTCCAGCACCTGTCGAGTAGCGGCGTGCCGCAGTGGACGGCCGGCGGCATCGCGCTGTCGGCATCCGGCGTCCAAAGTGGACCCGCCATCACCGCGGACGGCGCCGGCGGTGCGATCGTCGCGTGGTCGGGCTCCGGCGTCCGCGCCCAGCGGGTCACGGCCGACGGCGTTGCGCTCTGGATCAGCGGGGGCAAGTCCCTTTGTTCTGTCACGAGTTCGCAGCGCGGCCTGTCCACCGTCGCGGACGGCGCCGGCGGCGCGATCGTCGGCTGGCTGGATAACCGCAGCGGCAGCTCGGAAGGGTATGCGCAGCGCATCGCCGCCGACAGTTCCGTGATGTGGGAGGCCAGCGGCGTCCACCTGTATTCCGGGGCATTCCGAGACCTGCCGCCGGCGCTCGTGGCGACCACTGATGGCGGTGTCGTGGTGGCCTGGTGCGTCCGGGGCAGCACCGCGTCGGACATCATGGCCCAGCGGATCTCGGGTGCGGGCGCGTGCCTGTGGCCGGCCGGCGGCGTGATCGCGGCCACGGCAGTCAAGTGGAGCGACATGCCCGTGGCCACGACCGATGGCCAGGACGGGGCGATCCTCGCCTGGGTCGACGGTGACAACTACCAGCACCACACGAAGGCGCAGCGCATCACGGCCGCGGGCGACATCCCGTGGGCGGCCGGCGGGGTGACCCTGTGCGATGCTCCGAGCACGATGTACCAGGGCGGCATCGCCTCGGACGATTGCGGTGGGGCCTTTGTGGCCTGGGGGGGGTCGCGCGGTGATGTAGGCGACGTGCTCGTGCAGCGCGTCTCCGCCGACGGCGGCCTCCAGTGGCTCCCCGGCGGCGTCCCCCTCGAAGTGCTTAGTGCCGGCGGCGGTCCGTACGTCATCGCGGATGGTTTCGGCGGCGCGATCGTCGCGTGGCAACGCGGGTATTACGGCGGCATCTTCGCCCAGCGCCTGTCGGCGGACGGCGCGCCACAGTGGTCTGCGCACGGTGCGGCGGTCAGCCTTGCCTACGACAGCGGTATTTCGGGTGCCGTAGTCGCAGACGGGACCGGTGGTGCGATCCTGGCGTGGGCCGACTCCCGCTCCGGCGAAGCCGACATCTATGCGCAGGGCATCGACAGCGCCGGCGCCTTGTTCCGTTCCGAACCGGTCCTGACCGGCGTGAACGACGTCCCCGGCGACCAGGGTGGCCGCGTCAGGTTGGCGTGGACGGCCAGCAACCTCGACCGTCCGCAGGCGGGCTTCTCGATGTACGGCATCTGGCGACGTGTCTCCGAGCCCGTGGCGGGCAGTCGCGCCATGCGCGCGAGCGTCGGCGCGGTGAAGGCTGGACCGGGTGTCTACCGGACGACGGTCAACGCCGCGGGGACCACCTGGTGGGAGGGTGTCGACGCGGTGATCGCCGATGCGCGATCGGCCTACTCGTTCATCGTGGCGACGACCGCGGATTCCTGTGCCGCGGAGCCGTCGCGCGAAACGTTCATGATCGACTACCACGTCGAGGCCTGGGCCGCGTTCTGGAGTACGGCGCCGGATTCCGGGTGCTCGGTCGATAACCTGCCTCCGGCGCGCCCGGCCCACCTGGCCTGCACCGGTGGCGACCTCCTGCAGTGGGACACGCCCACCGAAGCCGACTTCCACCATTTCGACGTGTACGGTTCGGCCGTCGGCCATCTCGACGCCACGGCGACGCTGCTCGGCGCAACGCCCAACACGCAGTGGAACCTGGCTGGCCCCGCGTATCCCTGGTACCTGGTCACGGCGAGCGACGTGCACGGCAACGCGAGCGCCGCCGCCGTCACGTTCGCGGCCAGCGCCGCGCCCGGGACCGCGGCCGCCGACCTTCGCCTGTTCCCGGCGCATCCCAACCCGTTCAATCCGCGCACCAGCCTCGCATTCACGCTGCCGCAGGCCGGGGCGGTGCGCATCACCATCTTCGACCTCGCCGGCCGCGCCGTGCGCACGCTGGTCGACGCGTCGCTGCCGCCGGGCCGGCACGAGGCGGAATGGGACGGGCGCGACGCGCAAGGCCGTGCCGTCGGTTCGGGCGGCTATGTGGCCAGGCTGGAATGCGAGGGCCTGGTGCAGGTCACCAGGCTGGAACTGGTGCGCTGAACCGTTCGCCACAGCCGCGCGCCGCGCCAGGGGGCGTCCGCGCAGTGTGAAAGGGCAGGACATGCCGAGCCACACAGGACGATGGGCAGCCGGGGCGCTGGCGCTCGGATTGATCGCGTCGGTTGCCGGAACGACGTATGCCGCCTGGACGCACGACCCGTTCGCGCCTGTGCTCGTGGGCACGTCCGCTTTGGAAGAGACAGACGCTACGGTGGTGGCCGATGGCGCCGGCGGGGCCATCGTCGTCTGGTGTGACAGCCGCACCTGGCCGCCGTCGGTCTGCGCCCAGCGCGTGTCCGCGGACGGCGATCTCTTGTGGGACCCGGCCGGCGTCGTGATCAGCCCCTACGGATCGGACCCCTATTACTTCGGCGAGACTCGCCTGGGCGTCGTATCGGATGGCGCGGGCGGCGCCATCGTCGCGTGGAGTTTCTGGCGGCGCCCCTGGGATCCAGTGGGCAACTGTGAGGTCGCCATCCAGGCACAGCGCGTGACCGTCGACGGCGCCGTCAAGTGGGGCAGCAACGGTGTGACCCTGTGCGTCGCCAGCGGGAGCAGGGGGCAGGCGGCCGTCGCGGCCGATGGCGCGGGCGGCGCCGTCGTGGCCTGGAGTGACGACCGTGACATGACGGGAGAAGTGTCCGTCAGCGACATCTACGCGCAGAAGGTCTCGGCTGACGGAATCGCCCAGTGGGCGAATGACGGCGAGGTCGTGTTCGCGGGCGCGACCAGGCAGTCCGACCCCGCCGTGACCGGCGATGGCGCCGGTGGCGCCGTCATCGCCTGCGCGGAATACGACACGACCACGGGAACGGGCACCGTGCGCGCGCAACGGCTCGCGGTGGATGGTGCGTCCGCGTGGTCGGCGGGCGGCGAGGTGCTGTGCCTTCCCTGGAGCGACTACATTTCCGTACCGGCCATTGTCGAGGACGGCGCGGGGGGTGTCATCGTGGCGTGGCCGGAAGGCCGTGACGGCGTTGACACGACCCGCGCCCAAAGGCTGGGGCACTCGGGCGTTGCCCAATGGACGCCCGGCGGCGTCGTGCTGTGCGGGACGGCCGGATGGAAAGCCGGACTCGCGATCGTGGGTGACGGCGCGGGCGGCGCCATCGTCGCCTGGCAGGACTACCGCGTGCCCGATGCCGCGATCTACGGGCAGCGTGTGTCGGCGGCCGGTGCCGTGCAGTGGGCGTCCACAGGCCTGCCGATCGCAGCCGGGCGGAGAGACAAGAGCGTGCCGGCGATGGCGTCCGACGGCGCCGGTGGAGCGCTTGTGGCCTGGGCCGAACCCACCACCTACAGATATGACGACATCTTCGCTCAGCGGATCTCGCCGATGGGCGCGACGCTATGGTCGGACGGCGGTGCCGCGATTTGCATCGCGGGCACGGCACTGTCCCCCGGCGGCATCGTCTCCGACGGTGCAGGCGGTGCCATTATTGCGTGGAACGACGACGCTACGTTCGGCACGGATGCCGTCGCCCAGTGGATCGACGCCGACGGCGCCACGTTCCGGTCGGAGCCCGTGATCAACAGCGTGCGCGACATCACCCCGGACCAGGGCGGCAAGGTCCGCCTGCGCTGGGCAGCCAGCAACCTCGACCATTCGGCGTTGGGGATGGCGACGTACGGCGTGTGGCGCCAGGTCTCCGCGGCGAAGGACGGCGCTCCGACCTGGGAGAGCCTCGGCACCGTGATGGCGCGCGGCGAGACATCCTACACGTTCACGGCCTCGACATTCGCGGACTCGTGTGCGTCGGGCAGCGCGCCGTCGACCTTCATGGTCGACTACCACCTGCTGCTGCGGGGCGATTCATGGGATTCGAATCCCGCGACGGGCTGCTCGATCGACAACCTGGCGCCGGCGCGGCCGGCCAACGTGCATCGCGCCAGTGGAGGGCGTCTGGCGTGGGATACCGCGGTTGAACCCGACTTCCGTCAGTACACCGTCTATGGTTCCCCTGTTGCGCACCTGGACGCCGGCGCGACGGTCGTAGAGCGGACGACCAACAACAGCCTGGACATCGGCGGACTGGCCTATCCCTACCTGCTGGTGACCGCCAGCGACATCCACGACAACGAGAGCGCCGCCGGCGCGGCAAGCGCGCTGAGCGGCGTCGACGCGTCGTCGCCGGCGGGACTGCGGCTCCAGTTGTTCCCGGCGCACCCCAACCCGTTCAACCCGCGCACCAGCCTCGCCTTCACGCTGCCGCAGGCCGGGGCGGTGCGTATCACGATTTTCGACCTCGCGGGCCGCGCCGTGCGCACGCTGGTCGACGCGTCGCTGCCGCCGGGCCGGCACGAGGCGGACTGGGATGGGCGCGACGCGCAAGGCCGTGCCGTCGGCTCGGGCAGCTATGTGGCCAGGCTGGAATGCGACGGTCGTGTGCAGGTCACCCGGCTGGAATTGGTGCGCTGACGCAGTCGCGAAAGGGCAGGAGATGCGGAATCGAACAGGACGATGGGCCGCCGGCGCGTTGGCGCTCGGTTTCCTCGCGACGCTCGCCGGGGCGGCCCTGGCCGCCTGGCCGCACGATCCGTTCGTGAACGTGCCGCTG
>CAIOLW010000142.1 GCA_903859215.1 uncultured bacterium | reverse complement strand
GACGTGTACGAGGTGGGGATGTCCCACCAGGGCCTGCGCATCCTGTACACCCTGCTGATGGAGCGTACGGGCGCCTTCTGCGATCTCGCCTTCACGCCGTGGACGGACATGGAAGCCGCCATGCGCGGAATCGGCGTGCCGCTGCACGGGCTCGAGTCGCGCCAGCCGGCGGGGAAATTCGACCTGGTGGGCTTCTCGCTGGGCTACGAGCTGGGCTACACGAACATGTTGACGATGATCGACCTCGCGGGGTCGCCGCTGCGCGCGCGCGATCGCGGCGAGGGCGACCCCATCTTCATCGCCGGCGGTTCGTGCGTGCTGAATCCCGCCGTGGTCGGGCCGTTCCTCGACCTGCTGGTGCTCGGCGACGGCGAGGACGTCATCATGGAGATGGCGGCGGTGCTGGCCGAAGCGAAAGACCTGGGCGAGACGCGCGCGCGGAAGCTCGAGCGCCTGCGCGCCCTGCCGGGCGTGTGGTGGGAAGGCGCCGTCGGGCAGGTCCGGTCGCGCGTCCTGACGGACCTCAACGCGTTCCCGCCGCCGCGGCAGATCGTGCCGGTGATCGCGCCGGTGCACGACCGCGTGTCGCTGGAAGTCATGCGCGGCTGCGTGCGCGGTTGCCGTTTCTGCCAGGCGGGCATGATCACGCGGCCGGTGCGCGAACGCGACGTCGACACGCTGGTCGCCGCGGCGCAGCAGGGGCTGGCCGATTCCGGCTATGCCGAGGTTTCACTGCTCAGCCTCTCGACCGGCGACTACACCGGCCTGGGCGAGACGGTGGCCGGCATCCAGGACGCCCTGGCGGGCGAGCACGCCAACCTGGTCCTGCCCAGCCTGCGCGTCGACTCGGTCGACGACGGCCTGTACGAACGCATCAGCAACGAGCGCCCGGGCAGCTTCACGTTCGCGCCCGAGGCCGGCAGCGCGCGGCTGCGCGACGTCGTGAACAAGAACATCACCGACGACGACATCATCCAGGCCACGGCGCAGGCTCTGCACGCGGGCGTCAAGAACGTGAAGCTGTACTTCATGATCGGGCTGCCCACCGAGACGGACGAGGACCTCGACGCGCTGTGCGAACTGGTGGGGCGCGTGGTGGGCCGGTCGCCGCGCGGCGGTGCGCAGGTGCATGTGTCGTTGTCGCCGTTCTCGCCGAAGGCGCACACCAGCTTCCAGTGGGCCGGGCAGATCTCCCGCGACGAGATCGAGCGGCGCAACCACCGCGTCGCCCAGCAACTGCGGCGCTACAAGCTCAAGCTGAGCCTGCGCGATCCGGAGATCTCGTTCCTGGAGGGGTTGCTCGGCCTGGGCGATGCCCGCCTGGCCGACGTGCTGGAGCGGGCCTGGCGCCTGGGGGCCCGCTTCGAGGGCTGGACCGAACAGATGCGGATCCGGGCCTGGGAGCAGGCCCTGGTCGACTGCGCGGTGGACCCGGCGCCGTACCTGGCGCCGCGCGACCCGGACGCCCCGCTGCCCTGGGACGTGGTCGACGTCGGCATCGACAAGGATTTCCTCCGGCGCGATTGGCGACGGGCCCTGCAGGCCCGGGTCCTGGCCGACTGCCGGCTGGAAGGGGCGTGCTACGATTGCACCTCCTGCGACGGGGACATCCAGCACGTCTTCGCCAAGCTCGAGGCCCTGCAGGGGGCGCCGCCGCGGCGGGGGCCGGCGATTCCGTCGCACGGCCGGGGCACCACCCGGCTGGCCGACGACCCCATCCCGCGGCACACCCCGCCGGTCCCGGGGGCCGTGCCCGGGGATCCGGAATCCGCTTTCGACCCCCGCAACGCCGACCCGGCCAGCCCGGATCGCGAAGAGGTCCGCTGGGTGGGCTGGCGGCAGCAGGCCGCCGCCAAGTGCTGGTATCGGGTCGAGTATGCCAAGACGGGGGATGTGGTCTTCCTGGGGCACCTGGACGTCCAGCGGCAGTTGCACTTGGCCCTGCGAAGGTCGCGCTTGCCTGTGGCCCACAGCAGGGGCTATCATCCCCATCCGATGCTCAAGTTCGGTCCCCCGCTGCCAGTTGGGGTCGCCGGCGAGCGCGAGTGCCTTGACATCGCCTTCGACCACCAGGTGCCCGGCTGGACCGAGCGCCTGAACCACGAGTTGCCGCCGGGGCTCTGCTTCGGGCGCGCTGTGGCGGTCGGGGCCCAGACGCCGCCTTCCATCGACCAGGCGGTTTCAAGGCTCGACTACCGGGTGAGGTTGCCCGGCGCCCAGGAGGGCGGGCCGTCGGCCGCAGTGGCCGCCGCCGCCGTGGACGCGTTCCTGGCCAGCCCGAACCGGCTGGTCGTGCGCAAGCGTCCCAAGGGTGACATTCAGATCGACGCCCGCGCCCTGGTGCCCGAAGGTGGCCTGGGATTGGCGTGGGCTGGCGGACAGGACCAGGGACCGGAGCTGCGCCTCAGCCTCATGCGCAGCGAGTCCGGCGCCGGCCTGCCCGTGCACGAATTCCTGGCCTGCCTGTTCGATCAGGCGCTGCCCGAACCCGGGCTGTGCGTCGTGACCCGGACGGGGTACTCGGGCCTCCAACGTGACGGGCGCTGGTTGTCGCCCCTCGAGGAAGTAGGTGAGACCGGCCTTCGGTTCTGGATGGGGCGGCACTTCAATACGTGAACCGCCCCGTCCCATCGCGGGCGGGTTCTATGCGCAAAGAAATCATCATCAACTCGTCCCCCCACGAGATCCGCATCGCCATGCTCGAAGATGGCGAACTCGTGGAAGTGCTGGTCGAGAGCGCCGATGCCAAGCGCATCGTCGGCAATGTCTACAAGGGCAAGGTCACCTCGGTCAAACCCGGCCTTCAGGCCGCATTCGTCGACATCGGGCTCGAGCGCGCGGGTTTCCTGCACGCCTCGGACCTCGAGCACGACGACAGCGAGGAGGAGGGGCCCGAGCCTGCAGCCCCGTCCCAGGGCGACCGCAGGGGCGGCCCGCCGGGCCGGCGCCGCCAGCGCCACGTGCCGGACATCGGCAACGTGCTCAAGGTCGGCGACCAGATCCTCGTCCAGGTCACGAAGGAACCCATCAGCACCAAGGGCCCGCGCCTGACGGCCGACATCAGCCTGCCCGGCCGCTACCTGGTGATGATGCCGAAGGGCCGCCACATCGGCGTCTCGCGCAAGATCGAGGATCGTCGGGAGCGCGTCCGCCTCAAGCAGATGCTGCAGGCCCACCGCCCGGCCGAGGGCGCCTTCATCATCCGCACCGCCGCCACCGCCGTGACCGAAGAGGGCATCAAGCAGGATGTCGACTACCTCAGCGGCCTGTTCGACAAGCTCTACCGCTCCGGCCAGGAAGTGCAGGCGCCGGTCGTGGTCCACGAGGACGTGGGCATGGTCGTCGCGCTGATCCGCGACATCTTCAAGGAAGACACGGCGCGCCTGGTCATCGACGACCACGACGACTTCCTGCGCCTGGTCAACTACGTGAAGATGTTCGCGCCCGAGCTGCGCGGCCGCATCGAGGAATACAAGGGCGACCTGCCCATCTTCGACCAGTTCGAGATCGAGGCCGAGATCAAGAACACGCTCGACAAGCGTGTCTGGATGAAAAAGGGCGGCTACCTGATCATCGAGCAGACCGAGGCGCTGGTCTCGATCGACGTGAATACCGGCCGCTTCGTCGGCAAGCGGAACCAGGAAGACACGATCCTGCAGACGAACATGCTGGCCGCGCGCGAGGTGGCCAGGCAGTTGCGCCTGCGCGACGTCGGCGGCATCATCGTCATCGACTTCATCGACATGGAGAGCGAGAGCAGCAAGAAGCGCGTGTTCAACGAGCTTCGCCTGCACCTGCACCGCGATCGGGCCCGTCACAAGGTCTTCCAGGTCAGCGGCCTGGGCCTGGTGGAAATGAGCCGCCAGCGCGTGCGGCCGTCGCTGCTGTCGCAGCTGTCGGACGACTGCCCGTACTGCACGGGCACCGGCAAGGTGCTGTCGATGGAGACGATGAGCAATCGCATCGAGCGGCTGATCCAGCGCATCGCGGTGGTGACGCACGAGTCGCGCCTGCAGATCCAGGCCAACCCGGTGCTGGCCCTGTACCTGCTCGAGGAGCGCCCCGAGCAGTTCCGCGAACTGTCGCGCTCGTTCGACCTGGAATTGAACGTGCTGGACGACGCCACGCTGCACGTGGAGGAGTTCCGCATCGTCAGCCTGACGTCGGGCAAGGACCTGATCGCGGAGTTCGAGAAGAAGGCGCGCGGCGGCCGCTAGGGGCGCTGTTCAGGCGGGCGGGCGAACGTCCAGCCTTGATGACAACTGCAACCGGGCGCGGTCACCGTATTGGCGGGACAGCGCCCGGTTCTTTTGTGACGACGCGCCGCCGCCCAGCGCAGCGACCCCGCGCAGCAGGCTCTTCAGCCCGTATTCACAGAACTGCGCCAGCCGCGTCCCGGCTTCGCGCGCCGGGCCGTGGTGCTTGCGCAGGAACAGCCGGTAGCTGAGCTGGAACTGCCGGAGGCTGAAGTCGCTGACCGTGGCGGCCGCCTGCCCCTCGAGGTGCACGATCTCCGCGTCGGCGCAGTACCACACCTCGAGCCCCGCGGCCCGCGCGCGGAGGCACCAGTCGGTCTCCTCGAAGTACATGAAGAACCGCTCGTCCAGTGGCCCCACGCGCTCGATCGCAGCGCGCGTCATCAGCAGGCAGGCGCCGGCGACGTAGTCGACCACCCGCGAAGGCTCGGTGCGGTCGGGGATGCTCACGACGCGCCGGCCCCAGAACGCGCCGCCCAGCCTGCGCGCGGGGTCCAGGAAGCCCAGCCAGTGGTGGCGCGGATGGGGGAACCAGCCCCAGGTGATCGTGGGGCAGCCGGCGGCGTCGGTCAGCAGGGGACCGGCCGCGCCCAGGCGTTCCTTCCCGCGCGCGAACCCGACCAGCTTCGCCAGCGAGCCGGGCGGGCACACCGTGTCGGGATTAAGCAGCAGCACGAAGGCGCCGCGGCAGCGGGGCAGGGCCAGGTTGTTGCCGCGGCTGAAGCCGAGGTTGGCGCCGGCCTCGAGCAGCGTGACGGCCGGAAACCGTTCGCGCACCAGCGCGGCCGAACCGTCGCGCGAGCCGTTGTCGACCACCAGCGTCTCGCAAGCCAGCGCCCCGCAGGCGGCCGGCAGGGACGCCAGGCAGTCGGCCAGCAACCCGGCCGTGTTCCAGTTGACGATGACGATGCTCAGGTCGACGCCGCCGGGCCGGTCCACGTCCGTCACCGGGGGCGCTCGGCGCGGGCCAGCAGGAAGATGCCGGGCGCGTCGGCGGGCGTCGCGGCCTCGGCCCGGCGCAGGTCGGTCGCCAGGCGCGGCGCGCGCAGGCGCCCGAAGTTGAAGCCGTCCCGGATGCCCTCGGTGAAGAGCCCGCGGGCCAGGTCGCTGCGGAACAACGTCTGGAACTCGAGGTTGGTGAAGCCCTTGCGGGTGAGCAGTTCGCCGAGGGTATCGGGGCGGAAGTAGCGCACGACGTGGTGCTGCTGCCGGTGGCTCTCGACAAGCGTGGGGTCGGTGATCGTCTCAAGCGTATCGACCGAGAACACGATGCGCCCGCCCGGCTTGAGGATGCGCAGGCACTCGGCCAGCACCTCCTCGTGGTTGGGGATGTGCTCCATCACGCACACGCTGAGCACGAGGTCGAAGGTGTTTGCCGGGAAGCCGATCTTCTCGACCGGGTCCGAGTAGTACTCCAGGTTGGCGCGCCTGCCGAAGGCCCGGGCGTGGTCGCGCGCGATCGCGATGAACCGCTCGTTCACGTCCACGCCGCACGTGCGGCCGTAGCGCCTTCCGACCAGCATGGTTTGAAGCCCGTCGCCGCAACCGATGTCCAGCGCCGCCAGCGGCCCCGGCGGCGGCAGCCAGGGCAGCATGGCCTCGAACTCGAGGATCTTGAACGGGCTGTACGTGAAGTTGATATGGGGGTACACGCCGAACGGCATCAGGGCCCTGAGCAGGCGGTGCTTCACGTCACTCCTTCTTGCGGTCAGCGGCGACCGGCGCGGCGCAGGATCTCCTGCTCCTGGGCGGTCAGGCTCTGGAGTCCCTCGCGCGAGATCTTGTCCAGGATGGCGTCGACCTGCGCGCGATCGACCGAGGTCTGCGGGCCGGCTGCCGGCCGGCCCGCGGCGCTGCTGCCGCCGGCGTTGCCGCCGGTCGATCCGCCCGCGCGCGGTTCGGTCCGCACCACCTTCAGGCGTCGCTTGCCGCGCCACCGCCGCCAGGGGTTGCCCAGGCCGGTGCCCGCGCGCAGCGACGGGATCGTCAGCTTCAGGAAGATGAACCCGGCGCCCATGCCGCCAAGGTGCGCCACGTGCGCCACGCCGCTGCTGGTGCCGGTGATGGAACTCAGCATTTCGATCAGGCCGAACAGCACCACTGCGTACTTGGCCTTCATCGGCAGGATCATCATGACCAGGATCACGGAGTCCGGGAACATCATGCCGTAGGCCAGCAGGATGCCGTACACCGCGCCCGAGGCGCCCACCATCGGCATGGCCGACTCGATGCCGAAGAGCTTGAAGATGCCGTACATGAAGGCGCCGCCCAGGCCGCACACCAGGTAGTAGAGCAGGAACGGCCCGCGTCCCCAGTGGGACTCGATCTGCGTGCCGAACATCCACAGGCCGACCATGTTGAACAGGATGTGCGTGATCCCGCCGTGCAGGAACATGTAGGTGACGAAGCGCCAGACCTGGCCGTGGAAGAAGGCCTCGACGGGGATGAACCCGAACAGCGACGTGATCGGGCCCACGCCGTTCACGTAATCGCGCATGACCGACTGCAGGATGAAGACGGCGACGTTCGCGAGCAGGAGGGCCTTGACGCCCGGGGTCATGCCCATGGCCCCGAACGGGCCCGCTTGCATCGAACGGTAGGAGCGCATCGCGGAATTCCTTCCCGGCGGTTCAGGGGACCGGCGCCGTCCGGCCCGCGCGCCAAGTCTCATCGGCGCAAGGTGTCACGCGCGCCAAGATACACCAGCGAACAGGGTTCGGCACCGCAAATCCTGTCCGGCCATGACGTTCCAGAAGGATCGGCCCGGGGCGCCAAACCTGTAGTCCGGTCCGGGACGCGAAAAGGGGGAGCCGTGGGCTCCCCCTTCCCGTGCCGGGGCCCGGTGGCCCCGTAGTCGCCGGATTACTGCCAGATCGCCGCCATGGCCTCGGCCGCCTTCGGGTCCACGCCCAGCGGGCCGCCGGCCTTGGACGTCTGCGGCATGCCGTACGTCGGGTCCCAGGGCAGGGCCGCCGGGTCGACGTGGGAGATGCTCGAATTGTCCAGGGCGTTGATCACGTCGATGAACGCGTTGGCCATGACGCCCTGGCCGTGGCTGTTCGGGTGGATGCCGTCCAGCGAGAACAGCGTCGTGGCCGCGGCCTGTGCCGTGGTCAGGCCTGCACCCCGGAGGAACAGGAAGTGCGTCTTCTCCGGCGTCGACCGGCTCGCCAGCACGCCGTTCATGTTGACCACGCCGACCTTGGCGACGCCGCTGGCGTCGACCGCGGCCGCCACGTTGGCGATGATCGTGTTGAACACCACCGTCGCCGTGCCGACGTCCGTCGTCTCGCCCACGTCCAGCGTCAGGGACGCCGGGATCGGGTTCGCGCCGCCGCCGCCCGCCGCCGACTCGATCCACGACAGCGCCGGGAAGAGCACGTACTGGACGCCGCTCTCCACGTAGCCCGCGGGCCAGGCCACGCCGTTTCGAGACGTGACGTAGGCGTCGAAGGTGGCCTTCGGGATGAAGTACGGCGCACTCGACACGCTCGGGATGTTGGCCACGGCGATCGTCGGCTGCAGGCCGTGGTTACGCTGCGCCAGGCCGCCGGCCAGCATGACCAGCGTCGCCGTGTAATCCGCCTGGAAGGCCAGCGCGCCGGCCGAACCCGGGTTGCCGAAACCGGCTGCGGGCTCGCCGCTGGTCGCCGGGCCCAGGATGTCGTTGTTGCCCAGCCACATCGTCGTCAGGGCGCCGCCCTTGGCGACGGCCTGGTAGAACTGCGAGGCCGACTCATAGGTCACCGGCACCAGCGAACCGCCGGCCGGGTAACCCGACGCGACGGCCGTGTTGCCGAACAGCGCCGCGCGATTGATGAAGTCGAAGAACGGGTTCCCGCCGCTCGAAATCGCGCTGTAGGAGTGCTGGGCGTCGTGGATCCGCGCGCCCGGCACGCCCAGGTTGTGGTACTGGGTAGGCTGCGCGACCGCCAGCAGCAGGCTGCCCTGGACGTTGGCAAGCGCCGTCTCGCCCAGGATCGCGATGCCCGAACCGTTGTAGTACAGCACGCCCGCCACATGTGCGGCATCGCTCGGCGTCGAACTGCCGATGCCCGGCGCCGCGATCCACGGCTGCGTGAAGGTCGAGCTGTTCAGGCCCAACTGGCTGGCGATCAGGTTCGGGTAGCTGAACCGCTGGCCGGCCATCATCAGGCCGCCGTCCATGAAGCCCGCGGTCAGGCTGTTGCCGACGGCCACGTAGCGCGCGCCGGCATCCTCGACCCCCGGGGCATTGAGCTGGTCCGCCGTGTCCTTCGGGTCATCGACCGTACAGCCGGCGACCGTCAGCAACGCTCCCAACATCAGGAGGACGGGCAGCGACAGCAGGGACTTATTGAGCAGGATCTTGGTGAATTTCGTCATGGTCCGCACCTCCTTCTAGAAATTGTGCCTGACGCCAACCGCGTACAGGTTGGCGACTGATTTGTAGGTACCGAACGGGTAGTCGGTGGTGTTGCGCAGGGGCTCGCCGTCCTGGATGTTCGTCCGGGCGGAACCGACAACCGCCATGTAGCTGGCGCTCAGGTCCCAGGTGCCCTTCTTGTAGTTGAAGCCGAACGAGTAGTCGTTGCGGTCGCTGTCCGGCAGCAGCGGGGAGACGGCCTTCAGCGGCTGCGGCGTCTTGTCGCGCACGTAGCCGAACTGCAGGCGCAAGTCGTCGTTGACCGTGTACTCGGCTCCGAACCGCGCCTGCCAGGAATCCTCGTAGTCGAAGTGGATCGTCTGGTCGAGGGCGTCGTTCGTGAAGTCGAGGGCCAGTTCGCTGAACGTGTGCCAGCCGAAGCGGACGTAGTCGCCTTCGACGCGGATCTTGCCGGTCCTGTCGGTCAGGGCCAGGCCGAGCGACATCATCGACGGCAGGTTGAGCTCCGACGATACGGTCTGGTTGCTGCCGCCGAGGCCTGTCAGCAGCGCGGCGGCCCAGGTGTCGCCCGCGGCCTGCACGTTGGTCAGCGTGGCGTCGCGGTTCTCGAACTTCATCGTCTTGCCGAAGTGGTACATCGCACCCACGGACACGCGCGGCGACGGGCGCAACATGAAGCCGACGGTGGGCGTCACGTTGGGCTTGCTGCGCCCGGAGATCTTCGACTCGAGCGCGTTGGTGCCGAACTGCGGCTCGGGCGTGAACTTCGACAGGCTCAGGTACTGGGTGGCCACGTCGGCGCCCAAGGCCAGGGCGCAGCCCTCGCCGACCATGTAGCTGACGGCCGGGGTCACGTAGATGGTCTGGATCGAGACGTCATGGCTGACGCGCCGGCCGACCCATTCGGCCCCGTCCTTCCACACGACGCCCAGGCCGAACGGCGCGTACATGCCGACGCCGTACGCCAGCTTGTCCGTGGGACGCGCCGTGTAGTAGGCGCCGGGAACCAGGAAGACCTTGTTCTCGGATTCCCCCCTCTGCAGCGCATCGCCCTGGGTCAGGTGACCGGCGAACTTGAACTGGGGCGCGACGGCCACGGTGTTCAGTCCCAGGCTACGCCCGGTCTGGAAGGAAAGCCCGGCGGCGTTGTAGAACAATGCTGACCCGTCGTCGGCGGTCGCCGTGAAGGCGCAACCGAGCGCCGTGGCCCGGGCGCTGGCTTCATAGATGCTGAAGCCGGTCGCATGGGCCAGGCCGGCTCCCAGGAGCAGCAGCCCCAGGGCAGGCGCCAGCAGGAGGAACCTCTTGCGCATATCGTCTCCTCGTGCAGAGTGCGGGGTGCGACCCGGGGCCCTTGGACAGACGGCGTCCGATCTGACGACGATGGGGGCGGCAGTGCATGCCGGGGCGCTTTGACGTGACTGCGGCGGACCCTACCATAGTGGTCGGGGTCCCGCAAACGTGTTTTCGATTGGCGCTCCCGCGCCGGAGCGTCAAAACCCCCGAAAGGCCTGCATGTTCGTCGATTGCGACGATTCGCTCGCGTTCGCCGGGGGCGTGGGCGGCCCGGAGGCCCTGGTGGCCCTGTCCGGGGTGGCGCCGGCAGAAGACCGGTTTGCCGTCGCTCTGTGGCGCGCCTGTGGCCAGGCGGGCCCCCCGCTGCGCGTCGCGACCGGGGCGACCGGTCCGTTGCCGGGTCCGGGGTGGCGGGAACTGCTCGTCTGCCGGGCGGCCGGCCTTTCTCCCTACACCGCGTTGCGTGAACTGACGGCGGCCGGCGAGGCGCTGCCCGGGCCCGTGGCCTGTTTGACGCTGGGCGGGGACGGCCTGCACGGGCAGCACGGCCGCGCCTGGGTGGCCGTGCGCGGCAACCTGCACCTGAGCGTGGCCATGCCCTGCGACCTCGAGGCGGCGCTGTGCGCCCCGTCCCTGCCGATGCTTGCGGGTGTGGCGCTGGCCGAGGCAGCCGAGGACCTGGCCGGCGCCGAAGCCGCGCTCGGCGCCGGGCTCGGCCTCAAATGGGTGAACGACCTGGTGGCCGGCAGCGACACCGAGGGCTGGCGGAAGCTGGGGGGCGTCCTGACCGCGCTGCGCACCAGCGGCCCGCGGGTGACGACCGTGTTCGCCGGGCTGGCGCTCAACCTGGCCGTCGCGCCGCCGCTGCCGCCCGACCCGTTCGCGCTGCCGGCGGCCGCCCTGGCCGACGCGGTGCGGCCCGGGCCGCCGCCGACCCTGGCTGCTGCGGCGCTTGCGGTCCTGGCGCGCCTGCGGGAGCGGCTTGCCGCGCTTGCCGCGAACGGGCCCGCAGGCCTGGTCGACGCCTACCGGGCGCGCTCGATCGTGCTGGGGCGCGAAGTCGCCGTCTGGGATGCCGCCGCGCGGCTGGCAGGCACAGCGCCGGTGCCATCACCCCGCCGGCGGGGCCTGGTCACGGGAATCCTGCCGGATCTGGGCCTCCTGCTGGACGGCCAGGACGAACCCGTGCGCGACGGCTGCCTGCGCCTGGCCGGCGAACCCGCCAACCGGTAGTTGCGCATTTCCCTTAGCACTGCTTTAATCTGACCTTGAATAGGTAACATTGAGGCGCGGGTCCCGGAAGGCCCGCCAACGGGAAGGCGTCAGCCATGTTCCGCGTGCAACGATGTTCCGTGTAACGAGGGCCGAGGAGCAGGCGGTGCGCTTGGTGATGCGCATGGCCCACGTGGGCGGACAGGTGACGCTCGGCGAGCTTGCCGAAGCCGAGAACCTGCCCGAGCCCACCGTGGCCAAGCTCCTGGGCATGCTGCGGCGCGGCGGCGTGGTCGATGCGCTGCGCGGGCGTTACGGCGGCTATGTGCTGGCCGGCGCGCCCGGCGCGATCTCGGCCGCCCAGATCATCTACTCGGTCAGCGGCGATCCCGTGGCCGGGTTCCCCTGCGGTGTGAGCGCCGACTCCCCGGACTGCCCCCGCAACAACAACTGCGGCCTGCGCCCGGTCTGGCAACACCTCGAGGGACGCCTCACCGAAGTCCTCAATCAGACCACGGTGGCTGACCTCCTCAAGAAGGAAGACGTCGCCACGCAGGACCTGCACCGGCTGTGGCCGCTGACCGGGGAGCAGGGCTGACCGATGTTCGCCATCGACTGGCAGGCTGACGGCTCAGTGGGGCTCAAGGGTCGCCTCGACGCCGCAAGCGCGCCGGACGCGCGCGCGTTCCTCGCGACCGTCCAGGGCACGTGCCGCCTCGACTTCACGCACCTCGACTACATCGCCAGCGCCGGGCTCGGCCTGCTCATTGCCGCGCAACGCCGCCTGGCGGACGCCGGGGGCGGCGGCCTGATCCTGGCCGGGCTCAGCCCGCACCTGCGCGAGGTGCTGTCGCTGGCCGGCTTCGAGGGCATCTTTGCCTTCGAGTAGCACATGATGCCCCTGGGTCCCGGGCCGCTGGCAGCCACCGCGCGGGTGGCCCTGGCCTGCCTTCCCGTGCTCGCCTTCCTCCTGGTCCTCGTCCTGGTCGACACCTTCCGCCTGGTGCGCCGGCGCCGTGTCGCCGTGGCGTTGCTGACCGGCGCCGTCGTGGCCGTCGCCACGTACTTCGTCAACACCACCCTGCTCTCGCTGACGCAGATGCCCACGTGGCGGTACGCCGTTTTCGCGGCCCCGGTCGTCGAGGAACTGGCCAAGGGCGCGTACGTCGCCTGGCTGGTCGCGACCAGGCGCGCCGCGTTCCTCATCGACACGGCCATCCTGGGCTTCGCGGTGGGCGCAGGCTTCGCCCTCGTCGAGAACGGCTACTACCTGTCGCAGCTGCCCGACGCGCCGATGCTCGTCTGGGTCATCCGCGGGCTGGGCACCGCCGTCATGCACGGCGGGGCCACCGCGATGTTCGGCCTGCTCGTGCTGGGGCTGGGCGAGCGGCGCGGCGCCGGCTCGGGCCGGCCCTGGCTGGGGGCGCTGGTCGGGGCGATCGCCCTGCACGCGCTGTTCAACCGCTTCATGGTGCGTCCGGTGCTGTCCACGGCGATGGTGCTGGTGCTGATGCCGCTGGCGATGCTCGTGGCCTGGAAGCTCGGGGACCGGCGGCTGCGGCGCTGGCTGGGGCATGGCTTCGACCTGGACAGCGAACTGCTCGCGCTGATCCGCGACGGCCAGGTCACGGCCACGCCGGTCGGCCGCTACCTGCAATCGCTGCGCGACGGCTTCCGGGGCGACATCGTGGCCGACATGCTCTGCCTGCTGCGCCTTCAGTGCGAACTGAGCCTGCGCGCCAAGGGCACGCTGCTGCTGCGCGAGCAGGGCTTCACGCCGCCGCGCGACCCGGAACTGGCGGCGAAACTGGCCGAGGCGCGCTGGCTGGAGAAGTCGGTCGGGCGCGCGGGCCTGCTGGCCATGCGGCCGCTGGCGCGCTGGCGCGGCACCGACGCCTGGCAACGCCACCTGCTCGAGGAGCAGGCCTGACCGGCGCGCGTGGCGCCTATGGGCCCGTGGCTTCGCAGTCCAGTCGGTACCCGACGCCGTGCACCGTCAGGATGTGCCGCGGCTTGCCCGGGTCCTCCTCGACGATCTTCCGCAGCGACAGGATGAAGTTGTCGACCGTGCGCATGGTGGGGTAGGCGTCGAAGCCCCACACGCGGTCCAGGATCGTCTGGCGATCGACCGGCTGCCCCTGCTGTTCGAACAGCAGGCGCAGGATCATCGCTTCCTTCTCCTTGAGCTCGACCGAGCCTTCCGGCGTCGTGGCCTGGAAGGTGCGCAGGTTCACGTCGGCGCGCCCGATGCGCACCATGGCCGGCACTTCCTGCCCGCGCATCCAGTCCTGCCTGCGAAAGATCGACTTGATGCGCGCCAGCAGTTCCTGCAGGTCGAAGGGCTTGGTGATGTAGTCGTCGCCGCCCTCGTCCAGGCCGTGGATGCGGTCCTGGCCGCCGCCGCGAGCGGTCAGGAACAGGATGGGCACGCGGTCGGCCGCCTGCCGCACGATGCCGCAGAACGCGAATCCGTCCATGCCCGGCAGCATGACGTCCAGGAGGATGAGGTCCACGCCGCCGCGTCGCCAGGCGGCCAGGCCGTCCTCGGCGCTGCCTGCGAGCAGCGGCTCGTACCCCTCGAGCTCCAGGTTGATCGCCAGCCCGTCGGCCAGGTGCGCGTCATCCTCGACGACCAGGATCCGCCGTTTCATCGTGTTCCTTTCAGGCTTCGGTCGAAGCGGCCGGCAGGGTCAGCGTGAACGTGCAACCCTGGCCTTCCTCGCTCTGCAGGTCGACCTTGCCGCCGATGCTCTCGATGTTGCGCCGCACCAGGTACAGTCCCAGGCCCGTGCCGCCCTGGCGCTGGTGGCCCGTCGTGCTGTAGAAGCACTCGAAGACCTTCTGCTGGAGCTTCTTCGGGATGCCGGGCCCGTTGTCGGCGACGATCACGCGATGATGCTTCTCGCCGTACTCGACGCGCACGTCGACGACCACCTGGCCCGGGCTGTGCTTGACGGCGTTGACCAGCAGGTTGCGCAGCGCGAGTGCGAAGAACAGGCGCTGGCCCGACACCACGGCGCCCTCGTCGGCCTGCAATTCGAACCGCGCGCCGTGGTCCATCACCAGCGGGCGCAGGTCGTCCAGGACGCGCTGCGACTCCTCGCGCAGGTCCATGCGGATGCGCGGCCCCATTGCGAACGTGTCGTCCGCGCTCATGGCCAGCATGTCGTCGACCAGGTTCTCCAGACGCACGACATCCTGCACCATGCGCGTCTGGATGCGCCCGCGCGTCTCTTCCGGGACGCCCTCGCGCGCCAGGGTCTCCGCATACAGGCGCAGGCTCGCCAGTGGTGTCTTGAACTCGTGTGTGGCGCCCGCCAGGAACAGTTCGCGCGCCTGTTTGAAGCGCTCGGCATGCCGCCACGACAGGACCAGGATGGTGGAGCCTGCGAACAGCAGGACCAGGAAGAAGGCGCCCTCGTACAGGAACATGTTGCGACGGCGCCGGCCCTCGGCCGCGACCTGCGCCACGACCTTGGGGTCGATCTCGGTCTCGATGCCGTGCGGGGTTCGCCGGAACACGAGGTTCGGGAAGGAGGGGCCCAGCCAGCGCTCGGGGTCGGCGCGCACCTCGGGGTCGGTGCGGATCAGGAAGGCGGCGTGCAGGCGGTCGTTGGCCATCTTCTGCAGGCTGTGCTCGACGTAGAGGCGGCCCTCGTCGGTCAGGTAGTAGATCCACCAGACGCCCAGCGCGCAGAGCATCGTCACGAGCACCGCGTAGAAGAATCCCATCCGACTGCGCACGCGGCCTCCTTCCGTCGCCCGGCCCCGCACCCGCGTCCCGGGGCGCGCCCGGGATGATAAGCAAAAGGCCCGGCCGAAGCCGGGCCTTTTTATGTGGTAGCGGGGACAGGATTTGAACCTGTGACCTTTGGGTTATGAGCCCAACGAGCTACCAGACTGCTCCACCCCGCATCCAAGTCTTCGTTCTGCGCGGCGAATATAGGCAGCCGCAGGTGGGCTGTCAAGGCGACCGGATGACGCCTCATTCCGGCCCGCTTTTCATGCCGCCCTGCTCTTCATCGGGCCCTACTTGCCGTCGCCGCCGTCGCCTGCCGGGAGCAGCGTCAGCACGGCCTCGCCGGGGCGCTGCATGCCGGCCTTTTCGCGGGCCAGCCGCTCGAGCAGCTCCGGGTCGGTCTTGATCTGCTTCAGGTCGCGGCGCAGCCCGTCGTTGCGTTTCGTCAACGTGTCGACTTCGCGCGCGAGCTGCGCATCCTGGACCTTCAGCCGGCGCCAGGACGGCACGCCGCTGTCGCCCAGCTGCACCAGCACGACGCCGGCCACCAGCACGGCGATGGCCAGCCACAGGGCGGCGCGGGGGATCCAGACTTGCCCGCGCGGGCCGGAGCGAGGGGCTCCGGGCCGCGCGGCGAAATTCAACGGACGGGGCATCCTTGCCACTGGTTCCGCTCCTTGGCTCTAGCGCAGGTTGTAGAAGCAACCGAGGCCGGGGTACACGGCCAGGTCGTCGAGTTCCTCTTCGATGCGCAGCAGCTGGTTGTACTTCTCGACGCGGTCGCTGCGGCACAGCGAGCCCGTCTTGATCTGGCCGGCGTTCGTCGCCACCGCCAGGTCGGCGATGGTGTTGTCGGCCGTCTCGCCGCTGCGATGGCTGATGACGTTCGTGAAGCGCGCGCGCTTGGCGGTCTCGATGGTCTCGAGCGTCTCGCTCAGCGAACCGATCTGGTTCAGCTTGATCAGGATGCTGTTGGCGCAGCCCTCGCTGATCGCGCGGCGCAGGCGCACCGGGTTGGTGACCAGCAGGTCGTCGCCGACGATCTGCACGCGATCGCCCAGCGCCTTGTACAGCTTGCCCCAGCCGGCCCAGTCGTTCTCGTCCAGGCCGTCCTCGATCGACATGATGGGGTAGTTGTCGACGAGCGTCCGGTAGTACTCGATCATCTGCTCCGCATCCCAGGGGGCGCCGCCTTCGGCCATCAGCTTGTACTTGCCGTCCTGGTACAGCTCGCTCGAGGCCACGTCCAGCGCCAGCACGATGTCCTCGCCCGGGCGGTAGCCGGCCTTCTCGATGGCCTTGCAGAGATAGTCGAGCGCCTCGCGGTTGCTGCCCAGGTTGGGGGCGAAGCCGCCCTCGTCGCCGACCGACGTGGCGAGGCCCTTCTCGGCCAGGATCTTCTTCAGCGCGTGGAACGTCTCGGCGCCGTAGCGCAGCGCTTCCTTGAAGTTGGGCGCGCCCACCGGCATGATCATGAATTCCTGGATGTCGACGTTGTTGTCGGCGTGCGAGCCGCCGTTCAGCACGTTCATCATCGGCACCGGCAGGGTGTGCGCATGCACGCCGCCGAGGTACTGGTACAGCGGCAGGCCCACCGACGCCGCAGCCGCCTTGGCCACCGCGAGGCTGACGCCCAGGATCGCGTTGGCGCCCAGCTTGCCCTTGTTCGGGGTGCCGTCCATGTCCAGCAGCAGGCGATCGATCTCGCGCTGCTCGGTCGCATCCATGCCGACGAGCGCGTCCTCGAGCTCGTGCACGTTGTCGACGGCCGTCTGCACGCCCTTGCCGCCGTAGCGGGACGTGTCGCCGTCGCGCAGTTCGAGGGCCTCGTGCTCGCCGGTCGAGGCGCCGCTCGGGACGCCGGCGCGGCCGACGCTGCCGTCCTCCAGGAACACATCGACCTCGACGGTCGGGTTGCCACGGGAGTCGAGGATTTCGCGGGCCTGGATGAATTCGATCGAGCTCATGGGATCCCCAGTCTGAGGTCTGCCGGACAGAGTTGGTCGGCGTCGCGCAGGCGCCGGCTGCGATCGCACTGCCGGAGTCTAGGATCCGCCTGTGGCACTGTCAACCGCGGGTCCGGCGCGCGGGGGACGGCGCAGCCCGCCCGCGGCCGGGGGTTGACCCCCGGCGCGGGCTCCCCCTATGTTCCCGGTTCATGCCCGGCAGCGGAAGGTGACGGATGTTCGATCGCCACCAGGACCTCAAGACGATCCGCCGCTGCAAGCGCGGCGAGGAAGCCGCGTTTGCGGAGATCCTCGCGCGCTACCGTGGTCCCATCTACAACCTGTGCTATCGCATGTCGCGGAACCCCGAGGACGCGCGCGACTTGGCGCAGGAAGTGTTTATCAAGGTCTTCCGCCTGCTGGACCGCTTCGACGAGGAATACGCGTTCAGCAGCTGGCTCTTCCGCATCGCCTCGAACCACTGCATCGACCACCTGCGCCGCAACCGGATGCGCTTCCTGTCGCTGGACGGGGTGGCCGGCCCGGACGGCGAGGAGTTCGAGCTGCAGCTGCCGGACGAGGGCCCCGGGCCGGACACGGTGCTCGAGCGCCGGGAGGCCATGGACCGGCTGGAAGAGGTCATCGCCGACCTGCCGCCGCACTACAAGACCATCACCCTGCTGCGCCACCAGCAGCAGCTGTCCTACGAGGAGATCGCCGAGGTGCTCCAGTTGCCCCTCGGCACGGTCAAGGCGCGGATCCACCGGGCCCGGGCGCAGATCCAGCAGATGCTGGCGGACCGGTCCTACGACATCTGAGCGGGGGGGCGCCACCGCCCCCGGGGCCCCGCCGGGAAATATTCACAAAACCCGTGAAACCCGGCCACCGGTCGCGCCGTAGATCTCCCCGGCGGGTGATCAAGTCAATGTCGGGGGATTCGACACCTGCCCGGGGAGGGAACGGAGGGGCTTCGGCCCGGCCGTTCCCCCCCATCACAGATTGCGCAGCTGGTCGGCTCCGGGACGGGAGGCCGGCCGGGGGCGTCGCCGGGGGATGGAAGGAGCCGCGATGGACGGCCATGACCAGCGGGAACACCGGGCGGATGACGGGCTGAACTGCCCGGATTGCCGCCTTGAACTGCAGGACTACCTGGACGGGACCCTCGAGAAGAAGCGGTCCCTGTCCGTGTTCCTGCACCTGCGCGAGTGCGCGGCCTGCCGCGTCGAGCACGACGACCTGCGCGCCGTCTTCGCCGCGCTTGAAGCGCTGCCGTCGCTGGAGGCGCCCGCCGACTTCGACGACAAGATCCTTGCCTCGGTGCCGTACGCGGCCTACCAGGCGATGGCTTCGCTGCGCCGCGATCGCGTGCCTGTCTTCCTCGAGGAACAGTTCCTGCCCGTCTGGCTGCGCGCCCGCGCGGTGCGCCTCGGCGGACTCGTCGTGACCGCCGCCGTCGCCTTCGCGTTCGCGGCCGGCGCCGGCCGCGGCTGGCTGCTGGCCCCGGGCGTGGCCGGCGTGTTGCCGGAACTCCTGTGCCGTATGCAGAGCGCCGGGCGCCGCCTGGTGGCCCTGCGCCGGGCCGAGGGCTGACCATGGACGCGCGCCAGGACAGGACCCAGGCCGTCCGGTGCCCCGGCGCCGGCCTGTCGCCTGCCTGTGCCTTCGCACTGCTCGTGGCGGTTCTCGCCCTGTCGGTGCCGGCCCTGCTGCCGGTCGCTTCCCTGGCCGCCGTCTCCGCCCGCGACCCGCGCCAGGCCCAGGTCGTCGCCGAGGCGCGCCAGGCCCACGCTGCGGCGGCCGCCGGCCGCGACTCCCTGCTTCTGGAAATCCGCAGGTACCGGTCGATGATCCGTGTCCTGAGCGACAGCCTGTCGCGCGACGGGGGCGAGGACCTGACCCCCGAGCAGCGGATCGTGATCGAGCGGAACATCAACAGCGTCACGCGCGCGATCGAGGGTATCGGCGCCCAGCTCGGCAAGCTCGAGTTCGCGGTCAAGGACAACCGCATCTCGCTGGTCGACGACGCGGGCGACGGCATCGTCATCTCGATCCCCGAGAACCTCGACGAACGCGTCAGCCAGGGCATCGAGGCGCTGACCGAGGCGATCCTCAAGGAACTGCCCGATTCGTCGGGCACGACGGGTCACCACCGCACGTGGGCCGATTTCATTCCCGTGCCGAGGCCACCCAAGCCGCCGCGCCATGTGATCGACGGCAACGTCGTGCGCATCGGACGCGCCGTGAACATCGCGGCGAACGAGGACGTGCGCGGCAACGTCGTGGTCGTCCTTGGCGACTGCGAGGTGGCCGGCCGCGTCGACGGCAACATCGTGACCATCGGCGGCGCGCTGCACGTGCTCGACGACGCCGAGGTGCGCGGCAACGTCGTGGCCGTCGGCGGGCAACTGGACGCCTCGCCGGAGGCGAAGACCGGAGGCACCGTCGCCCTGGACTGGCTGGACGGCGGTCGTGGCCGCGGCCACGGTATCGGCGGGCTGCTCGGGCACCGGGGGCTCACCTTCGCGCTGGCGCAGGGGATGTTCCTGATGACGCTGCTGGCGGCGCTCCTGGCGGTGGGGCTTGTGCCGGCCGCCCGGCGTGAGGCGGTGCTGGCCCGCCTGCAGGCCGAGCCCGCGAAGGTGTTCGGCGTCGGCGCGTTGCTGGGAGTGACGGCCCCGGCAGCGCTTCTGGTGTTGACCGGCCTGCTGGTGATCACCGTGATCGGCGTGCCGGTGGCGATGTTGCTGGCGCTCGCGGTCGCGGCGGCGGTCGTGGCATCGGTGGCGGTGCCGGGCATCCTGATCGGGCGGCGCCTCGGCGCGGCCGGCCGGTCCGACGCCCTGGCTGTCCTGCTCGGCCTGTGCGCGCTCCATTCGGTGGCGTTCCTGGCCTCCCTGCTGAACCTGCTGGGGGCCCCGCTGCCGGCCGTCCTCGCCGTCTTCGGGCTGGCCGTGGCGATCAAGGCGGCGGCGTTCGCCTTCGGCCTCGGGGCCCTTGTCCTGACCCGCCTGGGATCCCGCTCAGTGCGCCCCTGATCTCCTTGGTTGGGTGATTTTCCCCGACAATTTGCGCATTTTCCCCCAATCAGCCACATCCTGACGCGCCCGGCTTTCCGTACCGGCCGTCCGCCTGACGTTGTCCCCGCCTGACTTCGCCCGTATTTTGTTGAACCGAAACAGATTATCCCGTAAAATGATTTATGAAATGTATTTTTGATCGTCCTTGGCGCGCCGCCGGTCCCCGGTATGAAAGCTGCGGTATTTCGAGCAGCAACGGGACCGATGGCGGCGGATTCCCCAGCCGGCCCTGACAAGGACGATCGCGGCGCAAAGGATCCCAAGATGGCGCAGGACGGATTGCGGAACGGGTTCGTGGTCATGGCGGCGACGGTGGCCCTGCTGGTGGCGGACAACGCCCTGGCGGCCCGGTCGGCGGTCCTCGGCAACGGTATCCGCGCCACGATCCACGACGCCTCCGAAGTCTCCGCCGCGTGCTCGACCAGCGTCGACGGCGGGTGCGTCCTGTCGACCGCGACCGCCGGCGCCGTGGTCCTGACCCCGGCGACCCGCACGCTGTACCCCTTCAACGCCGCCGACGTGCTCGCCGCCCTGCGGGACATGAGCGGCTTCAACTGCAACGTCGAGGTCGACGTCTACATCCTCGACCGCATCCCGGTCGAGACCGGCAGCAGCTTCGCGCGCCGCAACGCCATCTTCCTGTCGCCTTCGTTCGCGCCGCTGGATGCTTCCATCACCGCCTACATCACGACCCACGAGATGGGCCACGTGCTGACGTGGGCCCGCATGGACGGCCGCACCGGCCGCTGGGAAGCCTACGCGGGCCTGCGCGGCCTGGACCTGGCCGCCGCCGGCGCCGACGCGCCGCACGCGAGCCGCGCCCGCGAGATCGTGGCCGAGGATTTCCGCTACCTGTTCGGCGGCGCGCTGGCGACCGCGAACATCGGCATCGAGAACCAGGCGCTGGCGACCCCGGACCGCGTCGCCGGCCTGCGCGACCTGCTTGCGGGCTTCCTGGCCGAGGACTCGTCGATCACGGCGACGGTCACCAGCCGCGCCTTCCCGAACCCCTGCAACCCCCGCACGACGATCGAGCTGCTCCTGCCCTCCGGCATGGACGCGGGCGCGGGCGCCGACATCGCCCTCTACGACATCCGCGGCCAGCTGGTCCGGAAGCTGCACGGCGGCGACACCGCGAACGGCCGCCTGGCCGTGACCTGGGACGGCACGGACGACCTGGGCCGCCTGCTGCCGTCGGGACGCTACCTGTACGTCGCCCGCGTCGCGGACACCGGCGCGCGCGGTTCCATCACGCTGGTGCGCTGAACCGAACCGACAGACCTGCCTCTCGCGAACCCATGGGAAGGGATGGACATCCATGTTGAAATCGATGGTGGGAACAATCGTCTTCGTGGCCGGGCTGGCCGCGCTCGCAGGTTGCGGCGGCGGCGCGAGCGAGCCGGCCGTCCCGGCGCCGGGCGTGACCGTGAAGCAACTGACGGCCACCGAGACGGTGTTCGAGGCGAATCCGATCTATTCGCCGGACGGTTCGTCGATCCTGTTCGAGTCGGACGCGACGGGCAACCTGGAGATCTGGCGGTTGCCGCTCGGCGGCGGCGCGGTCGAGCAGCTGACGCACAACGCCGGCCAGGACACATCGCCGTACTGGCTGCCCGACGGCAGCGGCTTCGTCTTCGAGTCCGACCGCAGCGGCACCAAGTCGATCTGGCGGCAGGACCTCACGGCGCCCGGCAGTGAACCGGTGCGCATCACCGACGACAACGGCCAGGACGGCAGTCCGGCTGTATCGCCCGACGGCACGCTGGTCGTCTACGAATCGAACCGCGGCGGGCCCAGCGGCCTCGACCTGTGGGTGTCGCCCGTCGGCGGCGGGCAGGCCGTGCGCCTGACCACCAGCGTTGGCGGCAGCTACGACCGCACGGCTGACTGGTCGCCCGACGGCAGCACCATCGTCTTCGAATCCGACCGCGAGCGGGGAGCCTCGGCGCTGTTCACCGTGCCGGCCAAGGGCGGGGCGCTGGTGCGGCTCACGCCGCTGGCCGGCTACGAGGGCCACCCGGCCTGGTCGCCCGACGGCGCGCGACTGGTCTACGAGAGCACCCTGTCCGGCGACATGGAGGTGTGGTGCGTCGATGCCGACGGCGCCAACGCCCGCCAGTTGACCGAAACAGGCGGGTTCTGGCCGCGCTGGAGCCCGGACGGGCGCCACCTGGTGTACTGCAACTGGGGAGCGACGGAACCCAACGTGTGGGAAGCCAACATCGAGTGACAGGCTGCCGGAGGAGGGGCAGGAAGGTGGTTGGCATCCCCGACGGGGCTCGAACCCGTGTTGCCGCCGTGAAAGGGCGGTGTCCTAACCACTAGACGACGGGGACGCCTTTTCGCTGAGCCGCGAAAAATACCCTATGGCCCCTGCGAAGTCAAACGGGCCCCCGCCGCGCGCCGCGCCGCGGGGGCCCATCGTATTTCAGCCGGCCGCGGCCTCGTGGAACAACAGGGCGCTGGTGCGGGCGCCGTTCCAGTAGTTGGCCAGGTGGAATTTCTCGTTGGGGGAATGCGCATTGTCGGTCGACAACCCGTAGCCGAGCAGCAGCACCGGCGCCTTCAGGTACTCCTGGAAGGTTCCCACGATGGGGATGCTGCCGCCCTCGCGGATGAAGACCGGCTCGGCGCCGAAGCCGGTGCGCAGGGCGCGGATCCCCGCCTGCATCATCGGCGACTGCCGCGGGACGAGCACCGGGTTCGCGTTGTGCAGGTTCTCCACCTCGACCGTGACGCCCGCGGGCGCGAGGCTCCGCACGTGGTCGCAGAACGCGGCCGCGATGCGCGCGGGATCCTGGTTCGGGACCAGGCGCATCGACACCTTCGCCAGCGCGCGCGCCGGGATGATGGTCTTGGCGCCCTGGCCGCCGTAGCCGCTGACGATGCCGTTGACGTCGCAGGTCGGCCGCGCCCACATGCGCTCGAGCGTCGTGTAACCCGCCTCGCCGTACGCCGCCGGCGCGCCCGTCTCCTGGCGCAGGATGTCCTCGGTGTAGCCGAGCGAGGCAAACCCCGCGCGTTCGTCGGCGTCGAGGTCCAGGACGTCGTCGTAGAAGCCCGGCACGGTGCAGCGGCCGTTCGCGTCCTTCAGCTTCGCGATGATCTCCGCCAGCGCGTTGGCCGGGTTCTGCACGGTGCCGCCGTAGCTGCCCGAGTGCAGGTCCTGCGCCGGGCCGCTCACCCTGATTTCCATGTAGGCAAGGCCCTTGAGGCTGTAGCAGATGCCAGGGGTCGTCTCGTTGTAGAGCGCGGTGTCCGAGACGACGATCGCGTCGCAGGCGAGCTTCGCAGCGTTCTGCTCCGTGTAACGGTAGATGTGGTGACCGCCGCATTCCTCCTCGCCCTCGAGCAGGAACTTCAGGTTTACCGGCAGCTCGGTGCCCGTGCGCACGTAGGCTTCGAGCGCCTTGAAGTGCGCGTAGAACTGGCCCTTGTCGTCGGTCGAGCCGCGCGCGTAGAGGATGCCGTTCTCGAGGCGCGGCTCGAACGGCGGCGTCTGCCACAGGTCGACCGGGTCCACCGGTTGCACGTCGTAGTGGCCGTACAGCAGCAGCGTGGGCCGGCCGGGGCGCAGCGTCGTCTGGGCGTAGACCAGGGGATGGCCGTCGCCCTCGATGATCTCGGCCTCGAGTCCCAGGCCGCGCAGTTCGTCAGCGCAGAACTCCGCGGCGCGCCTCACGTCGGGCGCATGTTCGGACTGGGAGCTGATGCTCGGGATGCGCAGGAGGTCGCACAGCTGGTCCACGTGGGCCTGCCGGTTGGCATGCAGGTAGGCGAGCACATCATCAAGCGCCATGGTGATCTCCGGTGTTCGGGACGGCGCGCAGGGCGGGGTCTGGCGCGATTCTTCAGGTGTCCACAGGCCGCCAAACTACCCTTGACACGCCGGAGTGTCGAGGCGATTGTGACCGGGTCGGCCGGTAAGGTCCCGTCGCCGGCGCCAGAATTCCAAGCCGCCCGCCGTTTCCGGTTCGCCCGAGGGAACACGTCCCTTGGGCCCGATGTCCCTTTGGGCGTCGTGAGCCGGTCGCATGTGGCGTGACGGCACGATCACATGTCCCACCGTCCGAGGGAGGAACCCCCATGGCTGACATGATCATCAGCAAGACCAAGACGAAGGAAGCCGTCAAGGAGTGCAACGTTTCCGGCGAGTTCTACGACGCCCTCGACGCCAAGGTGCGCGAGCTGATCCTCGCCGCCGAGAAGCGCGCGCTCGACAACGGTCGCAAGACCGTTCGTCCCTGCGACCTGTAGTCGACTTGCCGCCGGCCGGCCCTCGGCCGGCACCGCGATGTGAACGGGGATCCCCAGGGATCCCCGTTTCGCTTTCCCGGGCGGCGGTGCGCGCGCCGACGGGCGTCGACATGTGCGGCGGAAGCGTCGCCGGGCGCTGTCGCCGGCATCGCGGAACGCGCGCCGCCATCGCCTTGCGCAGCGGTGCGCGCGTGCCTTTACGGTCGGGCACGGGCATTGCCCGGCATGGCGCCGACACGGGGAGGCGCCATGCCGGTCAGGATCAGGTCGGGGGCTGTGGCCGGCATCGCCGGCCAGCCCGTCACCGTCGAAGTCGTCATCAACCGCGGCCTGCCGGGATACCACCTGGTGGGGTTGCCGGGCGTCGAGGTGCGCGAGAGCCGCGAGCGCGTGCTCGCGGCGCTGCGCCACAGCGGTGTGCGCGTGCCGCCCGGTCGCATCACCGTGAACCTGGCGCCCGCGGGCGAGCGCAAGAGCGGCGCCTCGTTCGACCTCGCCATCGCGCTCGGCATCGTCGCCGCCGCCGAGGGGCTGGCCGTCGAACCGGGCGCAGCGGCCCGGTTGCGCGCGCTGTTCATCGGCGAGCTGTCGCTGTTCGGCGAACTGCGCCCCGTGCGCGGGCTCCTGCCTGTCCTGCTCGACGCCGCGTCGCGCGGCTCGCGCCTGGCGGTCGTGCCGGCATCGCAGGCCGCCGAGGCGCACCTGGCGCCAGGGCTGCGCATCGTTGCGGCCGACGACCTGCGACAGGCGCTCGACTGGTGCCGGTCCGCCGCCGAACCCCCGGCGCGGCTCGCGTTTGCGCGCCGGCGCGGCCTTGCCCGGCCCCCGGCGGCCGCCGATGCGTGCGCCGCGCTCGCCGCCCTGACCGGGCACGAGCTCGCGCGCAAGGCAGCCGTGGTTGCGGCGACAGGGCGCCACAACCTGCTGCTGGTCGGGCCGCCCGGGACGGGCAAGACGCGGCTGGCGCGCCTGCTGGCGGACCTGCAGTCGCCGCCCGACCGCGAGGATGCCCTGACGATCACGCGCATCCACAGTGCAGCCGGGACCCTGGCCGACGGCAGGCTGGCCGACCGGCGGCCCTTCCGCGCACCGCACCACACGGTCACGCGCGCGGGGCTGGTCGGCGGCGGAGCCTCGCTGCGCCCGGGTGAGGTGACGCTCGCGCACGGAGGCCTGCTCTTCCTGGACGAACTGGCCGAGTTCCATCCGGCGGTGCTCGACGTCCTGCGGCAGCCGCTGCAGGACGGGCACGTGTCCGTGGTGCGCGGCTCGGGGCAGCGGAATTTCCCGGCGCGATTCCAACTGGTCGCCGCGACCAATCCCTGCCGCTGCGGCTATCACGGCAGCGACACGCGGTCCTGCCGGTGCCCGCCGCACGAGCGGGCGCGCTACCTGGGCCGCCTGTCGGGACCGCTGCTCGACCGCTTCGATCTCTTCGTGGAGATGGCGTCGTGGCGCGGCGCGTTCGCGGAGGCGCCGGGGCCGCCCGCAACCGGCGGTTGGCGGTCGGCGCCGCGACCGGCGGACCTCGAGGCGGCTGTCGAAAGGCTGGTGGCGTGGCGGCGCGATGGCGGCCCGCCGCGGGCGGGCGGGTGCGACGGCTTCCTCGACCGGGCGCGCGAGGCGCTCGGCCTGTCCCTGCGCGCGGTCCACCGCTGCCGGGACGTGGCGGCCACGCTGGCCGCACTCGACGGCGACGCGCGCGTCGACGAGCGCCACCTGCGCGAGGCGCTCGAGTTCAGGCGCGACCTGACGCTTCGGGCGCTGGACTGATCCTGCGGTGTGGAGTGGGCCCGGAAAGGACGACGGGCGATCGTTGCCGACCGCCCGCCTTCACTGGCCACTGCCGGGCGCCGCCGCGCCGTGGCGTCAGAACGTTCCCTGGAAACCGATCGACCACGCGAGGTAGTTGAGGTCCTGGGCCTCGAACGATGTCACGGGGTGCTCGTCGAACCCGCCACCCTCAATGTTCGGGTACTCCATCAGCGGCACCAGAGTCGTGCCTTCGTTCGTCTCCATGAAGTACTGGGCCGGGGTGAACTCGATCGTGTTCAGGTGGTAGGCCGCTTCGATGCGCAGGCTCACGTGCTTCTCGGTCAGCAGGCGCAGGCCGCCGCCGAGCGCGAGGTCGTTGCTGCCGGCCGAACCGTTCGTGAAGTCCGAATTCATGTCGTACCAGATGCGGCCCGCCTGCGCGGTGACGTAGGGGTGCAGGCGGCCCGTGCCGTCGCCCTTGAAGTTGAGCGGGTAGATCACCACGTCGACGCCCGTCTGCAGCGTGATCAGCGAGCGGGCTTCGGCGTCGTACTGCCCGAGGGCCGGATTGTCCTGCCGCTCGGCGCCGGCCTCGTTCTTGCGCCAGTGGCGACTCTCGACCGTCGCCGCGTACTTGGAGATCGACATCCCGCCGAAACCTTCGACCGTGAGCCACGGTTCGACGTTGTAGCCGAGGCGCATGACCGGGTTGAAGGCGGACTGGCCTTTGATCACGACATCGCCCCAGTAGGTCGCCTCGGTCGTGTACTTGTAGATCATCTGCTCGTGCTGCAGCAGCGTGTTCGAAAGGCCCATGAAGCCCAGCGACATGCTCAGTTCCAGCGTTCCCTTGCGGATGCCCGGCACCCATTTCTGGGCCTCCGCGTCGTCGACGCCGAGGTTCCGGGCCGCATTGGGCGACTCGTGCAGCAGCTTGAAGGTCTTGACCGCGGGAGCGGGCGGCGTGCTCTCGGCAGCCGGGGTCTGCGCGACCGCGGCGGGCGCGGTCAGCACGCAGGCGCCGACGGCCACAAGGCAGATCGCCACAAGGAAATGCTTCACCGACATGCAGGCTCCTGTGTGGGCCATGGCCCGGGGACCGGCGGGGCAGGCAGTTACGACGTCCGATTAATTTCAGGTGCCGGACCGGGGGTGTCAACCCCTAACGGCAACCTGTTTGTCGCTGCCACGTGTTGTCCGTATAATGCAGGCGTTACCGTCCCCGAGGAAAGGCACCGAGCCGATGTCCACCGCGCTGATCCCCTGTGGCCACGGGTGTTACGGCTCCACGCGCAGCTCCTGCCGCCGCCGGCGGCCCGCCCTCGCATGGGTCCGGGGCCGCGGGCTGTTCGTAACCCTCGTCCTGATCCTGACGGCCGGCCAGGCCGGGGCCGTGGATTTCCCCGGCCCCCGCAGCTTTGCGCTGTCGGCGCCCGGCCGGTCGGTGCTCCCGGTCCGCCAGCCCGGCCAGGCGACGGATGACCTGCTCGTCGGCATGTCGACCGGGCAGTTGGCGCTCTACCGCTATTCCCCGGTCAGCAACAGCCTCGAACTCCGGCAGCAACTGATGCTGGGCGGCAGCCTCGGCATGCTGACGGCCTGGGCCGGGCTGCCGTTGACCGAGCGGGGGGTCGTCGTCGCGGGCGCCAACCCCGACCGCGCGACCTTTGTGCGTGTCCGCTCGACTTATCCCTACCTGGAGGTCGCAGCCGCGGTCGATCTCGACGAGGATCCCGGCTCGGTGGCCTGGTTCGGCGACCTGGGCGCGGGGCAGGGACGGTTGGCGGTGTCGTTGCCCGGCCTGGACGCGATCGCGGTCCTGGCGGCCGATCCCGCCTGGCGTGTGGTCGCATCCCTGGCCGTGGGTGACCAGCCGTCCAGCCTGGCCGGCGCCGACCTCGACGGTGACGGGATCCGCGAGCTGGTGGCCGCCGAGCGCGGCGTCCTGTCCGGCGACCTGGCGATCGTCGGGGTGGCGGCCGGGGGCGCGCTGACGCTTCGTTTCGCGACCATCCCCGGGCTGACCGCCGGGCTGGTGGCGGCCGTCGACGAGGACGGCGACGGCACGGACGAACTGGTGGTCACCGACCGCGACCAGGCCCGCGCGGTGGTCGTTGAGGCCGCGGGGGACGTTTTCGTCGTCCGGCAGGACCTCTCCCTGTCCCTCCCCGTGGGCGCGCTTCACGTCTGGGCGCTGGCGGGCGGCGCGGCGGCGCTGGTCGCGGCCAACCCGGCGCGCGGTGCGGTGGAATTCGTCAGCCGGGCGCCCGGGGGCTGGGTGCGCCACGGGTCGTACTTCCCGGGCTGCCTCCCGGTGGGCTGCGCGACGGCCGAGGTCAACGGGGACGGCCTGCCCGACCTTGTCACGGTCGGCGGCGACGGCCAGGTCCTCAGCCTGATGTTCGCGCGATCGGATACCGCGTTCTGGGGCCTGCCGTCGCTGGCCCTCGACTCCGAGCCCGGCGACCTCGTGCATGGTGATTTCGACGGTGACGGCCGCGTGGACGTCCTCGTGGCGCCCGCGCTGGGACATGAACTGAGCCTGTTCGCGGCGGGCGACGGCGGCGTGTCCGGAACTTCGGTCGTCCAACCTCTGGCCTTCGCCCCGGGGAAGATGGTGGCGCTGGACCTCGATGCGGACGCCCCGTCGGAGCTCGCGGTCCTGGATGTCATCGCCGGCGACGTCGTCATCCTGGACCGCGACGGCGCCGGTGCGTTCGCGGAGGCCGGCCGGTTGCCGGTCGGAGCCTTCCCGACCTTCCTGGCTGCGGGCGATATCGACGGCGACGGGTTCACGGACCTGCTGGCGCTTCATGCCGACCCCGGCAGCGTGCAACTGTTCTTCGGCGCGGGCGGAACGTCGTTCAGCGGCCCGGTGACGCTGACGTACGACATCGGGACCCTGCGCGCGGCGCTCATCGACCTGAACGCCGACGGCCTGCTCGACATCGTGGGCGTGGACGGCTCGAGCCGCGTGTGGTGGCGCGTGAACCAGGGTGGTCGCAGTTTCGGTCCCGGCCTGTGGCTGCACGCGGGGACGGGAGCGGCGCTGCTGGCGACCGGCGACCTCGACGGCGACGGCGACCTGGACGTGGTGGTCGGGTGCCGCATCGACCATTCGCTCCTGGCCTACGAGAACGCGGGCGCGGGCGCGCTGGTGCGGCGCACCGGCTCGACGATGCTCGAGAGCGAGCCCTTCGGCGTGAGCATCGCCGACCTCGACCAGGACGGCAGCGGCGACGTCGTGGTCAACCTGCGTGACCAGGATCGGCTGGACATCTACCTGAGCGTCATCCCGTGGAACCAGCTGTTCAGCCTGTCGTTGCCCGGCACGCCCGATGTGCAGGCTTTCGATATCGTCGATGTCGACCGCGACGGCGTGCAGGACCTCGTCGCGCTCGACGGCGCCCTGCGGCTGGGCGTGGTCCACCGCAACGTCGACCCGACCAACGTGGCGGTCGAGCCGGGAGGGCTGGCGCTCGATTGCCGCCCCGACGGCGCGCTCGCGGTGCGGATCGAGCCGGGCACGAGCGGGCCGTGGGAACTGGCCGCGCGCGGGGACGACGGCTGGCGATCGCTGGTGTCCGGGGGGCAGTCCGCGAGCGGAGCGCTGCGCGCCGAAGGCCAGGCGTGGTTCCTGGACCTCGGGCCGCAAGACCTGGCAGCCTGGGGACCGATCCGCGCCCTGCGACTGACGGTCGAGGGCCCGGCAGGGGACAGCGGCCCCCGGGTGGCGGCGGTGCCCG
>CAIOLW010000141.1 GCA_903859215.1 uncultured bacterium | reverse complement strand
TTCGCCAGCATCGCCGCAACCGGTTTTGCCCTAACGAGTTACCCGATCGGCGCCGAACACGGCTGGGTCACCCGCGAGCAGGCCGCCCGCAGGGTTCTCAAGACCCTGGCCTTCTTCCGGGATGCCAGGCAGGACACAACTCCTTCCGGCGCAGCTGGTTACCACGGTTTTTATTACCACTTCGTGGATATGCAGACCGGCGCGCGGTTCCGGGACGTCGAGCTGTCGACCGTCGACACGGCCCTGCTGCTGGCCGGCGCCCTGTTCTGCCAGACCTATTTCGACGGGCCGGGCGCCGTCGAGGACAGCATCCGCACTACCGCCGAGACGCTCTACGCCGCCGCCGACTGGACGTGGGCCAGCCCGCGCCCACCGATGATCGGCCACGGCTGGTCGCCCGAGAACGGCCCGCTGCCCTACGACTGGGGCGGCTACAACGAGGCGGGCATCCTCTATATCATCGCGCTCGGCTCGACGACGCACCCTGTGGCCGACGACGCCTGGTCCTCGTTCTGCCGCGGCTACCGCTGGGGCACCTTCGGCGGGCAGGAGCACCTGGGCTTCGCGCCGCTGTTCGGCCACCAGTTCTCGCAGGTGTGGCTGGACCTGCGCGGCGTGCGCGATGCTTTCGGTCGCGAGAAGGGCCTCGACTATTTCGAGAACTCGCGCCGCGCCACGCTCTCTCAACATGCCTACGCCTTGCAGAACCCCGGCGGCTGGCGCGGCTACGGTCCCCGCCTGTGGGGCCTGACCGCGTGCGACGGCCCGGTGGGCGACTCGTTCACCATCGACGGCCGCCAGCGCCGCTTCGAAACGTACTGGGCCCGCGGCGCCTCGTTCACCGAGATCAACGACGACGGCACCATCTGCCCGGCCGCTGCCGCCGGTTCCGTCGCCTTCGCGCCCGAACTGGTGGTGCCGACCTTGCTGGCGATGAAGGCCGACCACGGCGACCGCTTGTACCGCCAGTACGGCTTCGTCGACGCGCTGAACCCCACGTTCCGCCTGGCCACGAAGGTGCAGCACGGCTGGGTCGACCCCGAGCACGGCTGGTACGACGTCGACTACCTGGGCATCGACCAGGGACCGATCGTGGCGATGATCGAGAACTGGCGCACGGGCCTCATCTGGAAGACGCTGCAGCGCAACCCGCACATCGTGCGTGGATTGCGTCGCGCCGGGTTCGCCGGCGGCTGGCTCGATGCCGCGCCGGCGACACCGTGAGGGCTCCCCGCCCACGACGATCCGCACAGGCCGCGCTGCTGGGCGCGGCGACGCTGGCCGCACTGGCCGGGTGCGCGCGCAAACCTTCCAACGTCACCGAGCTGACCTTCTGGGGGATGGGCCGCGAAGGCGAAGTGGTCGGCGAGCTGATCGCCGCCTGGGACGCCGCCCGCCCCGACGTCTCGGTGAAGGTGCAACAGATCCCCTGGAGCGCCGCCCACGAGAAGCTGCTGACCGCCCACGTCGGCCGCGCCACGCCCGACCTGGCGCAACTGGGCAACACGTGGGTGCCCGAGTTCGCGGCTTTGAACGCGCTGGCGCCTTTGGATGCGCGCGTGGCTGCTTCGTCGGTCGTTCACCGCAGCGACCACTTCCCCGGCATCTGGGACACGAACGTGATCGACGGCACGCTGTACGGCGTGCCGTGGTACGTCGACACGCGCGTCATCTTCTACCGCCGCGACCTGCTGGCCGCCGCCGGCTACGACACCATGCCCACCACCTGGACCGCCTGGCGCGGCGCACTGGCCGCCGTGGTGGCGCGCGGCGGCGCGGGCCACTACGGCATCCTGCTGCCGCTGAACGAGTGGACGCAGCCGGTGATTTTGGGTCTGCAGGCCGGCTCGCCGCTGCTGGGCGAGCACGAGACTCGCGGCGCCTTCGCCTCGCCCGACTTCGCCCGCGCCTTCGACTTCTACCTCGGTTTGTATCGCGACGGCCTGGCCCCGCCGGTAGCGAACAACGAGGTGGCGAACCTCTACCAGGAGTTCGCGCGCGGCACGTTCGCCATGTACATCAGCGGGCCGTGGAACCTGGGCGAGTTCCGCCGCCGCCTGCCCGCCGAACTGCAGGATGCCTGGGCGACGGCACCGTTGCCGGGCCCGGATGGCTCTGCTGGTTCGTCGCTGCCGGGCGTCTCGCTGGCCGGCGGCGCCAGTCTGGTCGTGTTCTCGGGCTCGAAACACCAGGATCGCGCCTGGGAACTGGTCGAGTACCTGAGCGCCCCGGCGCAGCAGCGCCGCTTCTTCGAACTGACCGGCAACCTGCCCGCGCACCGCGAGGTGTGGGGCGACAGCGCCTTCGTGACCGACCCGCGCACCCTGGCCTTCAAGCAGCAGCTCGAGCGCGTGGTGGCCACCCCGAAGATCCCCGAATGGGAGCAGATCGCCAACCGCGTCTGGGTGGCCGCCGAGCAGGCCGTGCGCGGCTCGCACACGGCGGCGCAGGCGCTGGCCGCCCTGGACGAGGATGTCGACCGCATGCTGGTGAAGCGCAAGTGGATGCTGGAGAAGGGGCTTCTGGAAAAGGGCCCGTTGGGCAAGGCGGCGGCAGAGGTTTCTCTGAGCGGTTCTGCAGTTGCGCCGGCGCCAGTGGTGGCCGGTGCCCAAATGGTTATCGCCGAATCGCCTGGCCCCGGCGTGCGCGTAGAGTCGTTGCGTGAGATGGTTGACCTATCAACTAATTCACCCCTCGCAAACAGCCTCCAATGGCCGATTGGCGCCCCTCATAAAGTTGATAAGTCAACCATCTCGCCTTCGAACTGTGCCGCCGCCGCTCCCGTTAGCACAGCGGGGCCCCGCCCATGAGCACCAACTCCCTCGAACGCCGCAAGGCCCGCGCCGCCTGGTGCTTCCTGGCCCCGGCGATGATCCTCATCTTCATGTTCTTCGTCATCCCGGTCGGCGCCGGCCTGTTGCTGAGCCTGACCGACTTCGATGTCTATGCCATCGGCAGCCCGAAGACGGCCAGGTTCGTCGGGCTCAATAACTACGCGCACCTCCTGAAAGACCCGACGTTCTGGCAGGCCGCCCGCAACACGCTGACGTTCGTCATCATCGGCGGGCCCCTGTCGCTAGCCGTGTCGCTGGGAGCCGCGCTCCTGCTCAACTCCAAGACGATCAGGCTGCGGGGCCTCTTCCGCACCATCTACTTCGCGCCGGTCGTCACGACGCTGGTCTCGGTCGCCATCGTGTGGCGCTACCTGTACCACCCCAAGTACGGCCTGCTGAACTACCTGCTGGGGCTGCTGCACATCGCGCCCATCGACTGGCTGGGCAACCCGCACTGGGCGATGCCGGCCATCATCTTCCTCGCCGTGTGGAAGAACTTCGGCTACAACATGCTGATCTTCGTGGCGGGCCTGCAGGTGATCCCGCAGGACCTCTACGAGGCCGCGGCCCTGGACGGCGCCGGCCCGCTGAAAAGATTCCGTCATGTGACGCTGCCCGGCCTGGCGCCCACGTTCCTGTTCGTATCGGTGACGACGATGATCGGGTTCTTCCAGGTGTTTGCCGAGCCGTACGTGATGACGCAGGGCGGGCCGCTGGGCGCCACGCGCACGCTGGTGCTCTACATGTATGAAGAGGGCTTCCGCTGGTGGCGGATGGGGACGTCATCCGCGGTGGCGGTGCTGCTGCTGCTGGTGACGCTGGTCGGCACGCTGGCGCAGATGCGGGCGGCCAAAAGGAGCGAGGTGTGACAACGGGCAACGCCAGCCGATTCAGCCTGTACGCCGGTCTGGCGCTGGCCACGGTGCTGTTCGGCGCCAGGGCGGAGTACGCCGCGGGGCTGCGCATCGCGATCGCCGTCGCCCTGCCCGCGGCCATCGCGCTGGCGGCCTGGAAGACGGGGGCGCGCGCCCTGAAAAGCGCCGACGCCGACCAGCAAAGACTGGCCACCGCCGGTTGCCTGCTGATCCTGCCGTTCGCGGCCTTCGCGCTGCTGGCCGGCTACGGAAGGCCCGACCAGGCGACGCACGCGCAGAACCAGTCGCGCTATGTGGCGCTGCTGGTGAATGCGATTGCGGTAGGCGGCGGCCTGGCCCTGCTGGCGGCGGCGCTGCGCGATGCACAGGAACGCTTCCTGTCGACGCTGGGCCTGGCCGCGATCCTGTTCGCCACGCCGGTGTACCTGATGTGGGCGGCGCTGTGCTTCGAGATCCATCGCGTGCTGGCCGCGGTCGGGCCTGGCGGCGCTGTCCCGGCGTGGCTGAACGCGCTGAACGACCTGTCCGATGTGCTGCTGTTCTTCGGCGGCGCGCTGACCTACGCGGCCACCGCGGCGCTGGCGGCCGCGGCCGGGCGCGCGCAGTGGCTGGGTCGCCGCACGGCCCGGGCATACGTGATCGCCGGCGCCGTGGCGCTGCTCTGCCTGGCCCTGCGGGGACTGCGCTTCCCCGACCCGGCCGAGGTGTTCAAGCATGCGTACGCGATTCCCGGCTTCGTGGCG
>CAIOLW010000140.1 GCA_903859215.1 uncultured bacterium | reverse complement strand
GGCTTGATCACCGGCAGCGCCACCAGCCGGAACACGGTCCACTCGCCGGCGCCCTCGACGCGCGCGGCATCGAGCAGGTCGTCCGGCACACTCAGCGCGTACTGCCGGATCATGAAGATGCCGAAGATGCTCGCCAGGTACGGCACCAGCACGCCGGCGTAGGTGTTGACCAGGCCCATCTGCCTCAAGAGCAGGAACAGCGGCAGCATCCCCACTTGCGCCGGCACAACCAGCGCGGCGGCCAGGCCCTTGAACATCTTCTCTCTTCCCGGGAAGGGCAGCTTGGCGAACGCGTAACCGGCCAGCGAGTTGACCAGCACGCTCAGCAGCGTGGCCAGCGTGGTGACGATGGCGCTGTTCAGGAAGTGCTTCAGCAGGTCGAGGCGCGTGAACATCACCACGTAGTTCTGCAGCGTCGGATGCGCCGGCAGCAGGCGCGGCGGCAGCGAGTTCGCCTCGCCCGGCACCATGAAACTGGCGGCGACCATCCAGCCCAGCGGGATCAGCGTGGCCAGGGCGCCCACGACCAGCAGGGCGTAGAGCGCGGCGTTGCCGGCCAGGCGCTTGCGGCCGTGGTGCGATCGTGGTCTGGTTGCCGCTGGCATTCTGTTGCCGGCCTTTCCCTGAGCTATTTGCGTGTCGTTCCGGCGCCGAGCGCGCCCCGGCCCGCCAACAGGCAGGCGATGATGGCCGCTGCAGCCACCACGTTGATCGCCGTGCCCATGGGCGCCGGCTTGCCGTACAGCACGGTCCCGTTGACCGCGCCGCCCATGACGAACGCGATGGTGGCCAGCGCGCCCAGCACCCACGCGGTGCGGCGTCTCATCATCACGCCCACGCCCGCCACCACCAGCAGCAGGCCGAGCAGCAGCAGCGAGGCGCCGGCAGACACGACGGCCGCCTTGCCGGCCTGGATCTTCGGGTCGGCTGCGCCGCCGCCGGTCATCAGCACCACGCCACCGGCGCCGCGGGCCAGGCCCAGCAGCACCATCAGCGCGCCGGCGGCCAGCAGGAATCGCTGTTGCTTCACTTCTGCCGCCCTTCCCCGGCGCGCCGCAGCAGCGACACGCCGATCAGGCACGGCATGATCCACGGCACGGCCGGGATCCCCGCCACGAAGCCGGGAATCGCGTACGCATGCTTGAACACCTCGGCCGGGTCGGGGAAGCGCAGTCCCCGCAGGGCCAGGCAGAGCAGCGCCACGGCGCCGGCGATCACGTATGCCCGGGCCGTGCGGCGACCCAGCCACTTCGCGCGCCCGGCCGCGGCCGCCAGCGCCGCAGTCGCCGCATAGGTCAGGGCGCCGCCAAAGAACAGCAGCACATCCGACAGGTCGTTCAGCGCGTTCAGCCACGCCGGGACAGCGCCGCCAGGCCCGACCGCGGCCAGCACGCGATGGATCTCGAAGCACAGCGCCGCCCACACCAGGTACACCGGCGTGGCGAACAGGATCGCGGCCAGACCCAGCGTCGACAGGAAGCGTTCCTGTGCATCGCGCAGCGCCGCCGCCAGCAGGGCCAGGCCGCCGCCCACGGCGATCGCATTAATCAGCAGCGCCACGTAGCGCGACTGGTTCTGCGCGTGCGTTGCCT
>CAIOLW010000139.1 GCA_903859215.1 uncultured bacterium | reverse complement strand
GGCACCGTCGACGTCGGCTACGACCCGGACTACCCGCACCCGCCGGTGGCCCGCGCCGCGCAGCAGAAGGCGGTGCGCGCGCTGTACGACATGCTCGCGCGCATGGCCTACGTCTGCGACGCGGTGAAGGAGACGCGCGTGGCGGTCGAGGCGCGCGCGGACGACGCGAAGGCCGATGCCGCGCTGAAGACCGACCTGCGCGCCCTGGCCGGCGAGTTGAAGGCGCTGCAGGACCGCGTCATGGTCGAGGAAGAGGTCCAGGGCATCAGCGGCCGCAAGGCCCTGCGCGAGAAGGTCATCAGTCTCTACGCGGGCGTGGCCGGCTTCGGCGGCCCGCCGACGAAGACCCAGACCGACCGGCAGGCGGCGCTGACCGGCGAACTGGACCGCGCCAACGGTGAGTTCACGGCGCAGACGGGTGCCCGCCTGGCGGCGCTGAACGCGCGGCTGCAGGCGGCGGGGCTCGAGGCCGTGAAGGTGCTGACGGCGGCGGAGCACGCGGCGCGGCAGTAACCCGCCCGCCTGTTGATGGAAACCTGCGGCCCGTCTCCGGTGGGGAGGCGGGCCGCTGTGTTTGCGGTCGGCGATCACTGGCGCCGGCGCAAGTCCCCGCGGCGGGAGGGCTTCCGGCGCCGCGGCTTACTGTTGATGTAACTTGTTCAGTGACAAAAAGTTAATTGATTTTCAATTGTTGGGCAAACACGGGTGAAAATCGGAGTAATGATATCGACTTTTATTCTCGTGATCCGTATCGTGACGAACTACCGGGCCGCCACCACGGTCGCCCGTGACTCGTTGGAACTGGGGGATGACCATGCAACTTAGTCGCACGATTCACACATACACGCTCGCCCTCGCCGCCGTCGCGGCGCTCGCTGTGGCCACAACGGCGCAGGCCACGCAGGTCTGGTCCGGCCGCACTTTCGCCTTCAGCAAGGCCTCGAACGCGGACCCGACGCGAGCCGCGAACCAGGATCGCATCACGGCAAGCGTCTGGATCACGCGCGCGTCGGCCGCCGGCCTGTTCAATGCCGCCTCGGAGGCCGTCTTCACCCACTACCTGAGCCCGGCGGGGACGGAGTGGGCGAGCGGCGATGCCGCCAACTACGGCAGCCTGACGTTCACGGACTGGGACACCTGGGTGACGGCCAACGGAGGGCCGCCGTCGACGGTGGGGATTCCCGCCTGCGTGCACCTGGTCGCCGACGACATCTACATCGACATCGTCTTCGATTCCTGGCAGGCCCTCAGCGGCGGCGCGTTCTCGTACCACCGTGCGCCCAACCAGGTCGTGACGCCGACGGAGCGGACGACGTGGGGAGCGGTGCAGGCGCTGTACCAATAGCGGCGGCGTCTTCTGCCCATGTCCGGAAGGAAGCGACCATGTCTGCCAGGGCGTGGTCGCTTCGCGTTCCGTCCGCGACTTGCGCCGGCGCAAGTCGTGGGCTTCGGAAGGTAGGGGGGAGGCGGCTTCAGCCCAGGCCCGCCGCCGGGTCCAGTTCCAGCCACGCCGCCAGCACGTCGTACACGCCCCTGAACTCCCGCCTGAGGTCGACGGGGAACTCGAAGAACAACTCCACCGCCGTCGCGAAGAACTCGGCCGGGTTCTCGGCCGCATCCTCGTCGAACAGCACTTCACGCCGCCGCTTCAGGCGGCGCGCGTGTTCCTCGAACGCGCCCTGGAAGGCTTCGCGCCAGCGCGCGGCCAGTTCGCGGTCGCGCAGCGCGGGCGTGCCGTCGGCCTCGCCGTTCTGGTCGTCCAGCTGGTGGGCGAATTCGTGCAGGACGACGTTGTAGCCGCTGCGCCGCTTCGACTCGCGGCGCACGTCGTCCCAGGCCAGCACCACGGCACCCTGCTGCCAGCTCTCGCCCGACAGCTCGCCCTCGTCGACGTGGACCAGGCCGTCGTCGTCCGGCTGTTCGTGCGCGACGACGAATGCCTCGGGGTACACCACGATGGAGTGCAGGCCGGGGTAGTAGTCGGCCCCGGCCCGCAACTGCAGCAGCGCGGCCTGGCCGGCGATGGCCAGGCGCATGTCCTCGGTCACTTCGAACCCGCCGGCGCCCTCGAAGCGCTTCTCGTCCAGCAGCACCTGCACGATGCCCTCGTGCCGGGCCGCCAGTGCGGCCGGCAGGCGGGTCACCAGGGGCGCGACGCGGCGCATCGCGGCGCGCTGCGCGTCCGGCAGGGGTGTTTCGAGCAGCGCGCGACGGCGCTTCCCGCGACCGAAGCCGAACATGTCAGCGGCATCCCGTCACAGGGATCACTGGGGCAGGTCGCTGGCGCAATGCGCACAACGACGGGCCTTCAGCGGGATCGCCGACAGGCACAGCGGGCACTCCTTCGTCGTCGGCGCAGCCGTGGCCGGCGCGGGCTCGGCGCGCTTGGCCTTGTTCATCGCCTTGACCAGCATGAACACCGAGAAGGCGACGATGATGAAGCTGAACACCTTGTTCAGGAACATGCCGATGTTCATCGTCACGGCGCCCGCGGCCTGGGCCTCGGCCAGGGTCTTGTACGGGCCGGCGGTGGCGCCGTCCTTCAGGGCCACGAAGATGTTCGTGAAGTCGACGCCGCCCAGCATCATGCCGATCGGCGGCATGATGATGTCGGCCACCAGCGAAGCGACGATCGTCCCGAACGCGGCGCCGATGATGATACCGACGGCCATGTCGACGACATTGCCCTTCATCGCGAAATCGCGGAATTCCTTCAGCATGACGCATCTCCTCGTGCTGGGTGGTTTGGTTCCTGGCGATCCTACCTGATGTCCGTGCCTGGATACTAGGGGTCGCGGCGCATAATCTCAACAGGAAAAGGAGGTTACATCACTCCGGGATACGGCGGATCATGACGGCGGGCTTTGCGTGAAACTGGGCGCTGACACCCGCTCCGGCTGCGGCTAAGATACCCCGAATCGCATCCGGCGGCCGCAACCCCCCCGATCGGGAGACACCCATGAACTCAGGCGCCCTGTCCTGGCGCTTCCCCCGCATGTTCTGGACGGGCAACGCCGCCGAACTGTGCGAACGCGCCGCCTACTACGGCACCTTCATCGCCCTGCGTACGTACCTGATCCGCGCCGTCGGGCTGGGCGACGTGCAGGCCGGCGTCATCGCCGGCATGTTCGGCGGCTGGATCTACCTGATGCCGTTCCTGACCGGCGCCGTGGCCGATCGCATGGGCTTTCGCGGCGCGCTGCTGCTGGCGTTCGGGCTGCTGACGATCGGCTATTCGGTGCTCGGGGCGTTCCACACGCTCGGGTTGGTGATCGTGGGCCTGGTGCTCATCGTCCTGGGCGGCGCCTTCGTCAAGCCGGTCATCACCGGCACGGTCAGCAAGTCGTCCGACGAGACGAACCGCGCCCGCGCGTTCAGCATCTTCTACATGGTCGTGAACATCGGCTCGTTCACCGGCAAGACCATCGTGGCGCCGATGCGCATCCAGATGGGCGTCGAGACGGTGCCCTGGTTCTCGGCCGGGGCGGCGTTCGTGGCGCTCATCCTCGTCGCGTTGACGTACCGGCCCACGGGCTCGGCGGCGGCGCAGACGCGCTCGATGGGCGAGGCGATGCGCGGCATGTGGCTCGCCCTGAGCAACCTGCGGTTCCTGGCGCTGATCCTCATCACCGCCGGCTTCTGGGCCATCCAGCAGCAGCTCTACCTGTCGATGCCCGACTTCGTGCTGCGCATGGCCGGCGAGGCCTACAAGCCCGAGTGGTACGCCAACATCAACCCGCTGGTGGTCGTCCTGCTGGTCGTGGCCGTGACGCAGTTCATCCGCCCCTGGAAGCCGCAGAACGCGATCCTGGTGGCGATGGTGCTGATCCCGTTCTCGGCGCTGGCCATGGCCATGTCGTCGTTCTTCCACGGCAACGTGAAGCTGCTCGGCATGGTGCTGCACCCGATCACGCTGATGATGATCATCGGCATCGCCATCCAGGGCGTCGCCGAGTGCTTCCTGAGCCCGAAGTGGCTGGAGTTCGCCTCGCTGCAGGCGCCCAAGGGCAAGGAGGGCACGTTCCTCGGGTTCGCGCACCTGAACTCGTTCTTCGCCTCGGTGATGGGCGGCTGGTTCTCGGGCGAGCTGCTGACGCGGTACTGTCCCGAGCCGCACTCGCTGCCCGAGGTCGTCCAGCAGCAGCATACGGCCGCCCTGGCGGGGCAGGGGCCGATGCCGGCGCAGTACGCGCACGCGCACTACCTGTGGTACGCCTATGCGCTGGTCGGGCTGACGTCGCTGGTCGCGATGCTGGTCTTCATCGGCGTCACCAAGCGCCTGGACGCGAAGAAGGCGGTCGCCGCGTGACGACGTCCCCGCTCAAGCGCACCCTGCTGCGCGGCCGCACGCTGCGCTACACCCTGCGACGCAACAAGCGCACGCGGCGGCCCGGCCTCGAAGTGTGCAAGCGCGACGGCCTGGTCGTCTCGGTGCCCTGGCGCGCCAACGAGGACATCGTGCCCGAGCTGGTCCACCTGTACGCCGACTGGCTGGTGAAGAAGCTCGACGAGTACAACTGCTGGGACGGGCCATGGGTGCGCGAGTACGCCACGGGGACCGAACTGCTGGTACTGGGGCGGCCGCGTCGCCTGAAGTTCAAGGCACTGGCGGCCGGCGCCCGCGGGTTCCGCGCCGAGCTCGACCACGACCACCTCACGTTCCACATGGCCCCCGAGCGGATCCTGGACCCGGCTCCGGTCGTCGAGAAGTACCTGCGCGACCTGGCCCGCGATCACCTGGTGACGCGCACCGAGTACTGGGCCGAGCGCGTGGGCAAGGCGCCCAAGCGCATCATCATCGGCGAGCGCACCACGCGCTGGGGCAGTTGCTCGCCCAGCAGCACCATCTCGTACTGCTACCGGCTGATCATGGCGCCGCCCGAGGCCATCGACAGCATCATCACCCACGAGCTCTGCCACCTGCGCCACTTCGACCACAGCCACCGCTTCTGGAAGCTGCTGGACGAGGT
>CAIOLW010000138.1 GCA_903859215.1 uncultured bacterium | reverse complement strand
GGAGGGCCGCTCCCTGGCCGACTGCGTCGGAGACTGCGCCGTGGAGACCGGTCGCAAGATCGGCGCCGACTATGTCGTGACGGGGGACGTGACATCGTTCGGCGGGCAGGTGCGCGTGACGGTTAATCTGCACGAGGTCGGCAGCGGGAATCTGCTGGGGCAGGTCGTCGCCGGGGCGCCGGACGTGCTGGGCGTTGAGGGCGACCTGAAGGCGAAGGTGCTGGATCTGTTGGCGCCCCTGCGCGGGGGGGGCGGGTCTGACGGCGGGGGCGACCAAACGGAAGGCAAGATCGGCGGCGGCGCAACTGCGTGGTCGGCCGCCGGTGTGGCGAAGATTGTCGTCTCGTTCTCCTCGGACCCGTCGGGCGCGATGGTCGAAGTCGACGGCCAGCCTGTGGGGGAGACTCCGTGCGGGAAGGCCTTGGCCGCCGGCGTGTACCGGGTGGGCATCAAGAAGGTGCACTACGTGGCGCACGAGCAGGCGCTCGAGGTCAGGGCCGGCGCGGCGCCGAAAGTGTCTGTGGCACTGACGCCGGATTTCGGGTGGCTCACCGTAGAGAGTGACCCGGCGGGTTTGGCGGTGACCATTGACGCTGTGGCGGCCGGCAACACCCCGCTGACTGCGCACGAAGTTTCGCCTGGGCCTCATGAGGTCATGGTCACGGCTGAGAACTACCACGACGAAGGACAACGGGTTGTCATCAATCGCGGGGAGCGCGAGACGGTTCGCGTAGTCCCCGTGCCGCGCAATGGCGGGATCACGGTGGTGGCTACTGATCCGCAGGGGAGCGCTGTCGAGGCGACGGTCAAGAGCGATGGTCGCGTCGTGGGCAAAGCGTACGAGCCGATCACGCTGCTGCGCGGACGGCATGAGCTGACGGTGGAGTCGGACACCGGCATCTGGAAGGGCGAGATCGTCGTCATCGAGGAGCAGATGGCCGAAGTGCCGGCGAGTTTGGCGGTGAAACGGGAGCAGAGTCTGACGGCGCCGTTTGCAATGAAGATGGTGGCGATTCCGGCCGGAAGTTTCACGATGGGAAGTCCTTTGTCGGAGCCAGCGCGAGACAGGGACGAACGGCAACACCGGGTTGAAATCACGCGGGGCTTCTACCTGGCGGATACTGAGGTGACACAGGCACAGTACGAAAACGTCATGGGTGTCAACCCGAGCAGCTTCAAGGCGGGCGACCTGCCCGTCGAACAAGTGTCCTGGCTTGATGCTGTGCGGTTCTGCAACAAGTTGAGTGCGCAGGAGGGGCTGAAGCCGGTCTACTGGATCACTTTCCGCGATGTGAGGTGGGATACGACAGCCTCCGGCTACCGTCTGCCGACGGAGGCCGAATGGGAATACGCCTGCCGCGCCGGCGCATCGACGGCCTACAGTACCGGGCGTGGCGAGGCCGATCTGGAGCGGGCGGCTTGGTACGGCGTCAACGCTGGCAAGATAACGCATCCGGTCGGCACGAAAGCGGCGAACGCCTGGAGCCTGTACGACATGCACGGCAACGTCTGGGAGTGGTGCTGGGACGGGTATAGCGATTACAATGCCAACTCACAGAGAGACCCTGAGGGGCCCACGGCAAGCTCGTCTAGGGTGTCCCGCGGCGGCAGTTGGTTCGTCGACGCTGGGGGCTGTCGTGCGGCGAATCGATACGGGATTAACCCGGCGAACGGGCTCTACTTCTTGGGATTCCGGGTCGCTCGCAGTTCATTCCAGTGAGACGGACGTAGGCCGGGAACAGACGCGCGAATGGAGCGACTGTCCGAGTTAGAGATGCCTGGCTCGATTCGATATTGGAAGAACTTCGAACATCGACCACGATCGTCAGCATTGAGGTGAACTAAGTGCAACCTGGCCGAAGTACCCTGCTCATCCTGTTCACTCTCCTGCTGCTTGGCGCCCCCATGAATGCGGCCCTCGCGCAGCCGGCAGCCCCCAGCCGCCTGGCCGTCCTCGACTTCCAGGACCGC
>CAIOLW010000137.1 GCA_903859215.1 uncultured bacterium | reverse complement strand
GTGGCGCAGGGGCCGGGTCCCTGCGCCCTATTTCACGACCTTGGCCCCCGCGGGCACCGATTCGATGATCCAGGCGCCGCCGCCGATCACGGCGCCGTCGCCGATGACAGTCTCGCCGCCCAGGATGGTCGCGTTGGCGTAAATGGTGACGCCGTCGCCGATCGTGGGATGGCGCTGCCCGCCCTTGACCAGCGTGCCGTCGGGATTGCGCGGGAAGCTGAGCGCGCCGAGCGTCACGCCCTGGTAGATCTTCACGCGCGCGCCGATGCGCGTCGTCTCGCCGATCACCACGCCTGTGCCGTGGTCGATGAAGAACGAGGCGCCGATGCTTGCCCCCGGGTGGATGTCGATGCCGGTGCGGCTGTGCGCCCACTCGCTCATCATGCGCGGGAGCAGCGGCAGGCCCTGCCCGTGCAGCGGATGGGCCAGGCGGTGCACCGTCACGGCGTACACGCCGGGGTAGCAGAGGATGACCTCTTCCCAGCTGGTGGCGGCGGGGTCGCCCTCGAAGGCGGCGCGCACGTCGGAGGCCACCAGGCGCCGGATGTCGGGCAGGCCGCCCAGGTAGTCGAGGGTCAGCCGCCGCGCGGCGGCCAGGTAGCGGTCGTCGCCGGCCTCGGCGCCGGTCACGTCGCCGGCAGCGCCGCCGACCGGGGCCCAGAGATCCTCGCAACGGCTGCCCTGGCGGTGGCAGAACCGCAGGATGTCGGCCAGCGCCGCCGCCAGGCCGTCGCCGGCGCGCTCGAGGCGTTCGCCGGGGAGCCGGTCCAGGTCCGCGCCCGCGGCCGCCGTGGCGCCATGGAACCCGGGGAACACCAGCGCCACCAGCTCGCCGACCAGGGCCGAGATGTCGCGGGGCGAGGGCAGGCGCTCGCGGCCGAGCCGGCTGAGCCCACCCAGTTCGTCGTAGCTGGCGGCCAGCCGGCGGGACAGGTCCCGCAGGCGTTCGCGGCGTTCGTCGTCGGTCACGTCGGCTCCCCTCCCCGCTGCGCCCGTCCCCCATTGCGTCCCCGGCCCCGCCGATCGGCGCGTTCGGCGCCGTACCGGGCCGGAGGCAACCCGGCTGAGGCGTCCATGATAAGCCCCGGCCGCCCGGGGCGCACCGGTCCAATTCCCACGCGGTACTTGCCACCGGCGGGGATCGGGGGCATCCTGTCGGGACGCGTGAAACCCCGGAACCCGCACCGCCGGGCGGGGTTTACCGATCCTGCGATCCGCGCCACGTCCCCAACAGGTGGAGAGTCAGTTCCATGCGTCGTTTCCCGTTGCCCACGCTCGTGCTGCTGCCGGTCCTGCTGCTCGCAGGCGCCGCCGCGGCCCAGTCCATCAAGCTCGATCCCACGTTCATGGACCTGGGCAAGATGAAGCAGATGGACACGCGCTCCTTCACGGTCAAGGTCACCAACGTCGGGGCCGGGCTCCTGATCATCGATGATGTGCACGCCGACTGCGGTTGCACGGTGCCCGAACTGAAGGTCAAGGCACTGAAGGCCGGCGAGACGACCGACATGACCATCCACTTCGACAGCAAGAGCTTCACGGGCGAGGTGCACAAGATCGTCCACATCTCGTCCAACGATCCCGACAATCCCAAGCTCGAGTTCAACCTGACCGCCGACGTCAGGGCGGTCCTGGCGATCGACCCGGTGTCCGAGCGCATTGGTTTCCCGAAGGCGATGTTCGGCGAGACGGCCACGCGCGAGGTCACGTTCACCGCCCCGGACCTGAACCTGAAGATCCAGGCGAGCGCGTCGCAGAAGGGCCTGTTCGGCATCAAGGTGACGAACAACGTCAGCGGCGACCCGCACAAGAGCGTGCTCGAGATCACGCGGCCGGCGAAGCTCGAGCCCGGCCAGCACGAAGACATGGTGCGCGTGACCACCAACGTGCCGGAGCGCGCGACGGTGGATATCTCGCTCCGGGCGTGGGTCGCCCTCGAGGTGTCGCCGACGCCCGATATCGTGAATTTCCGCTACCAGCCGACCTTCGACCAGGACGTCAAGATCGCCGCCTCGAGCCCGCCGCTCGACTTCAAGGTGCTGCGCGTGGAGTGCGACCTGCCGGAGATCAAGTTCCAGATTGTCGAGACGGTCCCGAAGCAGGAGACCCACATCAAGCTGACGGGCAAGCCCATCGACAAGTCGGACCCGCGCGCCATCGCCGGCCAGGGCCGCATCGCCGGCACGCTGAAGGTGTACACGAACCTGAAGTCGATTCCGGTGATCGAAGTGCCGGTCTCGTACATGATCCGGCCGTAGCCGCATGGGCCGTTCGTGGTCACAGGCCGCCCAGTCGTCGCCGGGGAACACCCTGGCGACGGCCGCGCGTCAGGCCCTGCTGCTGCTGGCGATCAGCGTGGCGCTCACGGCCGGGCGCTGGGCACTGGTCGGCCCACGCCTGGCGCTGAAGGCCGATCCCGCCGACTACGAGATGGAGTACGCCGCACCGCTGCTCGACGCCGCCCAGGCCCGCCGGTTCTATGACGAGGGCGTCCACCTGTTCATCGACACGCGCGAGGCCGGCCCGGAGACGGTCGAAACGATCCCCGGCGCCTTCGTCATCCGCGCGGGTTCGTTCGACGACGACATGCTGGCCCTTCTCGACACCCTTGTCCCCGAGGACAAGCTGATCCTGTTCGGCGACGGCAGCCTGGCGGTGGCCAACAACATCGCCTCGCGCCTCATCGCGCGCGGCTATCCCGAGGTCTCGCTGCTGAAGGGCGGCCTCGGCGCCTGGCGCGCGGCCGGCGGGCCCACCTCGCCCCGGCAGCCGGCGGTGGCGCCATGAGGCACGCACCCTGGCTGCGATGGCTGTCGCTGCTCTGCCGTCTCGGCGTCGGCGGGGTCTTCATCTACGCTTCGCTCGACAAACTGCTGCACCCCGGCGCGTTCGCCACGGCGATCAGCCACTACCGGCTGGTCCCCTACGCGCTGCTGCACGCCTCGGCGATGCTGCTGCCGGTGGTCGAGGCGCTGGTCGGCCTGGCGCTGGTCGTCGGCTGGCAGCGGCGCGGGGCGGCGCTCATCTGCGCCGGTTTGCTGGTGGTGTTCCTGGCGGCGATCGCCTCGGCGCTCTCCCGCGGGCTGGACATCAGCTGCGGCTGCTTCCACACCGACAGCGGGCATGCCGTGGGCATCGGGCTGCTGTGGCGCGACCTCCTGCTGCTGTTGGCCTGCCTGCCGCCGCTGCTGGGCGCGCGGGGCGGCCCGGGGCTGGACCGCGACCGCTGAGCCCGAACCGCGGCCCGGGACCCCGGAAACATGTCCGACAGGTCTGGGGCTGAATTCCATAATCACTTGCAAGGTCACAACTTGGCGGTCCAATTGAAAATCGTGGTCGATTTGACACGCTTTCCTCAATGGGCCATATTCCCCCCCGTCAGCCGCCGCCCCCTGGGTGCGGCAACCGGAACAGTCCCCCCAGGAGGATGAAGCGATGCCCGCATTTGTCGACAAGAACCTGTGCAACACGTGCGAAGCCTGCGTCGAGAGCTGCCCCACCGAGGTCATCTCCATGGTCGACGGCAAGGCCTGGGTCAATCCCGAGGAGTGCATCGACTGCGAAGCCTGCCTCGACGCCTGCCCCGAGGACGCCATCAGCATGGTAGACGCCTGAGCGAGGCCTGCGCGCACTGTGCGTGAAGACGAAGAGGGCGCTCCCGACGGAGCGCCCTCTTCGCGTTTCGGAAGCAGCCGGCCGCGGCGGCTACTCGCGGTCTTCGACGACGACCGCCGTGCCGTAGGCCAGCAGTTCAGCCGCGCGGTCCATGATCTCGGCCGAGGTGAAGCGCATGCCGACGATCGCGTTGGCGCCGTTGGCGCGGGCCTGGGCGATCATGCGGTCGAGCGCCTCCTCGCGCGACTCGGCAAGCATCTTCGTGTACTCGGTCACCTCGCCGCCGACGAAGTTGCGCAGCGAGGCCATCAGGTCGCGGCCGACATGGCGCGCGCGGATGGTGTTGCCGCGCACCAGCCCGATGGTGCGCACGATGCGCTTGCCGGTGATCTCGTCGGTCGTGGTCACGATGATGGGATCGTTCACGTCGGGCTCCTAGCGGACGATGTCGTCGTAACGGGTTCTCCGCCGCGTGAACACGCGCTCGCGCAGCACCGAGAGCAAGAGGACCAGCAGGCCCGTGGCGCCGGCCATGACCGCGGCCTTGACCACGATCGGCAGCGTCGAACCGAACACGGCGGCGGCCACGAGCCACAGGCCGTAGGCGCCCGCCACCAGCACGCCGGCGCCGAAGAGGATCCAGCCCACCGAGCGTTCGGCGCGGTTGTAGGCGCTTTCCCAGAACGCTTCCCAGTCCTCGGCCGGCGCCTCGCGCAGTTGCAGCCCCGCCGTCAGGCGGTTGAACGCCCGCAGGCGCTCGACCTCGGCGCGGGCCGCGGCATCGCCCTTGAGGTGCGCCTCGACGCGCGCGATGTCGTTCGGCTCGAGTTCGCCGTCGACGTAGGCCGACAGCAGCGGCGCGTCGCGCACGGGATCGAAGGGGGGCTGCCCGCTCATGGCGCCTCCTCCAGTCCGGCCGCCGGGCGCAGCCGCAGGCGCGCCGCGTGCAGGCGCGACATCACGGTGCCCAGGGGGATGCGCATCGCGTCGGCGATCTCGCGGTACTTCAGGCCCTGGAAGTGGTACATCACGAAGACTTCGCGCATCTCGACCGGCAGTTCGGCGATGGCCGCGGCCAGGCGCTCGCGCAGGTCGTTGGCCTCGGTCGTCGTCAGCGCGTCGGGCGCCTCGTCCGGGCGCGTCACCCATTCGAGCGGCAGGTCGCCCTGGTGGCGCTTCTCGTCGCGGCGCTGGTTGAGCGCCGTGTTGCGCACGATGCGGTACATCCAGGGGAAGAAGGGCTCTTCCAGGCGGAACTTCGCGAGCGAGCGGTGGATGCGCAGGAAGGACTTCTGCACCGCGTCCATTGCGTCGTCGTGGTTGCCCGTCAGGCCCAGCGCGATGCTGTAGGCCGGCTGGCGGTTGCGGTTCATCAATTGCTCGAATCCGTCCGTGTCGCCCGCGAGGAAGCGTTCGATGTCGGCGCGGTCCCGGCGGCGCTGCTCTTCCCACGGATCGCTGGCGGCAGGCCCCGGTTCGCCGGTTGACGCGCCAGTTACCCCGGTGTTGACCCGTTTATTCGACCGCCCGCCGGTGAAAGCAGCGAGGAACAATCAGGCGTCCTTCCCGCCCCGCCAGGGCACGTCCGGCAGCCCGGCGACGCGGTTGGCGGCGCGGGCGGCCGTGAACAGGTAGTCGCCCAGGCGGTTGAGGAAGACCACGGCCCCGCCCGGTACGGTCTCGTCGGCGGCCAGGGCCACCAGCTCGCGCTCGGCGCGGCGGCACACGGTGCGGGCCAGGTGCAGGCTGGCGGCGGCCAGGGTGCCGCCCGGCAGGATGAAGTTGCGCAGCTGCGGCAGGTGGGTGTCGTGGGCGTCGATCAGGCCCTCCAGGCGCGCGGCGTCGAACGGGTCCTGCGGGGCGCCTTCGGCGGCCAGTTCAGCCGACTTCCGGGGGTTGGCCAGCACGGCGCCCAGGTCGAACAGGCGGCTCTGCAGCGCGGTCAGCTCGGCGGCCAGGGCGGCCTGCCCGTCGCCGCCCTCGGCCAGCAGGTGCGCCACGCAGCAGCCGAGCACGCTGTTCAGTTCGTCCACCGCGCCGTAGGCGCCGACCCGCCCGCCGGACTTGGGCACGCGCGCGCCATCGCCCAGCGAGGTCTCGCCGCTGTCGCCGCCGCGGGTGTAGATCGGGGTCATGCCGGGTCTCCCTGTTCGATGAGTTGCAGACCAGCCGATGGGTTGCGGGCAACCGGTCCATTCTGGCCGAAGGGACCGGGGTGCGAAAGGGGAAATCGGGGGCCGCCTCATTTGAGCAGCGTCACGCTCCGGGCAGCCGTCCCGGTGGCCCCGCGGACCACGACCCGGTAGACGCCGGCCGGCAGGGCCCGCCCGCGGGCGTCCCTCCCGTCGAAGGTGAAGACACCGCTGCCGCCTGCCCCCAGTTCCAGGCGCCGGCCCGCGAGCGCCCGGCCGGCCAGGTCGACCACCGTGACGTCCACGGCCTGCCCGGCCGGCCCTTCGACGTCGAAACGGGCCGCAGGGTTGCAGGGATTCGGGAACGGGGCCCCGACGCGCAGCGTGGCGGCCACCGGCGCGGGCGGCGCCGGGGCGGCCACCGGGTCGGCGGCCATGACGAAACTGAACGGCGGCAGGCCGGTGGCCACGGGCGTCGCGTTCAGCGGCGCGCCGGTGCAGGCGTCGAACGCGCGCAGGCCGTCGGCGCCGGGCGTGCGGTCGGCCAGGAAGACGCGGCAGCCCCCGTCCCACGCCAAGTCGGCAAACACGAAGCCGGAGCCGGCGCGCGGCGTCGTGTGCGAGGGGCCGCCCTGCCAGCGCACGAGGTTGGTGTCGTAGGTCGTGACGTCGGCGACGATCGCCCACACGTTCTGCGGGCCGGCGCTGACGAACGCGCTCAGGTCGCCACCCAGCTGCGCCTCGGTGACGACGAAGCCCAGGCTGGCGAGGGCTTCGGGATCGATCTCGTCGATGCCGCCGTCCAGCGCGCCGTAGCCGCCCACGCAGCCGACGCGCAGGCGCTCGCGGCCGCCGACGCCGAGGGCCTCGATCCGCGTGTAGGGGTTGCCGCCCGCCAGCGTGATCGGCTGGGTGCCCGGCAGCGCAGGGTTCGCATCGATCCACTGGCCGGTCGCCATGTCGAAGACGAGCAGCGCGCCGGGACCCGTGGGCGTGTACCAGTTGGCGCGGTCGAGCCTCTGGCAGGCGATGAACAGGCGGTCGCCGCGCGCAAGCATCCACGCCGTCTCGGGCAGGCCGTCGGCGTCGGCGAAGGCCGCAGTCGAATACGTCTGCGCGACCGTGCCCGCGTTCACATCCACGCGCAGCAGCACCGCCTGGTCGTAGCAGCTGACGAAGGCGCGGCCCTGCGTGTCGAAGGCGATGTCCTGCGGGTTGCGGCCGGCGCCGAGGCTGAACTCGCGCACCAGCGCCATGCCGGCCTGCGGGTCGTACACCTGCAGCAGGCTGGCGCCGCCGCGCCCCACGACGTAGAGCCGGCCGTCGTGCAGGCGACCGACCGCGTCGCCGGGCGTCGTCGCGAGGTCGCCGCTGACGGTGAACGGCGCCGTCTGGGAGTAGGCGCGCAGCCGCCCGAACTGCGAGTAGTCGCCGGTCAGGATCCAGGCCGTCTGGGCGTGGGCCGCGACAGCCGACAGGGCGGACAGCAGGATGATGGAGGCGGTGCGCAGTCGGGATGCCAAGACGGTCTCCTTAACAGTTGTGCTCTTTGCGGCCGGCGCCTTCTCGGTCGGCGTCGGGTCCCCGTTCCTACAGGTCCGCGAGGGCAACCGACAGCCGCCAGGTGCGCCCCGGCAGTGGAAAGCCCTCGACATCGTAGACGTCGTTGTCGGTCAGGTTCTCGACGGCGGCGCTCACGCGCACCGTGGCGGCTTCGCCCAGCCAGGGGGCGGACATCCGTCGCGAGAGGCCGGCGCCCATGCGCGCGCGGGCGGGCGCGCGGTCGAGGTCGGTGTCGGCGCGGTCGCGCGGGTTGCCGGACTGGCAGGTCCACTCCAGCCACGGCTCCCAGCCGGCGACGGCCGTCGCGCCGTAGAGCCGCGCCTCGAACGGCGGCAGGAACGGCAGGCGCTTGCCGTCCCAGGCGGGCAGGCCGCTGCGGTCGCGCGCATCCTGCCAGGTCAGGTTGCCCGACAGTCGATTGGCGCCGCCGTCGTGCACGGCCAGTTCGCACTCGAGGCCGCGCGTGCGCGTGGCGCCGATGTTCACGGCCTTGCTCGTGCGCTGGCTGTTCTGCAGGAAGATGATCTTGTCGTCGGTCGCCGCGTCGAACACGGCCAGGCGCGCCTCGAAGCCGGCGTCGCCGGGCCGGCAGACGATGGCGATGTCGTACGAGGTGATCGCCTCGGGCTTCAGTGCGCGGTTGCCGTCGAGCGAGCCGCGCACGCCGAACAGCTCGGCCCACGTCGGCTCGCGGCGGGCGCGCGCGGCGTGCGCCTCCAGGAACAGGCGACCGGGGACCGCCTCGCAGACCAGGCCCAGCGAAGGCGCACGGTCGTCGCGCGTGTTCACGACCGCCGGCGGCGTGGGCAGCCACGGGAAGGCCGGCACGGGCGGGAAGTCGTCGCGCGTGCGCTGCCAGCGCCAGGCCGGCGTGGCCCGCCAGCGACCGCACGCGAGGTCGACGGTGGCGAAGCCGCCGACCTGCGTGCGCCGGCGCTGCGGCTCGGCGACGTCGTTGAAGCTGTCGCGTTCCCACTGGCGGCGCCAGCTGGCGCCCAGCGACGGCGCCACGGCGCGGCCGCGGCGCGGCGACCAGACCAGGCGGCCGCCGAGGTCGTGCGCCAGCGCGCGCCCAACACCGCGACGGCCCAGCGCGACCTCGCCGAGCTGGTCGTCCAGGCGGTCGTCGCTGCGGCCGGCGGCGATGTCTGCGGCGAGCTTCCCGTCGTCGAGCTCGGCGCGAAGCCTCACGTCGGCGCGCTCGTGGCGGACGCTCGCGTGTGGCGTCAGGTAGCCGAGCGGGCCCGGGCGGCCGCCATCGCGCCGCAGCCAGCCCGCCCCCGCGCGCAGGACCAGGCGGCCCGAGAGCTTCGTCGCCGCCAGCCAGGCGCCGTGCTCGCGCACCCATGCGTTGCCGCGCACGGCGAGCGTGTCATCGCTCGTGTTGTGGAAGGTCTGGCGGTGGTCGCGGAAGGTGAAGTCGTTGTCGGCACGGCGGGCGTAAACGGCCAGGTCGGCCCAGGCCAGGCCGCTTTCGCTGCGCCAGCCGGTGCCCGCGCGCAGCGACCGCGCGCCGAACGAGCCGACGCCTGCCGCCGCGAACGGATGCGCGGGCGCGGCGTTGGTCAGCAGGTTGATCGCGCCGATGCCGCCGGCGCCGCCGAGGGCCGCCGGCACCACGCCGCGGTGGATCTCGACCGCCGCCAGGCGCTCGGCCGGGACCAGGTCGAGCGAGCCGCCGCCCTCGGCCGCGTCCGGCAGCGGCATGCCGTCCAGGAACAGGCGTACCTGCGCGGCGGCGCCGCCGCGCAGCGAGGGGATCGCCGAGGCGCCGTCCGCGCCCAGGCGCCGGACCTGCAGGCCGGCAGTGGCCGCCAGCACCTCGGCCACGTCGCGGCCGGCGGGTTCGCCCTGCAGGTCGACGCGCGTGACCACCGCGGCGGTCGTCGGCAGCGGGATGGAGACCAGCGGCGTCGCCGACACCACCAGCGTGTCGGTCCAGGCAAGGCCCGGCAGTTCGCCGAGCGCGGCGTCGGCCCCCACGTCGGGCGCGGCGACGGCGGCAATGACCACCTCCCCGGCGGGAATGGCGTTGTCCGCATCGCCCCACGCCGCGGGCACACGCAGGCACACGCAGGCGAGCATCGCGGCGGCGCAGCGGATGATCAGGGGGATGATGCGTATCGGCCGGCACACGCCGCCCGAAGGCGGGCGCGGAATAACCCGGCCCGGGGACACAGCCACAGCCCTACCTCGCCCACGAAGGTTGGTGGCAGGCCTGGTGCCGGTCTCCTGGCTCGCGGGTCGTCCTACCGCCTGCGCCTTCCCGGCCGTGATCGGCCAGTGGCTTTGATGCAGGTTTCGTCGCCGCTTACAGTGGCGGGGCCGCGCCGGTTTCTCACCGGACTTCCGCTGGCGCCCAGGCCTTGGCATGGAGTTTTTCGGTCACGCGACCCGGGGGCCGCGTCGGTCGGCAGCTTAGGCGACCGGGTAGTCCCTGTCAAGGACGCGGCGCCAGATCAGCCGGTGGTCGTCCTCTTCGGGGCTTGCGAGCAGCAGCGTGTCGGCGTCGCCCTCCGCCTGCGGGGTGCGGGCCTGCAGCAGCGATTCGTCGCCGAGGGCCAGGAAGTCGTCGTGCGTCCAGGGGTGGTAGCGGTGCCAGAAGCCGCAGTGCCACAGGAAGAAGCGCTCGACGCGGACGTGGCCCTTCTCGTCGTCGCCGAAGTGTTCGAGGGCCAGGTCGACGAAGCGGCGCATGATCGCGAAGCGCTCGGCCGCGGTCGGGTACCAAGGCTCGCCCTCGATCAGTTCGCGGAAGATCCACGGCTTGACCAGTGCGCCGCGGGCAACGAGGAACGAGCGCACGCGCGTCTGCTCGCGGCGACGCTGCACATCCCATGGCGTGTAGATGTCGCCGTTGCCCAGCACGGGGATGTTCACGGCGGCGGCCGATTCCTCGATCAGCTCCCAGCGGGCACTCTGCCGGTAGCGCTGGGCGCGCGTGCGGCCGTGGATGCCCAGCGCATCGGCGCCGGCCTCCTCGCAGCGCTTCGCGAGGTCCACCACGTTCAGCTTGTCCTCGTTATAGCCCAGCCGCAGCTTCACCGACACCGGCACCGCGACGGCGGCGCGCACGCCCGCGACGATCTCGGCCAGGCGGCCGGGACGCTGCAGCAGCGCGGCGCCGGAGCCGCGCTTGACGATGAGGTCGATGGGACAGCCGAAATTGAGGTCGATGAACCGCGCGCCGGCCTCTTCGGCCATGCGCGCGGCCTCGCTCATGACGTCGATGTGCTTGCCCGCGAGCTGCACGCCGAACGCATCCTCGTCCGGATGGTGGCGCAAAAGCGGCTTCTCGCCGCCGGTGACCAGCTTGTGCGCGAGCACCATCTCGCTGCAGGTCAACTGTGCGCCGAAGGAGCGGCACAGGCGCCGGTACGGGAGGTTGCCGCCCTGCGCCATCGGCGACAGGGCGAGCACCTCGTGGAACAGACCGGCGCCCTCCGCAGCCACGCGGCTAGCCGCCGTCCAGCATCGGGTTGCCGTCGAAGCCGGCGAAGCCCTCGGGGTCGGCCAGGTAGTCGTACGTGTTCTTCAGCAGCGCATAGTGGTTGCGCTCCTCGGCCGCCAGGTGCGTGAAGATGGCCTGCGCCTTCACGTTCTTGACCGCCGCGGCGGCGCCGTCGTACATCGCGAACCCGCGGCGCTCGACTTCCATCGCGCCGTTGAGGATTTCCAGCTCTTCGGGCAGGTAGTCGTACGGGTCGTGGGCCGCGGCCAGGGCGGTGTCGAAGATGCGGCGCACGTCGGCGATGTGGTCATCGCCCACGTCCGGCAGCGCGTCGAGGTTGCGCTCGCGCAGCAAATCCTCGCGCATGCGCACGAGGTGGGCCTTGTGGCCGGCCTCGTCCTTGGCCAGGGAGTTGAACAGGTTGCGCTCGAACGTGGTCGGCGCGTGTTCGGCGCGGTCCTGGAAGAAAGCCATGCCCTCTTCCTCGAAGGCGATCGCCTTTTCCAGGATCTCCACACACAGCGTCAGGTCGTCGCTCATGGGACTCCTCCAAGGTGGTTCCCGGTCGGGAATTGACCGGTCAATGGTAATCACCGGGGGGGCGAATGCCATGAAAAATCAGGGCGTCACGAGGCGGTTGTTGAAATACCAGCAGGTTGCTGCTATTTTCCCAACAGGATCATCTTGCGCCTTTAACAAGTGCAATACAGTCCCAAATTTGCGGTTCCGGCGGCCCAGCCCCCGGTCCGCCCGGTCCGCTTCGAAATCCCGGTGTGCCGCTCCGGAGGGATGCGGCACAGCCCAGCAAGGAGGGCGTGATGGCCAAGCTCCAGAATGCACTCGCCAAGAAGATTCCCGTCTGGCGCGACGAGATCAAGGAGATCAACAAGGTTCACGGGAACCTGAAGATCGACACGGTCACCGTCGGCCAGGCGTACGGCGGCATGCGCGGCATCAAGTGCATGGTGTGCGACACCTCGGAAGTCCCGCCCGACAAGGGCCTGCTCATCCGCGGCATTCCCATCGCGGACCTCACCGGCAAGACGGCCGAGGACACGTTCTACCTGCTGTGCACGGGCGACCTGCCGTCGGCCGCGGATCGCCGCGCCCTGACCGAAGAGCTGGCCGGGCGCGCGAAGGTGCCCGCCTACGTGTGGAAGGTCCTCGAGGCGATGCCCAGGGATTCGCACCCGATGACGATGCTCGACACGGCGATCCTGGCGATGCAGCGCGAGAGCGAGTTCGCCAAGGCGTACGACAAGGGCATGGCGAAGGTCGACTACTGGAAGCCGACGCTCGAGGACAGCCTGAACCTGATGGCGCGCATCCCGACGATCGCCGCCGGCATCTACCGCATGCGCTTCAAGAAGGGCCCGCGGATCAGCCCGAAAAAGGGCCTGACGATGGCCGAGAACTACGCGCGCATGCTGGGCATCCCCGACAAGAGCGGCGAGTTCGCCGATTGCATGCGCCTGTACCTGGTGCTGCACAGCGACCACGAGGGCGGCAACGTGTCGGCGCATGCCTGCCACGTCGTCGGCTCGGCGCTGAGCGACCCGTACTACGCCGTGTCGGCCGGCCTGAACGGCCTGGCCGGCCCGCTGCACGGCCTGGCCAACCAGGAGTGCCTGGGCTGGATCATCGAGACGACCAAGAAGTTCAAGGGTGTGCCGACCGACGAGCAGCTGCGCAAGTACTCGTGGGACACGCTCAACAGCGGCAAGGTCATCCCCGGTTACGGCCACGCCGTGCTGCGGATCACCGACCCGCGCTTCACGGCCTTCCGCGAATTCGGCATGAAGCACTTCCCGGAAGATCCCGTGATGTGCCTGGTCGACAAGGTGTTCAACATCGTGCCGCAGGTGCTGGTCGAGCAGGGCAAGGCCAAGGATCCCTGGCCGAACGTCGACGCCGCCAGCGGCGCGTTGCTGTACCACTACGGCCTGCGCGAGTTCTCGTACTACACGGTGCTGTTCTCCGTGTCGCGCGCGATGGGCATGCTGTCGCAGCTCATCATCAACCGCGCGATGGGCACGCCGATCGAGCGTCCCAAGAGCGTCACCACCGAGTGGATGAAGAAGACCGTGGCGGCGGCGGCGCAGTCGTAGCCGTGGCCTGGTCTTCATGACGCGCGTCCCGGGACGGCCCCGGCCCTTGGGCCGACGGCGGTCCCGGGACGCTTCTTTTCCGGATGCTCGAGGAGGCAGGCATGCGATCGTTCTTCAGGCAGTATGGCGAGGTGGTCCAGGTCGTCCTCGGGCTGCTTATTGCGGCCGCGGCGGCCATGGATATGGTGGGGCGCCCCGTGCGCCTGGTGCAGGTGATCGCGCTGACAGCCGGCGTGTTCGGGGCCGGGCTGGGCGCCGGCGTGGCGATCGGCAGGCGGCGGGCTTTGCGGGGACCGCGGAAAGACAAGGTTTATTGAAATTGCGCGTGGTTATCTAACATATTTATTTTTTAACCAGTTATGCACGTCACAAATCTTTCCGGACCTGTCTGACAATATTTAATCATTTGTTTAAATCAAATGTTTGATTAAGATGCCCGGGTCAGCCTCAAACCAGGAGCCGGGTCCCATGACCGAAATCCCCGCCCCCTATCAGACCGGCCACGAGCCGGTCGCCGACCGCCTGCGCCGCCTTTTGGACGGCGCGCCCGACGACCTGGCGCCGCCGGCGCCGGACTCGCCGCCGGCGCGCATCCTGGCCGCCGCGCGCGACCTGTGCGCCGAGCACGGCTTCACCGGGCTCACCGTGCGCGCCGTGGCGCAGCTGGCGGGCGTCAACCCCGCCATGATCAACTACTACTTCGGGTCCAAGGACCGCCTGGTCGACGCGCTGCTGACGCAGCAGGTGCACCAGCTGATGAACGATGTCGTCGGCGGGCTGGACCAGGATGCGGCGGGCGAGCAGGTGCTGGCGGAGTTCCCGCTGCGCATCCTCGAATCGTTCCGCCGCGATCCGCAGCGGATGCACCTGATCCGCGTCGCCGTGTCCACCGAGCCGGACCGCTTCCGGCGCATCATCCGCTCGCTGGGCGAGCACAGCGTGATCGGCGTCAGCGGCGTCCTGCGCGACCTGGTCGTCGACATGCAGCAGGCCGGGCGCATCGCCCCCCTGCCCCCGCGCTCGGTGCTTCTGTTCCTGATGGCCAACGCGTACGGCCTGATCTTCATGGAACAGATCGCGCGCGAGGTCACGGGATTCGAACTGGACGACGACAAGCAGTGGAGCGAACACCGGGACAGCCTCGGGCTGCTGCTGCGGCACGGCCTGCTGGCCGGGGAAACGCCAAAGGACGGCGCCCATGCGTGAGTTCATCAAGAGCCTGACGGTTGTGGCGGCGGTGCTGGGCGCGCTGGCGTTCGGTGTTGCCGGCGCCGGCGCCGCTCCGGCCGACGAGATGGCCGCGGCCGACACGTTGAAGCTGGACCTCGACGCCTGCCTGGCGCGCGCAGCCGGCACGGCGCCCGCGCTGCAGGCGGCCACGGCCGCGATCGACGAGGCCGCCGCGATCGAGCACGAGGCCCGGGCGCGCACGCTGCCGGTGCTCGGGGCCGGCGGCGCCTACCAGTACACGACCGAGCACATGCAGAAGCAGGTCACCATGGGGCCGGGCCTGCCTTCCCTGTCGCTGGAGTTCGGCGACGGCCATGTGGCCGACCTCAACCTCGGCCTGGCGCTGCCGGTGTACACGGGCGGCGAGTTGTCGCACGCGGCGGCGGCCGCGGCGGCCGGCAGCCGGGCCGCGTCGCTGCGCGAGGGCAGCGCCCGCCTGGACCTGTCGCGCAACGTGCGGCAGGCCTTCTGCGTGGCGCTGGCCCGGCGGGACCAGCTGCAGGCCACGGACCTGGCGGTGACCCGCCTGCGCCGCCACCTCGCGATCGTGACCAACGCCCGGAAGGCCGGCGCTGCCACCGAGGAAGCCTGCCTGCGCGCCGAGGTCCGCCTGAACCAGGCCTCGCAGCAGCGACGCCTGGCGGCCGCGGCCTGCGACTCGGCCGGCCTGGTCCTCGGCCGCCTTGTCGGCAAGCCCGGCGCCGCCGTGCACCCCCTGGGCGATGCCGCGGCCACGCTGCTGCCGGCCGGCGCCGACGCCGGGACGACTCCGCGCGCCGACCTCGCCGCGCTGGCCGCCGAACACGACCGCCAGGTGGAGCTCGCGGCCTCGGCGCGCGGACGGCTGCGCCCGCGCGTGCTGGCCGACGTGCGCGCGCACTACGCGCGCCCGGGCGTCGACCTGCTGGCGAACGACTGGATGGGCTACGGGACCATGGGCGTCAGCGTCGACTGGCCGCTCTGGGACGGCGGCGCGCGCGCGGCCCGCTCGAGCCAGGCCGCGGCCCGCGCCCGCTGGCTGGAGGCGCAGCAGCGCGACCTGGGCGAGGCCGTCGCCACGGCCGCCGCCACCACCGGCAGTGCACTGGCCGCGGCGCGCGACCAGGAGGCCGGGGCCGACGAGCGCGCGCGGCTGCAGTCGCGGCTGCTGGCGATGGTCGAGGGCCGCTACGCGCAGCAGTCGGCCACCGAGACCGAGTACCTGGACGCGCAGGACGAGCTGACGCAGGCGGAACTGGAACTGGCGCTCGCGCGTGCGCGCGTGCGGCTGGCCGAGACGGCATGGCTCTGGACACAGGGGCGTTGAGATGACGACGGACGTGAACGGGACCACGCGGTCCCCGGACAGGAGTGCCAAAATGTGCCGGATGATGGTGCGCAGAGCCCTGGCGGGGCTCGGGCCGGTCCTTCTCCTGGGGTTGGCGGCCTGCGGCCACGGCCGCGTCCCCGGCCCGTCGGGCACGTTCGAGACAACGGTGGTCGACGTCGCCCCCGTCCTGGGCGGCCGCGTCCTGGCGGTCACGCGCCAGGAAGGCGAGCGCGTCGCCGTCGGCGATACGCTGGTCGTGCTGGACACCGAGGTGATCGCCCTGCAGCGCGCGCAGGCGGCGGCGGGCCAGGCGACGCTGCAGGCGCAGCGCGCCGTGGCGGACGCCGACCTGGCCAGGGCGCGCCGTCAGTTGGCTCTGCTCGAGACGACGCTGGGCCGCACGAACACCCTGCGCGAGCAGGGCACCGCGACCGGCCAGCAGGTGGACGACCTGACGGCCCAGCGGGACGTCGCGCGCACGGGCGTCGAGGCGGCCCGGGGCCGGCTGGCGGCCATCGACGCCGAGCTGGTCCACCTCGAGAGCGGCCTGGCCGTCTTCGACCGCCAGCTGCGCGACAGCGCCGTCCTGTCGCCGATCGGCGGCACCGTGCTGACCCGCACGCTGGAACCGGGCGAGGTGGCGACGCCGGGCCGCGCGGCGCTGCGACTGGCCGACCTCTCCCACCTCGAGCTGCGCGTGTACCTGGAGTCCGGCGACCTCTCACGCCTGCGCCTGGGCCAGGAAGTGCCCGTGCGCGTCGATGCGCTGCCGGGCGCGCCGCTCAAGGGAACCGTCGGCTGGATCGCCGGCGAGGCGGAGTTCACGCCCAAGAACGTGCAGACGCGCAATGCCCGCGCGCAGCTGGTCTACGCGGTGAAGCTGCGCGTGGACAACCCCGACGGGAAGCTGCACGTGGGTATGCCGGCGGAGATCGACCTGCCGTGAACGACGCCATCGTCCTGGAAGGCCTCTTCAAGAGCCACGGCGACGTGCCCGCGGTGCGCGGGCTGTCGTTGTCCGTGCCGGCCGGGACGATCTGCGGGCTGATCGGGCCCGACGGCGCCGGCAAGACCACGGCGATGCGCGTGCTGTGCGGGCTGCTGCGCGCCGATCGCGGGTCGGCGCGCGTGCTGGGACACGACTGCGGCACGGCCTCGCGCGAGGTCAAGCGGCACCTCGGCTACATGCCGCAACGCTTCAGCCTGTACCCCGACCTGACGGTGGCCGAGAACCTGCGCTTCTTCGCCGACCTGTTCGACGTGCCGGCCGCCGAGCGTCGGCAGCGCGACGCCGAACTGATGGCCTTCAGCCGGCTCGAACCATTTCGCGGGCGGCGGGCCGGCCTGCTGTCCGGCGGCATGAAGCAGAAGCTGGCGCTCAGCTGCACGCTCATCCACACGCCGGCGGTGCTCATCCTCGACGAACCGACCACCGGCGTCGACCCGGTCAGCCGGCGCGAGTTCTGGCGCATCCTGCGCGACCTGGCCAGCCGCGGGCTGGCGCTGCTGGTCAGCACGCCGTACATGGACGAGGCCGCGCTCTGCGACGACATCGTGCTGATGCACGGCGGGCGCGCACTGGCCCAGGGCGCGCCGCAGGCGGTGGCGGCCTCGTTCCCGCGTCGGCTGCTCGAGGTGACGGGCCTGGACCCCGCCGAAGCGGCACGGCGCCTGCGCGCAGCGGCGATCGCCGGCCTGGACGTGCAGCGCTACGGCGACCGCCTGCACCTGGTGCACGACGACCAGGCGCAGGCCGAAGCCGCGACACGCGCCCTGGCGGGCACCGGCGCCGTGCTGGCGCCGCTGGCCGCCGGCGTCGAGGACGTCTTCGTCGAGATGATGACGCGGGCCGACGCGGAGGTGGCCTCGTGAGCCTCACGCTGTCCGCATCCTCTCCCACGGCCGGCCTGGCCGTCCATGCCCGCGGGCTGACGCGGAAGTTCGGCGACTTCACGGCCGTCGACGCGCTGGACCTCGACGTGCGCGAGGGCGAGATCTTCGGGTTCCTCGGCGCCAACGGCGCCGGCAAGACGACTGCCATCCGCATGCTGTGCGGCCTGCTGCCGCCCAGCGGCGGCGAGGCCACGGTGGCCGGGGTGGCGGTCGGTCCCCACGCGCGCGAGCTGAAGCGCCGCATCGGCTACATGAGCCAGCGCTTCTCGCTGTACGACGACCTGACCGTCGACGAGAACGTCGAGTTCTTCGGCGGCATCTACGGGCTCGAGGGCGCGCCGCTGCGCGAGCGGAGCGACGAACTGCTGCCCG
>CAIOLW010000136.1 GCA_903859215.1 uncultured bacterium | reverse complement strand
TCGGGGCTGTCCGCCAGCATGTTGGTGAGCGCCCGCTGCCAGACCGGCGGGTCGTTGTCCAGGTAGTGTGGATCAGCCTCGATGATAAAGGTGAAGTCATCGCCTGCCGGCCGCTGCGTGTGGAAGGAACGGTCCGCCCCGGCGCTGAAGGTGCCGCCACCCGGCAGCCGGTAGTGGAGGCGATAGTAATACTGCTGCCCGGCAGTGAGCGAATCGAGCGTGATCGCCGCAGGCGTCCCGGCCACGAGGCTATTGGTGGTGGTCTGGCTGGGATACACTCCGGCCTGCGTGCCATAAGCAATGTAGGCCTCCAGGTCGTTGCTGGAAACGATACTCACCGCTATGGAGCGGTCGGTGGGGCGCCCGAGCAGGACGTTGTAATAGACGCTATCCAACGCGTTGCTGCTGACCGTGTAGGAATAGAGCGTGGCAGGCGCGCCCGCGGGGTTCGCGGCCGAAAGCCCGCCGCTGTCGGTGGCGGCTGTGTAATAGCTCATTGTGGTGCCCGCCGGATATGCTGGAATCTGTCCGCCGTAAATGCCATCGCCCGCGGCGCCGTCGCCGTGCGCGCCGTCATCATACATCGCCGTGCTGGTCCAACTGCGCCCGCTGCTGGCCACCACCACGGAAACCAGGTCCAGGTCCACGCGATTGCTTGTCACGCCGCCTTGGAACTGGAACCGGACGAACAGGTTGCTGACCAGGTCGCCCGGCAGCAGGCTGTAACTGTAGGCCTGCCAGTTGTGATTCGTGCCGCTCAGCTCGCTCAGCCGCGTCGTGAAACCGCTGCCCGGATTGAGCTGCAGGGTCCAGCCGCCGCTGCCGCTCAAACCGCTGCTCTGGATATAGAAGCCCAGCTTGCCGCCTGCACCTCGCGCATCAATCCCCTGCGTGGTCGTGATCATGCTGTCGGCGAGATTCGTCGTGCCGCCCTTGAACTCCATGCCATTGGTATTGCCGGCGCCGTAGTTTGCCCCGCCCCGCTGCTCGAACGAGCTGCCGGTGACCGTCCACGCGTTGTCGCAGCCCGTCCCGGTCCACGGCTTCGGCGAGTTGGTGGCCATCGTCTCCAGGAAGACGGTGTTGCTCACCGTGACGCTGATGCCGCTGCTGTAGTTGAGCGCAACGGATGCCACGCCAGCATCGTCGGCAACGTGAGCCGTGACCCAGACGGGGCTTCCGCTCGAGGCAGCCGTATTCGTCACTGCGGTGATGACCGGGGGAGAATTGGAGCCCGCGCCTTGCACGGTGTAGGAATAAGTCGCGCCGGGCGCGCCCGCGGGGTCCGACGCCGTGTTGCAGAAGTCGTCCTGCGCGGAGACGTAATAAGCCACGGTGGTTCCCGCCGGGAAGGCGGGAATCTGCCCGCCGTAAACGCCGTTGCCGGCAGCACCGTCCTGGTGCAGTCCATCGTCTAGCATGGCGGCGGTATAGGTGACGCCTGCAACAACGTAGGCGAGCGTGGCTGAGGCGATGGCGCGGTTGTTCGTGATGACCGAGGTCACCCACACGCTTGAAGTGGCCGAGGGCGATGTTGGGCTGGTTGCCGTGCCGCTGACG
>CAIOLW010000135.1 GCA_903859215.1 uncultured bacterium | reverse complement strand
TCGGGACACGAACTTCGGACTCAGGACACAGACGAGCGAGAAGCAGAGTGCCTCGATGCCATTGGCGCGGCGGCCTTTTTGTAACTGTTTGTGGTGTGGACAAGGAGACCGGCCAGGGCAACTGCGCGCTTGACTGGACGTTCGGCGCGCACGGCGTCATCGTCGAAGTGGACCCCGAGAGCGGCGAGTACCACGTGCTGAAGATCTGCTCGGCCTTCGACGTGGGCAAGGCCGTGCACGCGGAGATCCTGCGCGGCCAGGCCGTGGGCGGCATGGTGCAGGGCCTGGGCACCGCCTGCTGCGAGGGCTACATCTACGACGAGCAGGGCCACCTCCTGAACCCGTCGTTCACCGACAACAAGATCCCGACGGCGCGCGACCTGCCGGACGTGATCGAGAGCGTCGCCGTCGAGACGCCGCAGCTGGACGGCCCGTTCGGCGCGCGCGGCGTGGGCGAGCACCCGATGATCTCGGTGGCGCCGGCGATCGGCAATGCGATCCTGCGGGCGGTGGGGTGCGAGCTGACGCACATGCCGATGCGGGCGGAGGATGTTTGGCGGGCGATGAACCAGGCGGCGCCGATCGACAACTGGATTACCAAGACGCCGAACAAGTCCTGCAAGAAGTGAACTGAGGCGAATCGAAGAGGTGAGGCCCCGCTGCCCCTGGAGGGTGGCGGGGCTCTTGCTTGCGTATGGGACTTGCGCCGGCGCAAGTGGGCGCTGGCTTCGCGGCGCGATGCCGGGCGCTGACCCTGGTCCGCCCAACGCATGTCCCAGCTGAGACGTATGAAGTTTGGCGGGCTGACGGGAATCACTGGGTTTGGGTTGGACCAAGCGGGAGCCGAGCAAGTTCTCGATAAAATGTTACTCCGCATTGACTTGCGGTCACATCGCGGGTCGCACCGCCGGATTCCCGAGTGGATAGCGGCGATAGATTAATAAGATCGCGATAGATCGCTACATTTGGGTCGTGCCGGCGGCGCTGCGTGGACGCCACCAAGAATAGACTGGTAAGACGGACATAGATGTCTCAAATCCGGCCGCGAAAGGCAGGACGCCATGGACCCCCTGCGGAACCCATTCTCCCCCGGAGCCGGCGCCCCGCCGCCGGAACTCGCCGGCCGCGATGAGATCCTCGAGGCGGCGGGGATCGCTTTGCACCGGATCCGTGCCGGTCGCCCCGAACGGAGCCAGATGCTCCTGGGGCTGCGCGGCGTCGGGAAGACGGTGCTGCTCAATCGCATCGGGGAGATGGCCGAGGACCTCAGGTATCAGATCGTCATGCTGGAAGCGCCCGAGGGCCAACGCCTGGCCGCCTATCTTGCGCCCGCGCTCAAGAGCGTCCTGATGCGGCTCGATCGGGTCGAGAAGGCAAAGGAGAGTGTCTCGCGCGCTGTCGGCGCACTGCGCGGTTTCGCGGGTGCGTTCAAGGTCTCCATCGGGGAGTTCACGATCGGAGTCAGCGAACCGCCGCTGGCCGACAGCGGAAATCTGGAGGTCGATCTCCCTGCATTGATCCTGGCGGTTGGTCAGGCGGCCAAGGCTGCCGACTCGAGCGTCGCGATCCTGGTCGATGAGGTCCAGTACCTCTGCGAAGCGGACTTGAGGGCCCTCATCGTCTCGCTCCATGCCATTGCCCAGAAGGGACTACCGGTCGTGATGTTCGGCGCCGGCCTGCCTCAGGTTGCCGCGTTGTCGGGAGAGGCGAAATCGTATGCCGAGCGGCTGTTCGATTTCCCGTCCGTGGGGCCTCTCGGCGCCGACGCGGCACGTCAGGCGATCGAGCAGCCCGTCCGGGGCGAAGGGGCGGAGATCGGTGCCGACGCCCTGGATCGCATCACCCTGGTCACGAAAGGGTATCCCTATTTCCTGCAGGAGTGGGGCAAGCACACCTGGAATGTCGCCACGCAATCGCCGATCTCCGTGGGAGATGTGGCGGCCGCCAGCGACTCGGCGACCCGGGCGCTCGACAAGTCCTTCTTCCGCGTTCGCTTCGACCGGCTTACTCCGCGCGAGCAGGACTACTTGCGGGCCATGGCTGAGCTCGGCGGCGGCCCCCATCGATCCGGCGCCATCGCCGAAGCGCTCGGGCGCTCCGTCGAAAGCATGGGCCCACTTCGAAGCGGCTTGATCAAGAAGGGGATGGTCTGGAGTCCGGCTCACGGGGAGACGGCATTCACCGTTCCTCTGTTCGATGAGTTCATGCGCCGCGCCATTCCCGAATGGCAATCGCCGCGCGACCGCAGCTGAAACGAGGGGGAGTAGGAACGTGATGGCCGCGGCGTTGTCTGTCCGCGGCCGTCCGACTTGCGCCGGCGCAACTCCCCGCCAGCCGAACCACCTCCCGCCGCCGCAAGGCGTTCGGGAGCGCGCGTGCCCGCTGCGACCTGTCCACCGCCGGCGACAGCCCCCTCCGCGCGCGCCTACCGGCCGCGACGCCCGGTGGCCACGCTGCTGCACGAGGTGGTTCGCACCAACCTCGAGCGCCGGCAGCGATGGCGAGGCGGTCTTCCACCCGGCGCTGGACCAGGACCAACCGGACGTGATCGAGAGCGTCGCCGTCGAGACGCCGCAACTGGACGGCCCGTTCGGCGCGCGCGGCGTGGGCGAGCACCCGATGATCTCGGTGGCGCCGATCGACAACTGGATCACGAAGACGCCGAACAAGTCCTGCAAGAAGTGACGGGCGGCATAGCATAGACGCGGAAGCCCCGCTGCCCGGGAGGGTGGCGGGGCATCTGCTTGCACGGGGGACTTGCGCCGGCGCAAGTGGGCGCGAACGGACGGCTGTTCCTGCTATCCCCAGTCTTTAGGTGTGAAAACCAATTCGATTCATGTCGCATCCCGCGTACTGCGCAGGCTCATCCGCCAGTTGACTTCCATCGAAGGCCGCCCGATGTTGCCGCGCACCCCGCCCGCCGACAACACAGGAGCGCACCATGCCCGACACCCAAGCGCTTGAGATCCGCGACACCACCGCCAATCCCGCCCCGCTGGGCCTGCTCGGCTTCGGGATGACCACGGTGCTGCTCAACCTCCACAACGCCGGTTGCTATGAGTTGAACAGCATGGTCCTCGCGATGGGTCTCGCCTACGGCGGCACCGCCCAGGTCATCGCCGGCATCATGGAGTGGAAGAAGAACAACACCTTCGGCACCACCGCCTTCATTTCCTATGGCTTCTTCTGGCTCTCGCTCGTGGCGCTGGTGGTGCTGCCGAAGCTGGTCCCCGGCGTGACCGCCACCAGCAGCACCGCGTTGGCGGCGTATCTCGCCATCTGGGGCGTCTTCACGGCGGTCATGTTCGTCGGGACCCTGCGGTTGAATCGTGCGCTACAGGTGGTGTTCGGCTCGCTGACGATCCTGTTCTTCCTGCTGGCCTGGGGCAATGCGGCCGGCAACACAGGTGTGCTGCGCTTCGCCGGGTGCGAGGGCATCGTGTGCGGGCTGTCGGCGATCTACACCGGCCTGGCGCAGGTGCTCAATGAAGTCTACGGCCGGACGGTGCTGCCGCTCGGGGCGATGAAGAAGTAGGGCCTGATCGATTGGACCGCGGCGCGGCCGGCCACGAAACGTGCGTCCTCGATCTTGCAACCCGGCGCGTCAACCAGGTCGTCGTCAGCGGCCCCTGCCCGTCGTGCGGACAGCAGTTGACCTGGACCGGCGAGACGCTCGGCGAGGGCGCCGGTCAGGTCACGCCTTCCCTCGAATCCCGTCCAACTGATGCGCATCCCTGGCGACCGCCGCCGCCGTGGCTTCACGCGACAACGTCAGGCTGACCGCCCAGTAAAAGATGGCCAGCGAGAACGCGATCACGACCGCGATGTCCACCCAGTTGGGCAGGATGTTCCTGCCGCCGCCATAGCGCCCGACGGCGCCGATGACAACCTGGCCCGCGATCCAGGGCGCGATCCACAGCGCGTTGCGGATCGTGGACCGTGCCCCGGTGCCGGCACGCCACGCGCCCACAGCGAACAGGACGAGGCCGACCAGCATCGCGCACGCGAGCTTCCAGATGGAATCGAAGCCACCCCAGTAGATGATGAGGTTCGCCGAGCAGAACGCCGCGGGCAGCACGAACGTCGGCTGCGGCACGCGGTAGTTGCGCGGCCGGTCGCCGTCGGCCTTGTGGAGCGCGGCGAGGGACACGGGCGCGAACGCGTACATGATCGCTGTCGCGCCGGTGATCACGTTGACCAGCGAGCTCCAGCTCTTGTAGGGCCCGAGCGCCAGCGAGCCGACGACCGTCGCCAGCAAAATGGACGCGACCGGCACGCCGCGCTTGTTGGTGGTCGCGAGCACGCTGGGCATCTCGCGCTCCTCGCCGAGGGCGTAGGACAGGCGCGCCGTCGCGCCCATGTAGACCACTCCCGTGCCCGCGGGCGAGATCACGGCGTCAACTATCAGCGCCTTGGCCAGCCAGCCCGCCCCTACGGCGAGAGCCAGCGTGTACCACGCCCCGTAGTCGGACGGATCGGTGCCCAGCGGCCGGGACCAGTTCGCAACGATGTCGCGCGGCTCGAGGCCGCCGACCATCACGATCTGCAGCAGCGCGTAGAGCACCGCGCCGATCGCCATGGCCGTGAGGATCGCCCGCGACAGGTCGCGCTTCGGGTCGCGCGCTTCGCCGGCAAGCTGCACGGCCTGCTCGAAGCCCTGCAGCCCGAACACGACGCCTCCGCTCAGGGCCGCGAACACGCCGTGGAATCCGTACGGCATGAGGCCGCCGCCGGCGTGGAAGTTGGCGGGGATGAACTGCCGGCCGGCGACGATGACGATGGCGAGCACGGGGACGGCCGTCTTCCAGAGGACGACGATCACGTTGCTGTCGGACAGGAACTTCGCGCCCGCCAGGTTCATCGTCATGAACAACAGCATCAGGACAATGGACACCATCAGGCCGTGCCCGTTCAGCAGGCCGGCGTGGTCGCCGACCTTGTTGATCATGTTGAAGTGCAGGTTCACCCAACTGACGCTGTTGACGTAGGTGACGGCGGCGAGCACCTCGATGGGGGTCACGAACACGGCCTGCAGCCACGACGCCCAGCCCGCCGCGAACCCGGAGATCGGGCCGTGCGAGTAGTAGGCGAACCGCGCCGAGCCGCCGGCCACGGGATACGTGGCGCCCAGCTCCGCGTACGTGAGGGCGAGCAGCGCCAGCATGCAGGCGGCCAGGATCCACGACAGGACCGACGCCGGCCCGGCCAGCTGCGCCGCGTTCAACGCGCCCAGCAGCCAGCCGGACCCGATGATGGAGCCGAGCGAGACCATCATCAGCCCGTAGAAGCCCACGGAGCGTTTCAGCTGGCCAGCGGTTCTGCCGGGCCGGTCGACCATGGCGGGGTTCCTCCGGGGACATTCACGTTCCGGATCAGCAAGTTCGAATCGCGCCGTAGATTGACCGGAATCGCGAACAGCCGCAAGCCGGAAGTGCGCGGCGGGGCGGGGTCCGGCGGCTTATCCCCCGCACAACTGTTCGCTCAGGGCCCAGAGGCCGGCCGCGAGCGCCGGGTCTTTGGCGCGGGACGAGAGGCGGGAGACCTTCCGGTCGTGGAAGTACTCGCCGTTGAAGCCGGCCGCCTCGGGGCTCGCCGCCAGCCAGACCAGCGTCTCGGCGCCCTTCTCGGGCGAACGCGCCAGCATCGGCGCCGCCACTTTGAGCAACCGGCGGCCGAACCCCGGGTTGTTGAGCCCGAAGCCCGTCGAAACCCAGCCCGGGTGGAAGCAGTTCGCGGTCGTGTCCGTGCCCTCGAGGCGGCGCGCGAGCTCGCGCGTGAACAGGATGTTGGCGAGCTTCGAGTCGCCGTAGGCGCGATAGGCGGAGTAGCCCTTCTCGCAGCGGGCGACATCGCCCAGGTCGAGCTTGCCCATCCGGTGCGCGCCGCTCGACGTGCTGACCACGCGCGACCCGGGCGACCGGGCCAGGATGTCCCGCATGAGCGAGGTCAGCAGGAAGTAGCTGAGGTGGTTGAGCGCGAAGGTCAGCTCGAGGCCGTCGGCGGTCACCTGGCGCGTGGAGAACACCGCGCCCACGTTGTTGACGAGCACGTCGAGGCGCTCGTGGCGGGCCCGGAACGCCTCGGCAACGGCGCGCACCTCGGCGAGCCGGGAGAGGTCGCCGACGAGCATCCGGAGATCGGCGTTCCCGGAGGCGGCCATGAGCTCGGCGAGCACGCGCCCGGTCTTGTCGCGGTCCCGCCCGACGATGGTCAGCCGGGCGCCGCGGCGCGCGAAGTCGAGCGCGGCCGCCTTGCCGATGCCCTCGGTGGCGCCGGTCAGCAGGAATACCCTGCCTCGCAGATCGTGGACCATTGCGGATCTCTCCATTCCAGGGAACTCACCGGTCCGGGACCAGGCGCCGACGGTAGGTGACGCAAGCGAGCCCGGCAATGCCTTTCGATGCGCGCCCAGTCGCGCGCCACACGAGCGCCCATGCCGGGGCGCGCGGGACTTGCGCCGGCGCAAGTGGGCGCGAGTGGGCGCGAGTGGGCGGCGGCTCCTGCTACGCCCAGTCTTTCGGTGTGAAAACCATCTTGATTCATGTCGCATACCGCGCACTGAACAGGCCCATCCGCGAGTTGACTTCCGCCGAAGGCCGCCTGATGTTGCCGCGCACCCCGCCCGCCGACAACACAGGAGCGCGCCATGCCCGACACACAAGCGCTTGAGATCCGCGACACCACCGCCAATCCCGCCCCGCTGGGCCTGCTCGGCTTCGGGATGACCACGGTGCTGCTCAACCTTCACAACGCCGGTTGCTACGAGTTGAACAGCATGGTCCTTGCGATGGGCCTCGCGTACGGCGGCACCGCCCAGGTCATCGCCGGCATCATGGAGTGGAAGAAGAACAACACCTTCGGCACCACGGCCTTCATTTCCTACGGGTTCTTCTGGCTCTCGCTCGTGGCGCTGGTGGTGCTGCCGAAGCTGGTGCCCGGAGTCACCGCCACCAGCAGCACCGCGTTGGCGGCATATCTCGCCACGTGGGGCGTCTTCACGGCCGTCATGTTCATCGGGACCCTGCGGCTGAACCGCGCGCTGCAGGTGGTGTTCGGATCGCTGACGATCCTGTTCTTCCTGCTGGCCTGGGGCAATGCGGCGGGCAACACCGGTGTGCTGCGCTTTGCCGGCTGCGAAGGCATCGTGTGCGGGCTGTCGGCGATCTACACAGGCCTGGCGCAAGTGCTCAATGAAGTCTACGGCCGGACGGTGCTGCCGCTCGGGGCGATGACGAAGTGATCTGACCAACTGGACCTGGTCCCGGTGGCAGGGCCTTTGCTTCGCGGACGGACTTGCGCCGGCGCAAGCGACGAACGCGTGCGCACCGCGCAATGGCTGAATCACCGGAGCGAACATGAAGATCCTGTATTTCGATATCGACGGCACCATTCTCCGCGGCGACGAGGGCGAGGTGAAGACCGCGCTGGGGGCGGGAGCGTTCGAAGTGGCGATCCGCGACGCCGGCATTGAACGCCTTGTCTGCGTCGGGAATTTCGGGGCGATCGCCTCGGGGATGAAGGTGCTGGAGATTGAATACGACACATTGGGTGTGCTCTTCCGCCTTTGCGGCGGCGCGTTCCGGGACGAGGCTTGGCTGCGTGCCCGGACCATCGTGATCGATGACCCCCAACGCCGGGCCGATCACATCGACTTCACGGGAGATTGGTGGTACGCCGACGACTTGGCGCCATACTACTTGCGGCAATCGGGACGGGCTGAACTGCTCGAGCGGCACCTCGGCGGCCGCATCCTCACACCGGAGCCCAGTGGCGACGGGCGCGACGTCCTGGAATGGCTGAGGCGGTCGGCGGGCTGAGCCGGGCCAAGCCGATTGCGTTGCCGTACAGTCGAAGATGGGCACCCACTGCCGGCGTCGCCGCCGCCGCTGCGGCTGCCTAAAGCCGAACCACCGCCAACTTCCGCTTCAACTGCAGCACGCGCACATCGGGATCGACCACCAACTGCTCCGGCTCGAATTCGCAGTGCACGCTGACCTCGCGGCTCTCGCCCGCAGCCAGGACGACCGTGGTGCGCGCGTCGCGATAGG
>CAIOLW010000134.1 GCA_903859215.1 uncultured bacterium | reverse complement strand
CTCGACCCCGATGCGGCCGGCGTCCTGAACCTCGTGGCCGGTTCGATGGCGATGTACGGCAGCCGCGCGACCAACCTCTCCGGACTTCTGTCGATGCTGGCGCGTTCGGGGGTTCCCGTGTTCCTGGCCGAATCCCGTTCGGATCGGGTCGAATACCGCCTCAACATCGAACCTGAGCCCGTCATCCTGACCGTTGACCTGCAGGCCTCGGACGAGGAATTGACGCTGCACCTGGGCTACGTCCGGAACGGCGCCTTCCATCGGCTTCCCACGCCGCTCGAGACGATCACGGAGAATCCGACCTGGATCCTGGACGGCGAACGCGTCCTGAGGGTCGCCGACGAGCAGACCCTGTCGATCGCGAGCGCCTTTCCTCTCACCGTCCCGGCGGCGCAGACCGACGAGTTCCGTGAGGGCTATTTCGGGTTGATCGCCCAGAAGCTGCCGATCCACGGCGATGTCGTCCACTGGCAGGACCTGAAGGTGGCGCCCGTGCCACGGTTGTACCTGCAGGACGATGGTGCCCGCTCGCTGCGCGCCGAACTGCGCTTGGCCTACGGCAACTTCGTGCTTACGGACGTCAAGGCCGTGTTTGCCGTCGGCATCGCGTGTGTGCCCGACTCCTGGGACCTGGTACGCGTCCACCGGCAGCACGAGGCCGAGGAACAGATCCTGAACGTACTGGCTGATCCCGCCCACGGCCTCAAGCGCGCCGACTCCGGGGCGCCGTCGGGTTCGTACGTGCTGCGGGCCCGCACGCATCCGTTGGACTTCCTCCTGAACACCGTGCCCCGGCTGACACAGGCCGGCTTCGAGATCTACGGCGCCGAGGACCTGAAAGTCGGCCGCGTCAACCGCGCGACCGGCAATGTGCGCGTGAGCATCACCTCGGGCCTCGACTGGTTCGACCTCGAGACCGTCGTCGAGTTCGGCGACCAGCAGGTCTCGCTGCAGGACGTGCGCAAGGCCCTCAAGCGGGGCGAGCACTACGTGAAGCTGGCCGACGGCTCGGTGGGCCGGATCCCCGAGGAATGGCTGGCGAAATACAGGCACCTGCTCGACCTGGCCGAGGAGTCCGGACCAGGTCTGCGGTTGCGCGACTTCCACCTGCCCCTGCTCGACCAGTTGCTGCAGGAGGACGCCGCGCTGCGCCTGCCGGCCGACCTGACCCGCCGCCGCGAACGGCTGCGCGATTTCGAGGGGATCAGGCCGCAGCCGCTGTCGGACGCGTTCACCGGCGAGTTGCGCCCGTACCAGAAGCACGGCTACGACTGGCTGCATTTCCTGGGCGAGTGCGGCTTCGGCGGCATCCTGGCCGACGACATGGGCCTGGGCAAGACCGTCCAGGTCCTGGCCTACCTCCAGGCGCGGCACGAACAGCCCGCGGTCACGGCCGCGACGCTGCTGGTCGTCCCCCGCAGCCTGATCACGAACTGGCAGCTCGAATCGCAGAAGTTCACGCCCGGCCTGCGCTTCCTGGACCATACAGGCAGCGCGCGCGCGAAGGATGTTGCCGCCTTCGACGGCTGCGACATCGTGCTCACGACCTACGGCACGATGCTGCGCGACATCGAGGTGCTGCGCGGGTACACGTTCAGCCACATCGTGCTGGACGAATCGCAGGCCATCAAGAATCCCCTGGCCAAGGGCGCCAAGGCCACGCGGCTGCTGCGCGGCGACCAGCGCCTGGTGATGACGGGCACGCCGGTCGAGAACAGCACGTTCGAACTGTGGTCTCAGTTCGCGTTCCTGAACCCGGGGATGCTCGGCGGCATGGAATACTTCCGGCGCGAGTTCGCCAACCCCATCGAGGCCAACCGCGACGAGCAGGCCGCCGCCACGCTGCGCCGGCTGGTGCGCCCCTTCATCATGCGCCGCACCAAGGAGCAGGTCGCGCCTGAATTGCCCCCGCGCACCGAGCGCATCGTCTATACGGAGATGGGTACCGCGCAGAAGAAGCTCTACGCGCTCACGCGCGAACGCTACCGCGCCGAGCTGATGGGATTGATCGATGGCGGCGGCATGAACGACGCCAGGTTCCGGATCCTCGAGGGCCTGCTGCGCCTGCGGCAGATCGCGATCCACCCGGCGCTGATGGACCGCACATACAAGGGCGAAGCGCCCAAGTTCGAAGCGCTGCTGGAGATCCTGGAGACCCTGCACTCCGAAGGGCACAAGGCGCTCATTTTCTCGCAGTTCGTCGAGACACTCAAGCTGGTCCGGACCGAACTGGACCGCCTCGGGATGAGCTACACCTATCTCGACGGCAAGACGCGGGACCGGCAGGCCACGGTCGACGAGTTCCAGAACAACGATGCCATCCCGGTCTTCCTGATCAGCCTGAAGGCGGGCGGCGTCGGGCTGAACCTGACGGCCGCCGACTACGTCATCCACCTCGATCCCTGGTGGAACCCGGCCGTGGAGATGCAGGCCAGCGACCGCGCGCACCGCATCGGGCAGGACAAACCCGTGTTCGTCTACAAGATCATCGCGCGCGGGACGGTCGAGGAGAAAATCCTGGAGTTGCAGGAACGGAAGCGGGCGCTGGTCCGCAGCGTAATCGCCACCGAGGAGGGATTCCTGAAGTCGCTCACGAGGGAGGATGTGAGCATGTTGTTCGGATAGGGGGGATGCGGGTCACGGGCGGCTCGACTCGCGCCGGCGCAAGTCCGGCGCACTCCCCTACGCCGCCCTCTTCCGCACCGCCGCCCACTCGCCCGACGACTTGATGCGCTTGAGGCTGCGCGGGCCGTGAGGCTCGCGCGGGGTGAGCATCTGGTCGACGCGCGAGATGAAGTCGCGGCGGGCCGCGTGGAACTGGTCGAGGTGGCGCGGCGCCAGGCAGCACCACTTCGACTCGACGACCTTCTTCTGGAACAGCGACATCAGCACGACGCGCAGGTTCAGCTCGTCGAACGGGGCGCGGAAGACGGGCTGTGTGCCACGCGCCTCCCAGTCGGCGATGGTCTCGCGGCGACTGCGGCCGATGGCGGTGGCGAGGTCTTCCTGGGACATCTCACACAGGCTCCGCATGTAGCCGAGTTCCTCGCCGGTCAGGCCAGGGCCGCTCAGGATGATCATCAGGCCGAGGCACTGGAGAAGCTGCGCCTCGTTGCGAATCGTCGACGTCTGTTCGCCACAGGCATCGCAATCGGTGAGGACGACGCCGTTGCCTTCGAGGATCACACCGGTCAGACCGCAGTGGTCGAGTGCGTGCCGCGTCGGATGTTGGACCCGCACCTTCGGTGATCCACAGATGGGACAACCCGTCCATTTTTCCACGTCAGTCCCCCTCGACGGAATAGATGGTCACGGCGACTGCATCCCTGAGCCAGGCAATGGCCACGACGATCTCGACCATACCGTGGCCCGCAACTTCGGATCGAATCCGCACTTTGTGATTGCGGTGTCCCTCGCCCGGGATCGGGGTGGGCCATGGCGGCAGACCGGCTTTCCCGTGATCGCCAATCTCCTGTATGCGATCAAGTTAGGTGAGTTGCGCCGGGCCGGGACAATTTTCCCACAGCTTGTGGGAAAATTGACATGAAGGTCGCGAGCAGACATCGCCTGCCCAGGGTTGAGAGGATTGAATACGAACTACCCGATCCAAGGAAAGATCACCTGTTCAGCCAAGCCTCCTTCCCCGTGAACACCGAGACCTCATTCTTGAGGCGGCCTTCCAGTTGGTCGCGCGCCCGTTCAATGTCGCAATGGTTCTGGAGGTTGATCCAGAAGAGCTCGGTGGTGCCGAAGAATCGCGCCAGACGAAGGGCCGTATCGGCGCTGATCGATCGCTTGCCGTGGACGATCTCGTTGATCCGGCGGGGCGGGACACTGATCTCCTTGGCCAGTCGATACTGACTGATGCCAAGCGGAACGAGGAATTCCTCAAGCAGGAACTCTCCGGGGTGGATCGGTGGCATGACCTTGGCAGACATGGGCAACTCCTAGTGGTAGTCGACAATCTCGACGTCGTAGGCATGGCCATCGGACCAAGCGAAACAAATGCGCCAGCGCTCATTGATGCGAATGCTGTAACGGCCGGAGCGGTCACCGGACAGCTTCTCCAACCGGTTCCCCGGTGGTGAGCCCAGGTCCCGCAACGAAACCGCGATGTCGATGCTCAGGAGCCGGCGATATGCGGCGCGCCGGATCTCCTCAGGCATTGCGCGGCATTCCGTGCGCCGGAACACAGCTTCGGCCAAGGAACCTCTGAACGATTTGATCATGTGTATGATAACGCATGTCGTTAATAACGGCAAACGTTAATCCACCACCTTTCCAGTGCAGCGGATGCGCATGGCAAGCTTCTCGCGGGCTGCTGAAAGGCAGGAATCGAGCCGATCGCCAGCAGCGCTGAGTTGCGCCAGTTGCGCCGGCGCAAGTCCCCCGCCCCGTAGTCGCAATTTGTGACTACCTCAGCCGTCCCCGAAACGCCCGCTGTGTCTTGAGGATTTCCTGCCGCAACGCTTCCGTATCCGGCAGCACGGTCAGGTAGCGCGACGCGAAGACGTTCGCGTTGATGCCGCCCATCGCGTAGTGCACGACGGCGTCGTTCTTGGCGCTGCACAGGATCAAGCCCACCGGTTCGTGCTCGTCGGGGCCCATGAGGTGTTCGCGCGCGTAGTTGAGGTAGAGGTTCATCTGGCCCGCATCCGTGTGCGAGAAGCGACCCAGCTTGAGATCAACCACGACCAGGCAACGCAGGGCGCGGTGGTAGAGCAAGAGGTCGATGCGATACCACTCGTCGCCGATGCGGATGCGCTTCTGCCGGGCCACGAAGGTGAAGCCGGCGCCCAGTTCGAGCAGAAACGATTCGAGATGGCGGACGATGGCGTCCTCGAGGTCGGACTCGCTGTACTCGTCCTTCAGGTCGAGGAACTCGAGGAGGTAGGGGTCGCGGATGTGGTGCTGCAATTCGGCCGGGTCGACGGGCGCGGGCCTGCGCGCGGCGGCGAGCATACGCTCTGGGTTGGAGGCGGCCGAGACGCGCTCGAAGAACTGCGTGCTGATCTGGCGGTCGAGCTGGCGGACGGACCAGCCGGAGCGGATGGATTCGGATTCGTAGAGGGTGCGGGCGGCGCGGTCACTGACCGCCATCAGGCGAACATAATGGGACCACGAAAGAGGGAAGGAAATCGACGTAACTGTATTTTCCACAGCCGTTTGTAATTTTCCCGACAGTGTCGGGAAAATCTGCCAATCTGAATAAAATACTCTCATTTTGTAAAGCCCCTGCATGGAAAAACCGCGACCGTATCGCGGCGCCAGATCCTCTCCCAGCTTCCGCAGCAACTCCGTTCCGTAGTCGGCACGCGCAATGCCGCTCTGCTCATGTTCGACAATCCGGCGACCGATCTCCCAATACGCAGCCACGATGACGCTATTGGTCGAACGCACAACTGTGCGCCGAGCCTCATCCAGCAGGCCGGATATGCCTGTCACCAAGAGGTCGTAGTTCTCCGATGGACCGGCGGTTCGCGCGGGGATCTCCGCGTTTGCGGGCTTTCGTTTCCTGGGCATGATTCCCGTTCCGTTCCGTCGGGCGTGCCGACGCGGTCCTGGTGCCAACAAGCGTTCACGGAAGCGGCGCGATATGTCGCGGGCGTGGGCGCCTGCGGTGCGACGTCGGGGCTGCGACGCCGCCGTCGATAATCCGCGCGCAGGGCGCCAAACGAGCCGTTCCTGTGGAGTTGCTTGGGCTGGGCGGCGGCGCCGATGAGTCGGCCACGCACGCACGCGCGATGGTGAAGAGGCAGGTGGTGGGCCACATGGCGCGCGGGGCGACTTGCGCCGGCGCAAGTCCCGCCAGATTCCGCGCAAACGATTGTCTTTCAAGCGTTTGAAATTCTCGCGACAGTGTCGCGAGAATTGGGCAATACAGAAAGAAATCTCACTTCGCGCACAACCGGCAACGAACAAGACGCGGCGTCACGCGACCCTCATGTGCCTGGCGGGGAACTGTCGAGGTGCGGGCGAGGCAGCCTCCAAAAAGAAACCCTCCGGGTCGCAACCCGGAGGGGGCCAGCCGGCTCGCAAGCCTGAGCTGGGGTAGTGCCGTGTATATTCCACGGGAATCGCAGTGAAGTCAAGAGCGCGACTTGCGCCGGCGCAAGTCCGGCCACCTGCCGCGTAACCGGCTCTGTTTCAGCCCCTTGGAATTCTGCCAACAGTGTTGGCAGAATTGGACAATACATCAAAGACCCTTCCTATGGAATTGTCGGGGCTGCGCGGTGGCACCGATTAGGCGGCCGCACACGCCCACGCGATGGCGATGAGGCAGGCAGCAGGCCAGATGGCGCACGGGGGCGACTTGCGCCGGCGCAAGTCCAGCTCATTGCGACGTAACCGATTGCTTTTCCAACGGTTGGAATTTCGCCGTCAGTGACGGCAGAATCTGACGACCCGGCAAAACACCACGCTTTTCGTGAAACGAATTTTATCGACACTGTCGATAGAATTGGACTATATCGCAAAAAACATGACGACACGCGCCGTGGCGAAGACTTGGACTTCCGTTTGGCGGGCTCTCGTCACGAGCAGTCCAATGCGCGGCATCACGCGTGCGCGTCAGGGCGGCGGCCAGCACGGGACTTCCCAGGCGCAGGCCGCGGCGCAGCAAACTTGCGCCGGCGCAAGTCCTGCCGGATCGCGGCTAAGTGGTTGATTTTCCGCGCCTTGGAATTTTGTCATCACTGATGACAATATTTGACCGAACCGATCAGGTCCTACCGATAGCAGTCACTGAACCACTCCGGCCCAAGCCGGATGAAGGTGTTCACGGAAGCCGCGAGCCTCGCACCGGGCGCCGCACTGGCCGCCAGGACCCTCTTGCCATGCGCCCGCACAGCATCGACGGCTGGCGTGAAGTCGCCATCGGCCGACAGCAGGTACGCGGTATCGAATTCGTCGCGCTCGGCCATCACGACCATGTCGACGGCCAGAAAGACATCAACGGCTTTTTCGATATAGGCCGTGGCGCGCATGTTCCGCCGCGCGATGTCATACAGGTCCCGGTAAACCTGCTGGTCGATGCGCGTGGACAATGTCGTGAGGTATTCCTTGAGCTCCCTGGCCGCGTTGTCAGTCACCGGGCGTGATTCGAGGCGCCCGAAGTGCACGCTGATCTTCGGCGGCGACGCCCTGAGAGCGGCAATGAACCTGCGCTGGGCCGCATAGAGCGCCAGACCGCCGCGTTGCTCGACCTGGCCCACATAGTACCTGGTGGCGCACCACTGCCGCGGCCCGACGAGCTTGCGCGAAATCGCCGCATAGTCGAGCCGACCCAAATCGGCGACGCCATGCTGCCTGGCGCCGTGATACCAGTTATTGCCATCGATGAAGACTACTGCGCGATCAGCCACAGCGCCGGCCCAAAAGAAAAACCCCGGCGTGTGGCTGAGCCAGACCCCGGGGGGATAAAACACCCGGTCCCGTGGGATCCGAGTGGCCCACAGTATACACAAGGCTGGGCTGCCGTGTCAACTGCGGTGGCAATGACTTTCGCTCCCGGTTCGGCCGTTGGCGTTGCAGGTGATGATCGCCTGCGGCGCGACGCGGCGAGCCTGGCGGCAGGTCAATCGGTGAGTTCGTCGACTTGCGCCGGCGCAAGTCCCACCGGCACGATCAACCGCCACCTGCGGACGAGTCGGCCGCCGCGCGCGCGGTCGAGGTGCACCGGCTGGGCCGGCAGCAGCGACTGCAGGCTGGCCAGGGTCGCGTCGGGCACGGCCAGTTCGCGCTGGCGGCTGTCGAGCAAGAAGCCGACCCTCGACGCGAGCGTGCGGTTGGCGAGGACGCGGACGTACGCGAGCAGCGCGTCCGGATCGATGGCCGGTATGGCCATCAGCGAGCGCCACACCTCGTCGAGGCCGCCGGCAATCGATGGGCGGTCGAGAACGTCGGCCACCGTGCGCTCGAGGCTGGTCACGCGCACTTCGAGTCCATTGCGGTCCAGGACGTCGATCCACGCCTGCTGCGCGTGGCGGGCGCGCAACTCGCACCGCGGCTGCACCGGCGACAGGCGGCGGCCCCGGAACGTGGCGGCACGGGCGCGCGTCCAGGTGATGAACGTGAACTTGTCGGACAAGCTCTGCGCACAACCGTGCGCCTCGAGCGCCGTGTGGTAAGCGGCGGCCGCGTCCGGCGCCATGCGGGCGGCCAGCGCGATGTAATCGGGGGTTGGCTCCCAAGGCTCCGTTGACCCCGGCGGACGACCGACATACAGGCCGCTCTTCACGCGCAGCAACCGGCCCTGACGCACCCAGCGGGCGAGGTGGGCATCGACGGTGGCGGGCGCACGTCCGGGGAGCGCGGCGATCAACTCGTCACGGGTGAAGAGCGGGGTCGTGGCCAGGAAGTGGTCTGGCTTCATGTTGCTGCCTCCCAATATTTGTAATTTATTACAAATTATGGGCGTCTACAACAACTGCATTGTATGGTCGACCAGCCCCCGGTCCAGATTGCCGGGCGCCGCCACGAAACACAACGGGCCCCAGCAGGAGCCCAGGGCCTGCGACTTGCGCCGGCGCAAGTCCCCCCAAACGCAGCATAAACGACGACTTTTCAGCCGTTTGTAATTCTGCCAACAGTGTTGGCAGAATTGGACCATACCGAAAGAAATCCCACCCAGTCCACCTCGGCCGCGCCAGCTCGCTCCGCCGGCCACCACCACCCGGCCCGGCGAGCCCAGCGCACCCAGGCCGCACCCCCACCCACCACGACCGCAGCACCTGACGAGGCCCCCCGATCCGGACGCGTTCGGGCCCGCCCTGGCCGGCAGGGGCGCGGAGATGGGCGTCGCCGTCGTGATCGTGCCCGCGTCGCAGGGGTGTCTGGCGGGCGGCCAGGTCAGAACCAGGGCCACGCGCCGACCATGCCGATACCCAGGTTCAGGCCGCTCGGCGAGGTGTCGTAGCCGATGTGGAACACCGTCCGTTCACTCGCGCGGATCATGGCGCCGACGAGGACGTTTGTGCTCGATCCGCCTTTCGTTCCGTCCACCCAGTAGTCGCCGTTGTCGCCCAGGATTCCGAGGTCGTCGTGGTACTGCCGATAACTGCGGGAATCGGTGTAGCCCACGCCGGAATACAGGAAGAGGCCCGGGTTCACCACATAGGTGATGCCGGCCGAGTAGGTGTCGTACACGGTGTCATTCTTCAGGAGGCGGTCGCCCCATCCTTCGGCCTCGCTGATCGAGATGTTCTCGTAGTAGTCGCTGGTGCGCCAAGTGAGCGTGCGGCCGAACTTCACCTCGCCGAACCAGCCGATCTTCCCGGGATAGACTCGGTACAGTGACAGGCCAGCATATTCCTTTGCGGGGACATTCATCACCCAGCTCAATCCCACCATGCCGGACCTGGGCAGTTCGCTTACCTTGGCGCCGAAGCAGGGCACGGAAAGAAGCAGCAGCAGGACGGCAAGCACCTTCGTCATCATTCCTGAACCTCCGGCATGGTCATATCGGTACGAATCGGGTGCGGGACTATTCCGGCACGATGCGACATGCGGGATGATGGGGGGCACTCGTTCCGTACGACGGAACGAACTGTGAACAGCCTCGATGGCGTCGAGGAACGAGTCGGGGATGGCACGCAAATGGGCGCTGGTCGGCTGGTTGAGCCCACCCCCATCTAGAACAACAACCGTGCGAAATCCGAAGCCGAGTTCAGCCCGCCCCGGTGGTCGCTGCCACTCTTGGGGAGCGTCATGACGTAACGCTCGTCGCCCTGCCAGGTGAGCTTGTAGTGCTTGCCGTCCTGCTCGATCTCGAAGCCCAGGTCGCGGAGGCCGCGTTCGGTCCTGGCGTCGAGGTTGCGGTAGTCGCGCAGCAGGGCCTTGAGTTGTTCACGGTGGTCGTGCGGGCCGTCGCCGGGAGGGTTGGCGGCGGCCAGGGCGGACAGGACGTGCTGGCGGCGGCTGTCGCGGACGCTGCGGTCGACGGCGTAGGCGAGGGCGTCGGCGACGATGGCGAACAGTTCGCCGGGGTAGAAATCGCGCTCGGGGCCGGGGTCCAGGACGAGGCCCTCGGCAGCACCCGATGCGGGCAACGCGGCGCGGTCCTGGAGCTCGGCGTACAGGCGCAGGATCTCCTGTTCGGCGTCGGCCAGGCGGCGGTCCTTGGCCTGGAGTTCGCGGTCGAACTCGGCCACATAGAGGTCGATCTCGGACGAGCCTTCGCTGCGCAGCTGGGCCAGGGCGCGGTGCGAATGGGCCTCCTCGACGGCGGCCCAGGTGCAGCGGTGCAGGGGGCGGCGCGTGAGCAGGGTGGCGGTGATCTCGTCGACGACGGCGGCGCCGAGGTCGGCCGCCGTCTGCCAGAGCGTGCCGCGGAAGAACGTACGGCGGCCACGGCCGTCGGGCCAGTAGATGCCGATGGTGCCGCCGTAGGTGTTGAGGGACGCGGTGGCGTCCTTGATGCGCATAGAGAAGCCGCGGTCGGGCTCGACCAGCACGTGGCCCACGCCCGCCAGCGCACCGGCCAGGGCGCCGGGATCGACGGCCCAACGGCCGGCGAACTCGGCGCTGACGAAGACCACCGGCAGGCGGCAGCCGGCCTGGCCGGTCAGGCACAGGGCGGCCAGCTCGAGATCGTCCGGCCCGAGCAGCACCGGCCCCTCGCCCACCTGCAGCAGCCCGTCGACGCCGCCGCCGAGGCGATCCAGCAGCGTCCGCACGACGACCGGCTTGCGCGCGGTCGGCGATTGCGGCAGTGCACGGTCGCCATCGCAGGACACGCGCACCGAGACCCACGAATCGGCGGCCTGGCGCGAAAACCCCATCGACATGGCCCACGTGAGGTCGCCTTCCTGCCGCTTGTAGCCGACGGCGGCCAGCTGCTCGGCGGGCGTGTCGACGCGCAGGGCGCGGATCAGCTCGTGGGCGCTGGTGGCCTTCCAGTCGGTCATGTCGGACG
>CAIOLW010000133.1 GCA_903859215.1 uncultured bacterium | reverse complement strand
GGCGGCTATGACGTGTACTGGATCGTCGCGGGCGAATGGATCGAGTACACGTTCTCGGTGGCGCAGGCGGGCACCTTCGATTTCGTCCCCTACGTGACCACCGTCCCGGGCTTCGGCAATTTCACCCTGTCGATCGACAACGTGAACGTGAGCGGGAAGCGGCCCGTGACGTCCACCGGCGGCTGGCAGTTCTGGACGCCGCTGCGGGTCACGGGCGTGCCGCTCACGGCCGGGACGCACATCATGCGGTTCGACTTCGACTCCGACTCCGACAAGACAGGTTGGCTGTTCAGCCTGAACTACATCGACGTGGAGCGTGTGGTCACGTCGGGCGTCGGCGACGGCTTGGTCACGGGCGCATTCGGCCCGGCCCGGAACTATCCCAATCCGTTCAACCCGCAGACCGTGATCGAGTATGTGGTTCCCGCCGAGGGGCCGGTCAGGCTGGCCGTCTTCGACGCGCGCGGGACGCAGGTCCGCATCCTCGCCGACGGGCAAATGCCGGCCGGCACGCACACGGTCACCTGGGACGGGCGGGATGACGACGGGCATCTGCTCGCCAGCGGTGTCTATTTCCTGCGTTTCGAAGTCGCAGGGGCTGCCCATATCGGGAAGATGGTGTTCTTGAAGTAGGGCTCTCGGCAAGGGCCGCGCCCGGCGGGAAAGCGAAGGCCCCGGTCCTTGCGGACCGGGGCCGGTTTTCGCTGCGCGGGCGGGAGCCCGGCGGGAAACAGGAACTAGTGGCCCATGCCGCCGGGATGGTGCGGGCCGCCACCGTCGCCGTCACCACCACCGCCGCCGTGGTGGTCGTCACGACCGTCGTGGTCGCGATCCTCGAAGGCGTGGAACGAGCGGCGGATATTGTGCTCGACCAGCCACTGGTTCGGGCCACCCCAGTTCGCCGTCGACGGGTCGACCAGCGTGCTGTCGGGCGTGAAGAACCAGGACGTGTTGTCGACGCTGAGCGTCAGGTTGATCGGCCCGCTGCCGTCACCGACGACAAGCGCCGGGTCGATGCGGGTCTCCTGGTGCGCACCCATGCGGGTCGTGAAGGAGAACGGCGTCCCGTTGAACGTGCCGTCGGCGCGGATGCTGACGCCCACGAAGTCGGGATGCTCGGTGCGGAAGGCCACCGCGGTCGAGTCGTCGCCGCGCACCGCGTGGATGTTGAACTCGACCTCGCCGTAGGTGCCGGGCGCCACGTCGACGGCGAGCACCTGCGAGATCGCGCCGCCGAGCGGCATGTCGACGAGCATCGGACCGGCTTCGAATTCCTCGACGCGGAGCGAGTCGGAACCGGACGTGTCGCTGCAGGCCTGCAGTTCGATCTTGCGCAGGACGAGCTGGAGGCTGGTCATGATCAACGTATCGGCCCCGGCCGTGACGGTGTCGGGCGCAATCGCCTTGGCGGCGCCGGTCGCGCCCTTGGGCGAGGCAAAGGTCAACGAGAAGTTGTTGGCGGCTGTGGCGGGCGCGTTGTTGTCGCTCTTGCTGCAGCCACCGAAACCGGCGGCCAGAATCAGCAACGAGATGCACGTGCAAAGCAGCAGGATTCGCTTCATTTCTAAGTACTCCCCTTAGTGCAAGTCAATTCCCCGTCAGACCAGATCGCAAGAACCGGGCCCGTCGGGAAGGCGGAATAACGGGGAAACCCGAAGCTGCTCAAGCCATGGCCACGGGCGCCAGGCGGGCGTCAACCCCCGCGAACAGTCCAGCAGCGGGCGCAACGCCCGTGCGGGATGCCCGCGCCAAAGACAGCGGCTCCATCCGCAAGTTCCGCCCGGGTGAGATCCCGGACGATCAACTGGACAGCGACCACCGGCGCAACGTTACCGGGCCCGCGCACCGTAGCTGTGATTTCCCAGGGTAGGCGGAATTCATCACCAGGACCAGTGCGGCATTCAGGCCCGGCAGCGCGGCGGGCAGCACTTCCTGCCGACCGACGCGCGGCAGGTAAAGACCGTGCTTAGCGGGGTTGACGTCGACGGGCACGGCGAGCGCCCTGTCCGGGTTCATCAAGTTCAGAAAAGTCACACCCTTGCTGCCGGTTCTCCGGACCGCGACGCAGCCGCTCTTGGCGGCGATGCGGGCGAATTTGAGACGCCAGTGCCCGGGTTCGCGATCGGTAACGTCGCCCAGGCCCGGTGCCATCGCCGCGAGGTCGGAACCCTCCGGGACGGATGCAGCCTGCATCGGCGCCTCTGCAGTCCCCGCCTCCAGGCACTGGAACCGGCCGGCAAAGGCTCCCCTGGTACGCGCGGCGCGCGGCCCCGGGGGCTGACGCCCACGCATTCGCGGCGGGTGGCTGAGACCATTCCTGGGCGACGCCGCGCGCCTCGCCGTGCTAGGTTGGCCCGCATGCCATCGCCGCTCCGCACGGCTGCCGGCGCGCGGCGTCAAGGAGGCCCGGTCCAGGGATGACAGCACCCGCCCAGCAACCGGCTTCGCGCATCGACGTCATCGATGCGCTGCGCGGCTCGGCGCTCGCCGGCATCCTGCTGCTGCACGCGATCGCCCACTGGAGCCTGCCGCGCTACCCGACCGATACGCCCGCCGGGTTTGCCGCCCTCGACCGCCTGACCATGGGTGCCGGCACGTTCCTCTTCGAGGGGAAGGCCTTCGCCATCTTCGCGCTGATGTTCGGCGTCAGCTTCTCGCTGATCCTCGAAACCTGGTCGCGCCGCGGCGTTTCGTTCGGCGGCCGGTTCGCCTGGCGCCTGGCCCTGCTGGCGATGCTGGGCTACCTCCACGGGATCATCTATTCGGGCGAAGTGCTGATGACCCTCGCGGTGCTCGGGCTGCCGCTCCTCTTGGTGCATCGACTCGGCAACCGCGCGCTGGCGGTGCTCGCCGTCCTGTCCCTGCTCCAGGTCCCCTCCCTCTGGGAAGTCGCGCGGCACCTGGCCGACAGCGGCTATCGGCCGGTGCCGCCGCCGCCGCGGGTCGACTACGGCGCGCTCTTCGAGGCCTACGCCCACGGGTCGTTCGCCGACGTCTGCGCCGTCAACGCCGTCAGGGGCCAGGTCGACAGGCTCTGGTGGGCCATCGAGTCCGGCCGCTACCTGCAGATGTTCGGGCTGTTCGTGTGCGGGCTGCTGGCGGGCCGGCAGCGCCTGTTCGAGGGCAACGTCGTCGGCCACGCCTGGGCGCGGCGGTGCGCGTGGGCCGGGCTCGGCGCGTTCGCGCTGCTGTTCCTGGTGCGCCGGGAACTGGGCCGGCTCGGCTTGCAGGGCGAGGCCTTGCGCCATACGCGTGAACTGCTCTTCAGCTACCGCAACCTGGCCCAGGTCGCGGTGTGGGTGGGCGGGTTCCAGCTCCTGTACCGCAGCGAGGCTGCCCGGCGCGTCCTGCGCCTGCTGGCGCCCTACGGGCGCATGAGCCTGACCAGCTACGTGGCGCAGGCCCTGGTCGGGGTGCCGCTGTTCTACGGCTACGGCCTGGCTCTGTACCGCCACTTCGGGCCTTTCCAGAGCCTGCTGGCGGGGATGGTGATCCTGCTCGCGCAGGGCGTGTTCGCGCACGTCTGGCTTCGGCGCTGCTACTACGGCCCCCTGGAGTGGCTCTGGCGGTCCGGCACGTTCCTGGATTTCTCCACGCCGCTGCTGAGGCGAACAAGCCGCCGGGAGTGAGATCGCCGGTCGGCATCCTGCGGCGCCGGGCTGCGCCTGGGCATCGACAGAATTCGAATCAGCCATTCGGAGCCGACCGGCGG
>CAIOLW010000132.1 GCA_903859215.1 uncultured bacterium | reverse complement strand
GTACGAGCCGCTCGAGTAGCCGCCGCTGCGCTTGCCCGCGTTCTCGTGCACGTCGATCCAGCCGCCGCCGATGCCGCCCTGCACCGTGCCGACATATGCCGGCCCCAGCGGCGCGAACGCGTCCAGCAGCATCCGGCAGGCATCGTCGTAGTCGAAGGTGAACTCGCCATCGGCGAACAGCGGCGCGGCGAGGTCGTGCTCGCGCAGCGGATCCAGCTTCAGCACGCGCTTCTTGAGCGCCGTGTAGCGGTGGATGACCGCCGTGTTGGCGCCCACGGTCTCGATCAGCGAGTGGAACACGGCGGGCGGCACGGCGTCCGGGTGCAGCGCCGACTCCAGCGCGCTCTCGTGCCGGCGGGCCTGCGCGAAGAAGACGTGGTTCTTCACGTTGGCGTCGAGGTTGGCCGCCAGCGTGTTCTGCATCGCCCCGTAGGCATCCAGGAACAGGTCGAACGAGTCCTGCCGCAGGCGGCGGTCGCGCGACTTCATGAACTTCTGGTGGCGCGCCTTGGTCAGCGTGACGCGGCGGCCGTCCTCGTCGGCCACCTCGCCCAGCTTCAGGTCGGCGTTGTCGAAGGCGTTGAAGACCTGTCCCGCCCCGCGCGCCATCAGGCCGGCGCCGGCCAGCAGCGCCTCCTGATCGGCGGGCAGCGTGTGGGCCCGGCCGCGGTGGATGTTGTCGAAGAAGTGCGCGTACGTCGCCAGCCCGGGCGACTCGGCCACCAGTTCCGCCAGGCGTTCGGGCGCGATCTCCAGCACCTCGGACTCGAACCAGCTGGCCGCCTCGGCGTAGCGCACCGACAGGCTGGCCGCCCGGCCCTTGCGGGCGGTGTTCTCGCCGACGCGCGTGTCCTCGTCGCTGCGCAGGTTGGAAAAGACGAGCAGGCGCTCGAGCCGGCGCCGCGCCTCGTGGATGGCGTCGATGGCCCCCAGCAGCGCCGCGCCCGAGCCCTCGAGCGTGCCCTGCAGGGCCGCCAACGCCGGCAGGCCGGCTTCCACGGCGGCGAAGTCGCGCTGCCAGGCGTCCCAGTCGGGGTAGATCATCTCGGGGCGCCACTTGTAGCGGGCCTCGAGGCGGTCGCGCTCGACAGGGGCGTTGCCGGCGGCCTCGCCGGAATCCGGCAGCATGCGCGCTTGGCGGTACGATGCCATGTCGGTCAGCTCCTCGGGATGGGACAACGGGGGCCGCCCCCTTGCCAAAGCGCAGCATAGGACGGAAGCGGCCCCTTGCCAACCACGGCGACGCAGCGGTCGCGCACGGGGCAAGAGGCCGGCCGGGAACGGATCAGAGGGAGCCGGACAGCCGCAGCCCCAGGCACTGGGTGACGTCCTCGCGCAGCGCCTCGAAATTGAGGGGCTTGGCGAGGAACTTCGTGGCGCCGAGGTCGAGCAGGTCGGCGATCTCGCCAACGCTGACGACGCCCGACATGATGAGCACGGGCATCTGCTTGAGCGCCTTGTCGTGCATGACGGTGCTGACCAGCTGCCGCCCGTCCAGGAGCGGCATCGAGATGTCGGAGATCAGCAGGTCGATGCCCTCGTTGCAGCGCAGCACGTCGATGGCATGGATGCCGTCGCTGACGAACAGCAGTTCGTGCTTCAGCGGGGCCAGGCCCCTGGCAATGGCAAGCCGCACGGCGGGGTCGTCTTCGGCGATCAGGATCCTGGCCATGTGATGCTCCTCAGCCCTGCGGGCGCTTGCGATAGAGTGCCGGCAGCACGTATTCGTAGGCGGTCTCGTCGCGGCCGAGCGTCTCCGAGTGCCCGATGAACAGGTAGCCACCCGGCGCGGTGTGGTGATGGAACTTGGTCACCAACTCCATCCGCGTCTTGTGGTCGAAGTAGATCATGACGTTGCGGCAGAACACCGCATCGAACTGGTGCCGGAACGGGAACGTCGCCGACATCAGGTTGTGGCGGCGGAAGATGACGGCATTGCGGATGTCGTCATGCACGCGGACGTTGCCGTCCTTCTGGCTCACGAACCAGCGGCGGCGCAGGTGCAGCGGCATCTGGCTGACGCGCTCCTGGTCGTAGACGCCGGCAATGGCCTTGTGCAGGATCGACGCCGACAAATCGGTCGCCAGCAGGACCGTCTTCCAGCCCGCGGCATCCGCCCCGAGGTGCTCGCGCATCAGCATCATCAGGGTGTAGGGCTCCTCGCCCGATGAGCACCCCGCGCACCAGAGGCGGAGCTCGCGCTTGCCTTCGGCCCGGCGCTTCTCCACCAGTTGCGGCAGCAGCGTGTCGGCGAAGAACTCGAAGTGCGCCGGCTCGCGGTTGAAAAACGTGTGGTTGGTCGTGATGCGGCTGGCCAGTTCCTCGAGCCCGTTGCCGGAGGCATCCGCCTTCAGCCACTCGTAGTACTGCTGGAACGTGCGGAAGCCGCGCTTGACCAGCACCTTCTGCAGGCGCCCCACGACCAGGCTCTTCTTGTGGTCGCCCAGGTTGATGCCGAACCGCGCATAGACCAGGTCGCGGATCGCGTTGAACTCGCGATCGCTGATCCGGTCCGCGGGGGCGTCAAGCCGGGGCGGCGCCAGGAGGGGGGTCATGCGTCGCTCCTGTGGTTCCTCATACCGGCGCTGCCAGCAGCCCGAGCTCTTCCAGCAGCTTGAACAGCTTGATCTTCTCGATCGGCTTGACCACGTAGCCGTCCGCCGACGCGCTGAACGCGCGGCGGATGGTCGTGTGGTCCTCGAGCGCCGTCGTCATGACCACGCGCGAACCCTGGCCCACGTGGATCCCGTGCTCGGCCTCGAGCCGACGGATCGCCGTCAATGCTTCCTGGCCGCCCATGCCCGGCATCATGATGTCCAGGCAGATCAGGTCGTAGGGGTCGCCGTTGTCGATGGCGTCATGGACGGCCGCGACCGCTTCGTTGCCGTTGATGGCAACGTCGCAGTTGCCGGCCCTCTCGAGATAGCGACACAAAAGCCGACGGCTGATGAAATCGTCTTCCACGACAAGAATGTTCACATCGGTCCCCCTGGAACGGTGGTCGGCGCCGGTTCCCGCGGCGCGGTACGTCCTGTGTGCGTATCGGCGTTCACGGCGCACCCTTGAATACTATGTGTCTTCCTTAGGTATGGTTGCCCGGAGGACCGTCGCTTCCTATCATGCTGGTCAACGCAAACAGGACCGAAAGGCGCGCGCATGGGATTGCTCGGAACACTGGTCGGCGGCAGCCTGGGATTCATGATGGGCGGCCCGTTGGGCGCCATCCTGGGCGGTGCGATCGGCTCGAATATCGGCGGCAGCGGCCCCCGCATCGCCCGTGACCCGGCAAGAAGCTACGGGCCATCGGGTTACGCCGGCCCGTACGGTGGTCCCGCCCGCGACACGCGCCAGGCCCAGCAGGCGTTCCTGGTGGCGATGATCAGCCTAGCCGCCAAGGTGGCCAAGGCCGACGGCCGGGTCACCGAGCAGGAAGTGCGCTCGTTCGACACCTTCCTGCGCGACCGCCTGGGCATGTCGGTCGAGGACCGCCGCGTGGCCGCCGGCCTGTTCAACCAGGCCCGCGATTCCCACGTCCCGGCCGAGGAGTTCGCCCGCCAGGTCCGCGCCCTGATCGGCCACCAGCCCGACCGCCTGCGCGACCTGATCGCGCTGCTGATGAGCGTGGCCACGGCCGACGCCCACCTGGACCCGGCCGAAGACCGCCTGCTGCGCTCGATCGCGGGCGAGCTCGGCCTGTCGGCCCGCGACTACGAGGAAGCGGTCGCGATGTTCGACCCGCGCCACAGCATCGACGCCTCGTATGCGGTGCTGGGCCTGACGCGCGACGCCACCGACGACGAGGTGAAGAAGGCCTACCGTCGCCTGGCGCGCGAGTACCATCCCGATGTGGTGACGAACAAGGGCATGGGCGAGGACTTCAAGAAATTCGCCGACGAGAAGATGCGCGCCGTCAACGGCGCCTACGAAGCCGTCAAGGATGCGCGGGGTCTCTGATGCCTGAACTGCCCGAGGTCGAGAACGTCGGCCGCGCGTTGTCCGCGGGGCTTACGGGTCGCCGCCTGACCGCGCTGTCGGTGCAGTGGCCGGGCGTTTTCGAACCGTCGGCCGCCGCCGCGCGCAAGGCGCTGGTCGGCCGCACGCTGGTCGGACTGCACCGCCACGGCAAGTACCTCATCGCGCGGTTCGAATCAGACGATGCCGCAGTGCCGTCATCGTTCCTCATGATCCACCTGCGCATGACCGGCCAGTTCCTGTCGCAGGACTCGCTCGGCGACGACTACGCGCCCGACCGCCACGTCCACGTCACCTTCGACTTCGACGGCCGCCTCGTGCACTTCCGCGACGTGCGCAAGTTCGGCCGCCTGACGCTGGTCGAGCACGCCACCGAGCCGGCGGCCCTGAGCCACGTGGGCCCCGACATGATGACGGTGAAGACGAACGACTGGCTGGACCGCGTGCGGCATCGCGCCGCGCCGTTCAAGAGCGTGCTGCTGGACCAGGGCGTGGCCGCGGGACTGGGCAACATCTACGCCGACGAATCACTGTTCCTGGCGGGCGTGCATCCGCTGGCGAAGCCGCGCGACCTGGACGAGGCCGTGCTGCGCGAGGTCTTGCGCCGCGCGAAGCAGGTGCTGCGCCTGGCCATCAACCACGGCGGCACCACGTTCCTGGACTTCCGCAACTTCCACGGCCAGCCCGGCAACTTCCGCCGCAAGCTGCGCGTGTACGGGCGCGGCGGCGAGCCGTGCCGCGACTGCGGGACCGTGATCGAGCGGATGGTGATCGGGGGACGTTCCAGCAGCTGGTGCCCGCGGTGCCAGCCGGCGCCCGTCGCGCGCCGCAAGCGCCGGGCCTAGGACCCTAGACGCACGAGTCCGGCCGCGGCAGCCCCGCCACCCGACAAGCGTCCTGCGCCGGCCCCTTGGGAAACAATTCGTAGATGCGCTTGAGGTTGAACCCGGTGCGACGGCACAGTTCGCGGATCATCGGCTGCACGCCGTGCTCGCGGTGGTGGTCGCGCAGGACGTTGATGATCGCCCAGTGGTCGGCCGTCAGGTCACGCACGCCGTCGCGCGCGGCCAGCAGCGGCGCCAGCGCGGGCGACCAGTCGGCGACGTTCTTCAGGTAGCCCTTGTCGTCCAGTTCGACCGGGCCGTCGGGACCCGCGATGTTGGGCATCCGGCCTTCCTTGTTCACTTCAGTTCCCGCAGCCGCCCGCCAGGGCGCCGATCAGTCCGCAGGCGTCGCCCCCTGCGCGGTTGGCGGGCAGGCAGGGCGACAGCGGCGTCGGGCTCACGTGATCGGCGCACAATAGCGGATCCGCGGCCAGGTTGCCACCGAGGTCCGAATAGCCGGCCGGCCATGCGTTGCCGCCCACGTTCCCGAAGACCAGGCAGCACCCGGCCGCCACGTTGCCGTTGTCGATGGCTGCGATGGCGCCACCGCCCAGTGCGTTGGCGATCAGGCAGCGCCGCAGTTCGACCGTCATGCTGGTCGCCACGCGCAGGCCGCCGCCGGTGATGCCGCGGTTGGCCACGATGGTGCAGCCGGTCAGGCTGCTGCCGGGGTGCAGCGAGCTCAGGTAGATGCCGCCGCCCTTGTCGGACGAGACGTTGTCGTAGACCTGCAGGTCCTCGATCACGACCCCCACGTTGGTGACGAACAGGCCGCCGCCGGCGAAGTTCGCGTGGTTGCGGCGGATGATGCAGCGGGCCAGGCCCATCACCGGTTCGCTGTTGACCAGCAGGACGCCGCCGCCGTAGTCGGCCTGGTTGTCCTCGATCACGCAGTCCTCCAGCCGCGCCGCGCCCTGGCCGCCCATCCACACGGCGCCGCCCTCGGTCGCCGCGTTGTCCCGGAAGACGCAACCGCGCACGACAGTGTCGCTCAGGTGGATGGCCAGGCCGGCGCCGGCCCACGGCGGCCCCAGCACACCCGAGACGCCCAGCGCGCTGCCCCCGGTGAAGGTGAAGCCCTCGATGGTCACGCCGGCCCACGTGCGCTCGGCGCCCGTGCCGAAGGTGCCGCCCGTCACGTACATCACGCGGCCCTGCCCGCGCGCGTCCAGGGTGGTCTGCGCCGCGCCGCCCTCGCCGCGGATGGTGAAGCCGGTCTGGTCGCGCAGCACCGTCACCATGCTCGTGGCTGTGTCGCCGGTGTCCTGCGTGAACCAGTCGTAGGCGCCGGGCCCCACCAGCACGACGTCGCCGGGCAGCGCGGCGTGCACGGCCGCGTTGATGTTCGGGTAGTCGCCGGCGCCGTCGGCACGCACGTAGAGCGTGCGCATCGCCGTCGGCGTGACGACCAGCGCCGCCGAGAGGCCCGAGCGATTGCCCACATCGTCGATGGCCACGACACCCACCTGGTAGGCCTGGCCCTCGACCAGGCCGTCGATGGTCACCATCAACTTGCCGGGGTTGGGATGGGCCACCGGCGAGGCCGTCACCGGCGTGGCCGCCGCCCACGACACGGCGTCCCAGGCGGCGCCCGCGAGGGGCGCCGTCGCGTAGCGCACCTCGTACGCGGTCGCGAGCCCGGTCGTGGAATCGTCGCCGGCCAGCGCCCAGGCCACGGTCACCGAAGCGGCGGTGCCGCCGTACTGCGCCAGGCCCGTCGGCGGCGCCGGGCGCGTTACGTCGGGCCCCGGGGGCGTTGCCGGGCTGCCGCCGCCGCCGCACGCGGACGCAAGGCAGGCCAGCAGGAACAGGGCGGCGCCGAAGCGGGCGGCGCGCGGCGGATTCGACAGCGCAAGGAACAGCAACGCGGGTTTCCATCCGGGTCGGGGGTCGCGGGTGACGGGAACGGACGCTTCGGTAAGCATACCGGACGACCATGAAATGAATGTCCGGAATCTGCCGGCGCCCGTCAAGCGCAGCGAGGCCCGCGGTGGCCACGCCGGGAACGGCCTACTTGCCGGCCGCCGGGCGCGTGATGACGATTTCGCGCAGGATCTTCTTTGCCGGCAGGTAGGCCGTGGCTTCGACCTGGCGCTGGCCCCGCGGCCCGGTCACGTAGGTCAGGAAGCTGCCGCCCTGCATCGAGCCGCGGCGGGCGCAGGCCAGGTAGGCATAGCACCAGAGCGGGTAGCCGCTGGTCGCCAGCGTGACGTTGTCGGCGCGGACCGCCAGCGTGTCCGGTCGCTTCTGCACGGCCAGCGCGCGCGCGCCGTAGGCCGACAGCGGCCGGCGCAGCGGGAACACGCTGATGATGCCCATCGCCCCGCGGTCGGCCAGGGCGTAGCGGAGCACCGAGTCCTCGTTGGCCAGGAAGTAGGTGCCCGGCTTCGCCTCGGGCGCACCGCCGAGGCGCGCGGCGATGGCGTCCCACATGCCGGCGTTGCGATCAACGGCGTACAACCGGCGCCCGGGCACAGGCTCAGAGAAGGCGCGGGCCTTCAGTTCGGCCAGGGTCACCGACGAGTCGGCCGAGGTCGGCTCGGCCACGACCAGCAGCGCGCCCAGCGCAATCGGGTACCAGATGGCGGTGTCGCCGCTGGATTTGCGGAAGGCGGCCTGGTCGGCGGCGCTGGGCGGGCGGGCCAGGAAGGCCGCGTCGGCCTTGCCGTCGACGAGATCCTGCAGCGCCTGCACGGTGGTGCCCGGACGGCGGCGGATGCGCAGTTTCGGGTAGTCGTCGGCGTAGCGCCGGATCATCGCGTCGGCCAGGAGCGGGGCCACGTCGATGCCGCCGATGGTCAGCGTGGAGTCGGCGGTGGCGCTGGTGGTGGAAACGCGATGGGCGAGCAGACCCCAGTCCACTCGCCCACGCAACATGAAGAACATGACGGCTGCCGTGACGTAGATCGCGACCCGGATGGCCACGGTCAGGTTGCGCCGCCGCGAACGCGGCGCACCGCCGGGGCGTCGCGACAACACTAGTCGTCTTCCTCGTCGTCCCCCAGCCGCTCCTCGAGATCGAATGTCTCGACGTTGAGCCGGCGGATCGCGCCGATGTTCTGGTACAGCCGCAGGCCCGCGAACGCGAAGCCGACGACCATCAGGAACATGACGAAGCCCAGCGGCCCGCTGCCGCCGGCGCGCGCGGGCGCGCTCGACATGACCGACACCATGCGCGCGAAGGCCCAGATGATGGCCACTTCAAGGCCGACGAGCAGCGTCGACTCGAACACCGCGATGGCGACCACCTCGCTGCAGGCGCGGTGACGCCACGCGATGAACTCGAGCGTGCTGTTCTGGAACTTCTTGGCAACCTCGCCCTCGGGGCGGACCACCGGCGAATTCAGGAAACTCAGCATCGATCAGACTCCTGCGGCCTTAGTTGTGCAGCGTGAACTTGATCGGGATGGCCACCCAGACCTCGACGGGACGGCCGTCCGTCGTCGCCGGCTGGAAGACCGCGGTCATCGCGGCGGCCGTTGCCGCAGCGTGCAGCGGCACCGGGCCACCCTTCACCCTGGTCTTGGTCACGCGACCGTTCTTGCCGACCCTGACCTCGACCGTGACGACACCCTCGATACCGGCCATGCGGGCCATGTCGGGGTAGATCACCTTGGGCCTGGACAGGATGACCGGCATCACGTTGACCGACTGCTTGAATTCCTGTTCCTTCGACTGCTGCTGGAAGTCGCCGGTGACCTGCACGCCGCTGAGGTCACCGAGGTCGGCGTTCGTCGCCGCCTGCAGCGCGCTGTTGACTTCCTGCACCGTCATGATGGTCTGGTCGACCGCCATGTCGTCGGGCACCGGTTCGGGCACGGCGATCGTCGGCGGCGCAGCCATGGCCACCTGCTGCTGCATATTCACCTGCGACGACGCAGGACGGTCGATCGAGGGCGGCACGCCCAGTTCCGTGTAGCGAACGATGGCCACATCGCGGTCGGCGGAATCGTCCGGCGTGCGGTGCATCATCCACTGCCAGAACAGGAACGCGACGAGGCCGATCGTGATCGACACGCCGGCGCCGATGAGCATGTGCCGCGACGCCTGCTTCTCGAGCGGGTGCCGGCGACCGGTGACCGGGAAGCGCTTCGCGCCGTCGAGCGAGTACGCCCAGCGCATGCGGAGAGTGTTCGCGCTCATTGCAGGCCTCCGAACAGCGCCATGTCAGGGGCGGTCATGCCCACGAGGCTGAAACGCGTGATGTGCGCATCGTCGAGGGTGTCCATCATGTCCACCATGCGCTCGTAGCGCGCCTCGGGATCCACCTTGACCAGCACGATCAGCTTCTCGTTGTCGATCAGGCCCTGCCGCAGCGTCTGCTCGACGTCCTTCCAGGTGATGGTCTGCTGGTTGCCCTTGCCGACCTTGTAGACGATCTCGTCCGTGCGCAGCACGTACATCGTCATCACGTTGGACTCGGGCACCTGCACCTTGGCGCCGGGCTCGGGCATGTTGATTTCCATGGCCAGCGGGCGCCGGAACACGGTCGTCACCATGAAGAAGATCAGGAGCAGGAAGGCCATGTCCACCATGGCGGTCATGTCCATGTTGACGCCGGCCCGCTTGGGCTTACGGACGCCACCCTCTTCCTTGAAGACGCTCGCCTTGCCTTTGGCCTTTACTTGGATATCAGCCATGAGGGCCTCCCGCCGCGGGGGCTTCGCCGGATTCGCCCTTGCGCTTGACGTCGGTCATCAGGTTGAACCGGATGGCCTTGGCCGCAGCCAGGTTGTTCATGAGCGTGTTCATCTCGCCGAACTTCACGTCCTTGTCGCCCTTGACGATGATCACGGCGGCAGGATTGCGACTGCGCCACGCCACGACGGCCTGGACCACCTGGTCCTTCGGCACTTCCTGGATGTCGCGAGCCGACTCGCTCGAGATGAAGATCCGCTTGTCCTTGTTCAGGGTGACCACGATGGTGTTCGTCTCGGGGACGCGCATCTCGGCGGTCGATGCCGGCAACTTCACGGACACGACTTCCGGCGCCCGGAACTGGGTCGTGGACATGAAGAAGATCAGCAGGAGGAACGCCACGTCCACCATCGGGGTCATGTCCCTGCGAATGGGAACACCGGACACGGCTTAACCTTCCTTGTTCTTCCGGAGCAGCAGCATCACCGCATGCGACGTCTGGTTCATCGTCGCGCCGAACTTGTCGACGCGGGTCGTGAAGAAGTTGTACATGACGGTCGCGATGACGGCGGTGATCAGGCCGAGCGCGGTGTTCACAAGCGCTTCCGAGATACCGAGGGCCAGCTGCGACGCGTCGGGAGCGCCGGCGTTCGACATGGCCTTGAACGAACGGATCATGCCGATCGTGGTACCCAGCAGACCCAGCAGGGTCGCGATCGAGGCGATGGTCGACAGCGCCGGCAGGTTGCGCTCCAGCAGGGGCAGCTCCAGCTCGTTGGCCTCGGACATCGCGTGACGGGTCTCGGTCAGCAGGTCACGGCGGTTGTTCACCGAGTCCTTCATGATCTGGTACTGGAACAGGCCGGCGCCGACCACGTTGGCCAGGCAGCCGCCCTGGCGACGGCACGAATCGGCGGCGTCATCCAGCTTGTTGTCCTTGACGCTCACCATGACGTTGCGCACGAACAGGCCCGAATCGCTGCGGCCGCCCGCGCGCCACAGGACGATGATGCGCTCGATCGTGATCGTGATCGTCAGGAAAAGGGCCAGCAGACCCAACACCAGCAGAGGGCCGCCCAGGCGGATGTACTCAGGCGACTTCATCCAGATCACGTAGGACAATCCGAACTCCGCCAGCACGATGGGAAGCATTACGTACTTCTTCATGGGTCGCTTTCCTTTCCCTTTCTCCCACGCACCGGACCTGAGCCCGCTGCGTTGCTACGGCGCCGTACTGCCGGATGTCTTGGCCAGCAGGTCGAGGCCTCTCTTGACACTTGCATTCTGGGGATCGATCTGGCGGCCCTTCTCGAAGGCTGCCTTCGCCGCGGGGACGCTCCCGGCGCAGTTTTCGGCAAAGCCGACGCCGGCCCAGCCTTCCGCGCTCTTGGGGTCCGCGTTCACGACGGCCTGGAACCACTTGAGGGCCTCGGCGCAGTTCGACGCACGAACCGCATTCCAGCCCAATTCGCTCATCGCGACCTTGTTGGTCGCGTCGTAGGCGAGGATCGCCTGGTACTGCTCGTTCGCGGCCTTGACCGAGTCGACGCCGGCCAGCGTCTGCGCCAGGGCCAAACGCCCCTGCGTGTACTGGTTGTCGGCGACGATGGCGGCGCGCATGGCGGCCAGGCCTTCGGACTTGCGATCGGCCTTCATCAGGGCGATGCCCAGGTTGAGCTGGTAGCGGCCCGTGTTCGGGCTCGCCGCGACGGCGGCCTGCATGTGCGTGACCGCCTGCGCGATGTCGCCGGAGCTCATCTCGATGAGCCCGCGCTCGAATTCAACCGGCGCGGCCGCCGGGTTGAACTCCGAGGCCTTCGCGGTCGCGTTTTTCGCGGCGTCGATTGCGCCCAGCTGGCGGTGGTACTCGGCCAGCAGCAGCCAGTCCTCGGCCTTCCAGGTCGGGTCGTTGGACATGCCGCCGAACACGCTGGCCGCAGCCTTGCCCATCGCCGGGTCGCTGGAGCGCAGCGCCGCGCGCACGAAGTTGCGGCGCACGTCCGGGCGCGTCGGGTTGGTCTTCATCGCCTCGGCGGCGGTCGTCGCCGCCTGGTCCACCTGGCCGATGTCCAGGCAGGCCTCGGTGATGTGCAGCATGGCCTCGATGTCCTTCGGGGCCGCCTTCAGGTAGCGCATGTACAGCTGCACCGCGACCGACGGCTGCTTGGCCAGGCGCATCAGGTCGCCCAGGTCCAGCACGGCGGCGGCGTAATTGGAGTCGGCGGCCACCGCGGCGACGTACATGTCGCGGGCTTCCTTGAACTTGCGGTTGTTCTGGTACATGCGGCCCAGTTCGTTCAGCAGCGCGGCGGGCGCGGTCTTGCCGGGCTCGGCCTTCGACTGCTCGAGCGCCGTGATGGCGGTGGCGATGGTGCCCCGCTCCTTGCAGACGCGATTGAACAGGCCCAGGCGCTCGGGGTCGGTCGGGTCGGCCGACAGGGCGCGCAGCGCTTCGCCCTCGGCCTGCGCCAGTTCGCCGGTGCCGACGTGGTACTGCGCGATGGCGTAGAAGTACTCGCCCATCGCCGTGGCGCCCTCCGGACCCTTCGGGAACCGCGCCAGCAGGTTCATGGCGCCTTCCCACTCGCTGTTGAACAGGCACAGCCGGGCGTGGCCGTAGGTCGCGGGCCAGCCGGCGCCGTCCAGCACGTCGGCGTGCTGCAGCGCAGTGGCGGCGTCCTGTGAGCGGTTCATGCGCAGCAGCATCAGCGCGATGGACACGAAGTCGGCAGCCGTCTCGCCGGCGCCATGGCTCTTGTCGTAGGCCGCGGCGGAGCGGTACAGGCGCTCGCCTTCTTCGGCGCGCTTCTGGCGCCAGGCGAGCTCGCCCAGCTGGCGACGCGCATCGCTGACCCGGCAGGAGTCCTTCACGGCGCGCTGGAACTGGGAGGCGGCGTCGGGCAGCTTGCGCGCGTCGAGCGCGGCCATGCCGGCGGCATACGGCGCACAGGCGCCACCGGCCGCGGGTGCGGCCAGGGCTGCGCTGGAAATGACAAGGGAAAGCACGGCCGCGACCAGGGAGGAGGCGACAGGCTGAGGCAACAGGAAGGGAAAGACGCGCTTGGCGGTCATGAAGAAATACCCCAGCTTGTCTGGCGTCGCCAGCGACGCGCGGCCACGGATAGAGATAGCCCGCGAGGGGCGGATTGTCAAATGGGGAGTCCCGGTGCCGGTGGTGCTCAAGGTACGCATCGGAGCCCTCTCTGGTTGGCGCCTATCTTGCGGTCCTGCCTAGAGATAGCGGACCTGTTGAACCCTCGTTCACACCCCCCTCGCGTGCCCTTCCGGAGACCTCCGGAGCCGCGGGTTGCGGGGCGTCCATGGGTAACATCGTGACGTCCTAAAAAGTGCCCACCCCGGTCGAGAATGGCCGGGGTGGGGCGATGTCCAGCGCTGGATTTCTAGTTCTTGCGGGCAGCCTTGAGCCGGGCCAGGGCGCGCGACTGGGCCAGGCGGGCCCGCTCGCGGTCCATCGCGGCCTCGACGTGGCTCAGGCGCTCGCGCGCCCGCTCCAGCGCCTTCTGCGCGCGGCCCAGGTCGATCTCGCCGGCCATCTCGCAGGTGTCGGTCATCAGGTTGACGACGTTGCCGGAGATCTCGACGAAGCCGCCGCCGACCGCGAACTTCTGCTCGCTGCCGGCGTCGTCGGTGCGCAGCGTGACCAGGCCCGGCGAGACGGCGGCCACCAGCGGCGCGTGGTTGGCCCACACGCCCAGGTAACCGGCCTGGCCGGGGATGGTCGCTGAGACCGCCTCGCCCTCGTAGGCGGTGCGGTCGGGAGTGACGATGACGACCTTGAAGTTCCTGGCCATCGCTTAGCCTTCCGCCTGCATCTTCTCGTAGTTCTCGAGCACTTCCTCGATGGCGCCGCACATGTAGAAGCACTGCTCGGGGATGTGGTCGTAATCGCCGGCCACCAGGCCCTGGAACGAGCGGATGGTGTCCTCGAGTTTGACGTAGCGGCCGGCCTTGCCGGTGAACGCCTCGGCCACGAAGAACGGCTGCGAGAAGAACTTCTGGATCTTGCGCGCGCGGGACACGGCGATCTTGTCCTCGTCCGACAGCTCGTCCATGCCCAGGATGGCGATGATGTCCTGCAGGTCCTTGTAACGCTGCAGGATCGTCTGCACCTGGCGGGCGAGGTTGTAGTGCACCTCGCCGATCGTGCCCGGCTGCAGGATGCGGCTGGTGGAATCCAGCGGATCCACGGCCGGGTAGATGCCCAGCTCGGCGATCTGGCGCGAAAGCACCGTCGTGGCGTCCAGGTGGCTGAACGCAGTGGCCGGCGCCGGGTCGGTCAAGTCGTCGGCCGGCACGTAGATGGCCTGCACCGAGGTGATCGAGCCGTGGCGCGTCGAGGTGATGCGCTCCTGCAGCTGGCCCATCTCGGTGGCCAGCGTGGGCTGGTAACCCACGGCGGACGGCATACGGCCAAGAAGCGCCGACACCTCGGAACCCGCCTGCGTGAAGCGGAAGATGTTGTCGATGAACAGCAGCACGTCCTGGTTCAGCTCGTCGCGGAAGTGCTCGGCCATCGTCAGGCCGGACAGCGCCACGCGCAGGCGGGCCCCGGGCGGCTCGTTCATCTGCCCGAAGACCAGGGCGGTGTTCTCGATGACACCCGATTCCTTCATCTCCAGCCAGAGATCGTTGCCTTCGCGCGTGCGCTCGCCCACGCCGCAGAACACGGAGTAGCCGCCGTGCTGCGTGGCGATGGCGTGGATCAGCTCCTGCACGATAACGGTCTTGCCCACGCCGGCGCCGCCGAACAGGCCGATCTTGCCGCCCTTCACGTAGGGCGCCAGCAGGTCGACGACCTTGATGCCGGTCTCGAAGATCTCGTTCGCCTCGCCCTGGTTGGTCAGCGACGGGGGCGACGCGTGGATGGGCGACCGCGCCTCGGGGTGCGCCAGCGGGCCCACGTTGTCCAGCGGCTTGCCCAGCAGGTTGAACAGGCGGCCGAGGCACTGCTTGCCGACGGGCACCGAGATCGGCGCGCCGGTGTCCAGACCCTTCATGCCGCGAACCAGACCGTCGGTCGAGTCCATGGCGATCGTCCGCACCACGTTGTTGCCGATATGCTGGGCAACCTCGGTGATCAGGTCGATGCCCTTGGCCTCGTCCACGATGTGGATGGCGTTGAGGATCTCCGGCAGGTGATCCGAATCGAACTCGAGGTCCACCGTGGGCCCGATGACCTGCTGGACCTTCCCGTAGTTCCCGGCCATGTGCAGTCTCCTTGGCTTTTGCCGTCGTCCGCGGGACGCCTGCCCCGCTTCGGTCACATTGAAAGACTAGAGCCCGTTCGCGCCGCCGACGATGTCCAGCAGTTCGCTGGTGATCGCGGCCTGGCGCTCGCGGTTGCGCTGCAGCGTCAGCGCGCCGATCATCTCGCCCGCGTTCTCGGTCGCCGCGCTCATGCTGGTCATGCGCGCGGCGTGTTCGCTGGTGAACGCCTCGCTCAGGGTCATGAACACGCGGTTGCGCAGATAGAGCGGCAGCAGCACGCCGAACAGCTCGGCCTGGCTGGGCTCCCAGATGTAGTCCTTTTCCTTCTGCGCGGCGGCGCCGGGCGCCGCGGCCTCGGGCGCGATCGGCAAGAGCGGCAGGTCGACCGGCCGCTGCGTCATCGTGCTCTGGAACTGCGCGAAGATGACGCGCACCTCGTCGAAGCTGCCGCCGGTGAACGCTTCCACGCAGCGGTCGCCCACCATCCTGCCGCGGTCGGCGCTCATGTCGCCCGCGAAATCGGTGTGCGCGTGGTACATCGTGTAGCCGCGCTTGCGGAAGTAGTCGGCGCCCTTGCGGCCAACGGCGTAGACCGCGGTCGGCGTGCCGCCGGCGATCGACGCGTCGACGGCCTTGTGCGCCAGCTTCAGCAGGTTCGTGTTGTAGGAGCCGCAAAGGCCCTTGTCCGAGGTGATGACCACGAACAGACGGTTCTGGACGTGGCGCACCTCGAACAGCGGATGGCCGATGTCGGCCTGCCCTGCCAGCTGCTGCATCAGCTCGGTCAGCTTGCGCGAATAGGGACGCGCCGCGAGCATCCGGCCCTGGGAACGCTGCAGCTTCGACGCCGCGACCATCTTCATGGCCTTGGTGATCTGCTGCGTGTTCCGCACGGAGCGGATTCGCTTGTTCAGTAGCTTGACCCCGGCACCAGCCACCGGTGACCTCCCGCTTTCCCTTTGTCCGTACTAGCCGCGAATCTTGATGAACTCCTGGATCGCCGCCGTCAGGTGCTCGACCGTGTCGTCGTCGAGCTTGCCCGTCGTGGAGATCGCCTGCAGCACCGCCGAGTGCTTCTCGTCCAGGAAGATGTGGAAGTCCTTCTCCCACACCTTCAACTGGTCCAGCGGCACCGTGTCGAGGAAGCCCTTGCTGGCGGCGAAGATGATCGCCACCTGCTTCTCGGTCGGCATGGGCACGTACTGGTCCTGCTTCAGGATCTCGACCATGCGCTCGCCGCGCGTCAGCTGACGCTGCGTGGCCTTGTCGAGGTCCGAGCCGAACTGCGCGAACGCGGCCAGCTCGCGGTACTGCGCCAGGTCCAGGCGCAGCGAGCCGGCGACCTTCTTCATCGCCTTGGTCTGCGCCGAGCCACCCACGCGCGAAACGGAGATACCGACGTTGATGGCGGGCCGGATGCCCTGGTAGAACAGGTCGTTCTCCAGGAAGATCTGCCCGTCCGTGATCGAGATCACGTTCGTCGGAATGTAGGCCGACACGTCCGAGGCCTGCGTCTCGATGATCGGCAGCGCGGTCAGCGAACCGCCGCCGTTCTCGTCGGACAGCTTCACCGCGCGCTCGAGCAGGCGGGAATGCAGGTAGAAGACGTCGCCGGGATAGGCTTCGCGGCCGGGCGGGCGGCGCAGCAGCAGCGACATCTGGCGGTAGGCGTTGGCCTGCTTGGAAAGATCGTCGTACACCACGAGGGTGTCCTTGCCCAGCCACATCTGGTGCTCGGCCATGGTGACGCCGGTGTAGGGCGCCAGGTAGAGCATCGGGGCCGGGTCCGAAGCGTTGGCGGCGATGATGGTCGTGTACTCCATCGCGCCGTGTTCCTTGAGCTTCTTGTGCACGGTGGCAACGGTCGACTGCTTCTGGCCGATGGCCACGTAGAAGCAGTACACGCCCTTGCCCTTCTGATTGATGATCGTGTCGATCGCGATGGCGGTCTTGCCGGTGCCGCGGTCGCCGATGATCAACTCGCGCTGGCCGCGGCCGATCGGGATCATCGAGTCGACGGCCTTCAGGCCCGTCGCCAGGGGCTGTTTCACCGGCTGGCGCGCGGTCACGCCGGGCGCCTTGAGCTCGATGTTGCGCGTCTGGGTCGAGGGAACCGGGCCTTCGCCGTCAAGCGGCTGGCCGACGGCGTTCAGCACGCGGCCGATGACGCCGTCGCCGACGGGCACCGAGGCGATGGTGCCGGTGCGCTTGACCTGGTCGCCTTCCTTGATCTTGGTGTCCGGGCCCATGATGGCGACACCGACGGAATCCTCTTCGAGGTTCAGCACGATGCCGAAGATTTCCCCGGGGAACTCGACCATCTCGCCGGCCATGACGTCCTGCAGGCCGTACACGCGGGCGATACCATCGCCCACCTGCAGGATGGTGCCGACGCTCTCGATGCCGAGATTGCGATCGTAGTTCTTCAGCTCCTGCGCCAGGACCGAGCTGATCTCTTCAGGCCTCAGTTTCACTTCCGGTCTCCTCGTTGAATCCCGCCAGGGGAACCGTCAACCCAGCCGCGCTTGATCTAAAGCCTTACCTGGGCGGCGCCGAGCTTCTTGCGCAGGCGGTCCAGGTTCGTGCGCACGGTGCCGTCGATGATGCGGTCGCCCAGGGTGACGCACACCCCGCCGAGGACCGCCGGATCGACCTTCTTGTCCAGGAGGACGGTCTTGCCCGTCACCTGCGCCAGCTTGTCGCGCAGTTTCGTCTCCAGATCGGCCGGCAGCGCGATGGCCGTGACCACGCGCGCCCGCACGATGTTCTGGTCGGCTTCGACCAGCTCGGCGAAGACCTCGCCGATGTCCCGTAACGCCTCGATCCGGTTGCGGTCGATCAGCAGGTTGAAGAAATCCAGGAGCACGGGCTCGAGCCGGGGCCCGAACACGTTCTTCAGGAGGCTCTTCTTCTCCTGCGTCCGCACCTGCGGGCTGTACAGGAAGACGACCAGGTCGCGGTGCTCGGCCATGACGGCCAGCACGCCCGCGTACGATTCCGCGCAGGCCTGCAGCGTCCCGGCCGGCTTGGCCGTCCGCAGCAGGGCCTCGGCGTAGCGAGTGGCTACCTTGCGGTCGCGCATCAGGCCCCGCTCCCGGTCTTGTCGAGCTCGTCGATGTACTGGTTGATCAGCTTGCGGTGCAGGGGATCATCGAGCTTCTCGCCGATGACCTTCTCCGCCGCGCCGATCGCCATCGCCACCACCGAGTCGCGCAGTTCGAGCTGGGCCTTGTGGGCCTCGACCTCGATGTCCTGGCCGGCCTTGGCGACGGTCGCCTCGGCATCGCCACGCGCCTTGTGCACGATGCCGTCGGCGATGACTTCGCCACGCTTGACGGCTTCCTGCACGCGCTCGCGCTCGATGGACTTGATGTCCGCGAGCTTGGCCTCGAAATCACCCTTCAACTGCTCCGCGTCGACGAGGTTCTTCTCGGCGGCCGCGTAGTCGCCCTCGATCTTCTGGCGCCGTGCGTCCAGCAGATTGAGGATCGGACCCCAGGCGAACTTGGCCAGCACCCATACGAAGATGAGGAAGCCCACCGCCGTGGTCAGCAGGTTGGTGATATTTGGTGTCACGAAATCCATGCCGGATCCCTTCCAGTCACTGGCCCCCGCGCCTGCGGTTGCGAGGGGCGGGCGTACCGCCCCCCGCGATCACTGCAGCGCACGCAGGAAACCGACACGCTCGTCAGATCTTGCCCATCAGCAGGATGCTGACGATCAAAGCGTAGATCGTCAGGGCCTCGATGAAGGCGCAACCGATGATCATGGCCGTCTGGATCTGGCCGATGGCTTCCGGCTGCCGGCCCATCGCGTTCATGCCGCCCTCGATGGCCTTGCCGAGGCCGATGCCCGAACCGATCGCCGCCATGCCCAGACCGAGGGGAATAGCCAGACCGAGAGTGCTGCCGTCCATTGGGTCCTCCTTAACGCGTGCGCGCGTTGTCTGCTTTGCGCGGGTCGCCCCGCCGTGAATCCGGGCCGCCGTCGGCCCGACCGTCCGGGCCCCAGGCCCGAAAGTTCCTAATGACCGTGGCTCTCTTCGGCGTGATGGCCGTGAGGCAGCCACAATGCGATGTAAACCGTCGCCAGCAACGTGAAGACGAGCGCCTGGATGGTGCACGACAGCAGGCCCAGGAAGTAGAAGGGCAGCTGCAGCGGGATGCCGGGCACGAAGGCCATGCCGCCGGTGATCTTGAACATGATCCCGGCGCCCAGCAGCACCATCGTGGCCATGAGCGTGTCTTCACCGAAGATGTTGCCGAACAGTCGCAGCGACAGCGAAACGGGCTTGATGAGCTCGCCCAGCACGTGCAGCGGGAACAGCAGCAGCGAGAAGCCCCACTCCATCCCCGTCTTCGGCGAGCCGGCCATGTGGAACAGGTAGCCGCGGATGCCGTTCTCCTTCAGCGCGATGCTCTGCACGTAGAGGAACGTGAGCATGCCCAGCGCGAAGGTCGTGTTGGCGAAACTGCTGGTCGACGAGTGCCCCAGCGGCACCATGCCGAACAGGTTGTTGCAGAAGATGAACACGAACAGCGAGCCGAGGAACGGCGTGTACCGCCGCGCGCTGGGCCCGATGATGGTCGTGAACAGACCGTAGAGCCCGCCGAAGATCAGTTCGACGGCCATCTGCGTGCGGCCCGGCTTGCGCGCGTCGAGCTTGCCGGCCAGCGAGACGAAGAACACGGCCAGGAGCAGCGCGACCAGCAGCGAGAAGATCGGGTCCTTCAGCTTGTTCAGCGCCTCGGCCTGGGCGGGCGGCAGCTTCGCTTCGATGAAGGTCAGCGCGCTCGGGATGTGCGGCATGCCGGTGCCGTGGCCGCCACCGTGGGCGCCCTTGGCGGCTTCACCATGGGCGCCGGCGGCTTCACCATGGGCGCCGGCGGCTTCGCCCTGCGCGCCGGCGGCTTCGGCGGCGACAGGTTCGGCCGTGGCCCCATGTTCCGCCGTGGCAACGTGTTCGGTCGGCGCGACTGTGCTCGCAGCCGGATGTACGGGCTCATCCGCCAGGCAGACGCCCGCGATCAGCAGCGCAGCCCCGATCAGCAGGGCAAGCGGGGCGGTACGATCAACTCTCATGCGTTGCATCGTCTTCCCGTCGAGTGGACAGTCGGATCTCAGCGGAGCGGGCCTGCGCCCCGAGAACCACCAGAATGACCATCATCAAGGTGAAGCCCACGGCGTGGCTCAGAACTGGAAGCGGTCGGGAAAATAACACCCATACCGCCACCCCGTAAACCGCGAATTTGGCTGCGGTCCACAGAATGACCAGCGGCGTGTTGCGCGGCGTGCCCGGCGCGACGACGGCCACGCGCAGCAACCGTTCGAGCACCCACATCCCGACCACGGCCCACACCGCGGTCAGGAAGACGCCCAGCGCAAAAGCCGCCGAAACTGCAAAAAAGAAAATGGGCGCCGTGCCGGCCGCGACCAAAATAGTCCACAATCGGACCTGTGCAAGCAGCTTCTGGTTCATCGGTGCCTCAGCGTCCCCACGACCGCAGCTTGGCGCGGTGCTTGTAGATGAACAGCCCCACGAGAGCCACCAGGATCGCCAGGACGACGATGTCGATGGTGTGGCTGTAGCGCATCAGCTCGTCCCAGTTCTGCTTCAGCTTGATGCCCGCCACGGCCAGGATCGTGTTCCACAGGCCGGCGCCGATCACGGTGTAGATGCAGAACGGAAGCAGCGGCATGCGGCCCACGCCGGCGGGGATCGAGATCAGGTGCCGCACCACCGGGATGAAGCGGCTGGCCAGGACGGCGGCCGGGCCGCGCTTCTGGAAGAAGCGCTGCGTGGCCTCGAGCTCGTGCATGTCCAGCAGGAAGTACTTGCCGAAGCGGCGGAAGAACGGCTCGCCGCCCTTGGCGCCCATCCAGTACGAGATGAGCGAGCCGGTGATGCTGCCGAGCGTGCTGGTGATGATGACGCCGGCCAGCGTGAACTTGCCGGTGACGACCAGGAACCCCGCGAACGGCATGACCGCCTCGCTGGGGATCGGGAAGACCATGCTCTCGAGCACCATCAGCGCGTAGACGCTGATGTACCCGGTCGCGTCGATGAACGCCGTGATGTGCGCGGCGAGGTATGCGGAAATGCCCACTTATGTCCTTAGTCCTAGCGGCCCGACGCCCGCCACAGCAGCGACGACGCGACCAGCGCCCCCAGCGCGATGCGGTACCACGCGAACGGCACGAACGACCGCCGCGAGACGAACTTCACCAGCGCGCGGATGACCAGCAGCGCCGCAAGGAACGAGACGATGAAGCCGATGCCGAACACCGGCAGGTCGGCCGCGCCGAGCTCGTGCCGCACGCCCCACAGCTTCAGCGCCGTGGCGCCGAGCATGGCCGGCACCGCGAGGAAGAACGAGAACTCGGTGGCCGCCAGGCGCGACAGGCCGAGCATGAGCCCGCCCATGATCGTGGCGCCCGAGCGCGAGACGCCCGGGAACAGGATCGCCAGCACCTGCACCAGGCCC
>CAIOLW010000131.1 GCA_903859215.1 uncultured bacterium | reverse complement strand
TCCGCAGGGACGGCGGCCCGCGAGGTTCGCGGCGCCGACCGGGCGCGGATCCCGTGATCATGGAGTGGGATCGTGGTCAACCGCGGGTATCCTAGCACGCGGCAGGCGCTGCGTCCCGGTTGCGTTGACGGAAAGGCCGGTCGCCTCAGGCAGCGATGTGGAACAGCTTCCCGACCAGGGCCGTGGCTGCCATCGCGATGGCGCCCCAGAACGTGACCCGCGCCGCGGCCACGCCCGCGGGCGCCCCGCCGACCCGCGCCGAGACGCCGCCCAGCAGCGCCAACAGCAGCAGCGCGCTGCCGGCGACCAGCGGCACACGGTGCGCGGCCGGGCCCACGGCGACGATCGCCACCGGCACCGCCGCACCGACGGCGAACGACGCGGCCGAGGCCAGCGCCGCCTGCAGCGGGCGCGCGGTGTGGATCTCCGAAAGGCCGAGCTCGTCGCGCGCATGCGCGCCGAGCGCGTCGTGGGCCATCAACTGCAGCGCCACCTGGCGCGCCAGGACCGGGTCCAGCCCGCGGCCCTCGTAGATCAGGGACAGTTCGTCCTGTTCGTGCTCGAGATCCTCTTCCAGCTCGCGCTGCTCGCGCGCGAGGTCGGCTTTCTCGGCATCGGCCTGCGAACAGACCGAGACGTATTCGCCCGCCGCCATCGACAGCGCGCCGGCCGCCAGCCCGGCCACGCCGGCCAGCAGCACGGCCCCGCGCGAGGCGCCGCCGGCCGCCACGCCCACGACCAGGCTGGCCGTCGAGACGATGCCGTCGTTGGCGCCCAGCACCGCTGCGCGCAACCAGCCGATGCGATCGGCGAAGTGGCGTTCGAAATGGTGGGCCATCACTTGCCTTCCTTGCCCGCGGGACCGCGGCGGCCGTCGCCGGCCTTCACCGAGAACAGCACACCCGCGGCCATGACCACCGTGATGATGGCCAGCGAATAGAGCGCCGGGATATGCACCCACCTGGCCGTGAGCATCTTCACACCGACGTAGGCCAGGATGACGACGATGCTCGGCTTCATGTAGCGGAACCGGTCCATGAACCCGCTCAGCAAAAAGAACAGCGCGCGCAGGCCCAGGATGGCGAAGATGTTCGACGTGAAGACGAGGAACGGGTCGCGCGTGACGCCGAAGACGGCCGGGATCGAGTCGACGGCGAAAACGACGTCGCTGGTCTCGACCAGCAGCAGCAACGGCACCAGCGGCGTGGCCCACAGCACGCCGTTCTCGCGCACCAGGAAGTTCGTGCCGCGGTAGTCGGCGGTCACGCGCAGGTGACGCCGCGTCCAGCGCAGTACGGGGTTGTGCTCGAGCTCAGGATCGTCATCGCCCTGCTTCAGCATGCGCAGCGCCGTCCAGACGAGGATGGCGCCGAACACGTAGGTCATCCACTCGAACCGGTTGATCAGCGCGACGCCCATGCCGATCATCGCCCCGCGCAGGATCAGCGCGCCGAGGATGCCCCAGAACAGGGCGCGGTGCTCCAGCGCCGACGGCAGCCGGAAGTAGCGGAAGATCATCGCGATGACGAAGAGGTTGTCCAGGCTCAGCGAGCGCTCGACGACATAGCCCACGACGTACTGCGTGGCGGCCTGCGTGCCGGTCAGCGCCCCGTGGCCCGTCAGGCCCATCCCGAACCAGTGGCGGTCATAGAGGAAGTAGACGACGACCGCGAAGCCGAGGGCCACGATGGTCCAGATGACCGACCAGCGCAGCGCCTCGCGCAGGGCGATGACGTGGGCCCGGCGGTGAAAAACACCAAGGTCCAGGGCCAACAGGCCCAGGATCAGCACCAGAAACAGGATCCAGACGATCAAGCGGTCACCTTGCTCCCCGTCGAGGCTACATCGGCGAGAAGCCCTGCTCCGCCCAGTACGCGTCCTGGTAGATCTTCTCCAGTTCCAGCAACTGCGTCAGGTGCCCGTCCTCCCACTCCAGCAGCCAGGTGAATAGCTGCTTGAGGTCGGGGTCGGCGGTGCGCGCCGCATGGTCGCGGTAGTAGGCGATGGCCTTGTTCTCGAGGTCGCAGCCGATGCTGATGACGGCCATCTCGAAGTTGCCCTTGCGCACGGCGCGCTTGAAGTCGTCGGTGATGACCGTCTGCGAGCCGTGGTCGACCTCGGCCGGGTTCAGGCCCTCGAGGTTCAGGCGGCCGTCCGCCAGCAGGTGGCGGTACTGCGTCGTGAGGATGCGCACGTGGTCGTCCTCGTCGCGCGCAAGCATCTCGAACATCGCCCGCGCCGTCGGGTCGGTGGCCTGCTCGGCGGCATGGCTGTAGAGCTGCTGGCCCTTGACCTCGACCATCACGGCGTCCTTGATGGCCTTGAGCAGCGCGTCCTTCTTCTGGCCCTCGTTCATCCCGTTCCTCCCGTGTCTCGGGGCGGACCTGCCGGCCGCGCCCGCCGTCCCGCGAACTAGAAATCGATGATGTTCAGCTTGAAGTACTTCTTGGGGTTGCGGCGCAGGTCGTCCAGCAGGCGCTGCACCGCCGTCAGCGTCGAGTCCGTGCGCGTGTAGAGCGCCGGGTCGTTCAGCAGCATCGCGGCCGAGCCGCCGCCCTGGTCCAGCTTCGTCAGCAGCGAGTTGAACCGGGCCGTGGTCGTCCGCAGGCCCACCATCAGCGAATCGGCCGTCACGGCCGCGGCCGCGGTGCCGGCCAGCGCCTCGTCCAGGCGACCCGATTCCATCAGCTTGCGCATTTCCTTCGTCGAGGCGCGCAGGTCGGTCAGGATGACCCGGATGTCCTCGTGGTTCTGCTCGACCATGTGGTCGACCTTGACCAGCGTCGTGTTGGCCTGTTCGAGCGTCGCGACGACCTTGCCTTCCTTGCGCACTTCCTCGAGCAGGGACGTCACCTGGCCGGTCAGCGTGCGCATCTCGGCGATGGCGGCGCCCGCGGCGTCGGTCATGGCCGCGATGGTGCCGGCCGAGCGCCCGGCGAAGATGTGGCCTTCCTCGACCGGCTTGCCGATGCCCGGGTCCACCTCGATCACGACCTCGCCCACGATGCCCTTCTCGCCGAGGATGACGACGGCGTCCTCGCACAGCCGCGCGGTGTCATCCAGCTGCATCTGCACGCGCACGGCCTGCGGCATGATCTGCATGCCGATGACCTCGCCCATGCGGATGCCGCGCACCTGCACCTTGTCGCCCTGTCGCAGCCCTTCGACCTTGGCGAAGTCGGCCTGGTACATGTGCGACCCCTTGCGCAGGTCGATGTTCTTCAGCCAGAGCATGCCCGAGATCAGGATCGCGATCGCGATGATGCTCACCAGGCCGACCTGGATCTCGTTGAGTCTGCCTCGCATCTGCTTCCCCCCGGGCCGGCGAGCGGGCGCGCCGCGGCCCTGCTATGGTCAGAATGCCCCCAGGGGACCCTGGGAACGCCCTTCGATGAACTGGCGCACCATCGGGTGCGACGTCGTGCGCACCTCGTCGACGGTGCCGGTGAACACGATCCGGCCACGGCTGAGCATCGCCATCCGGTCGCCGATCTTGAAGGCGCTCGGCATGTCGTGCGTCACCACGATGCTCGTGACCCCCAGATCCTTCTGCAACTGGATGATCAGGTCGTTGATGGCGTCCGACGTGATCGGGTCCAGGCCGGTCGTGGGCTCGTCGTACAGAATGTACTGCGGCTCCATGACGATGGCCCGCGCCAGGCCGGCGCGCTTCTTCATGCCGCCGGACAGCTCGCTCGGCAGCTTGTCCTCGGCCCCGACCAGGCCCACCTGCGCCAGGCACTCGCTGGCCCGCGCGCGGATCTTCGCGGCCGTCCAGTCCGTGTGCTCCTCGAGCGCCAGCCCGATGTTCTTGGCGATCGTCATCGAGTCGAACAGCGCCGCGCCCTGGAACAGGAAGCCGAACTTCCGGCGCATCGCCATCAGCGGGTCGAGTTCAAGCGTCCCCACCTCGCTGCCCTCGACCCAGATGCGCCCGGCATCCGGCTCCAGCAGCCGGACGATGTGCTTCAGCAGGACGGACTTGCCCTCGCCGCTGCGGCCGATGATGACGATCGTCTCGCCCTTGTGGATCAGCAGGTCGCAGTTGTCGAGCACCTTCTTCGGCCCGAAGCTCCTGGTGACCCCTTCGACCACGATGCCGTTGAACGCGGCCGGCGAGGCGACGCGCTGGTCGGGTGGCGGGGGGATGTCCCAGTCCTGCTGCATGCTCACGTCTTCTCGAAGATGATCTGGAACAGCACGATGGCCAGCAGGTAGTCGGCCACCAGGATGCTGAGGCAACTGCCCACGACCGCGGTCATCGTCGAACGGCCGACGCCCTCGGCGCCGCCCTTCGTGTTGAACCCGTAGTAGATCCCGCTCATGGCGATGATGCCGCCGAAGAAGAACGACTTGACCAGGCCGCCGAGCAGGTCCGAGTGCTTGTAGAACATCTGCAGGCCCTCGATGAACACGCCGCTCGAGACGTCGAGCGTCGCCACCGAGGCCACGTAGCCGCCGATGATGGCGATGGCGTCGCAGAAGATGGTCACCACCGGGATCATCAGCACGGCGGCCCAGAAGCGGGGCATCGCCAGGTAGCGGTTCGGGTCGATCGCCATGATCGTCATCGCATCGAGCTGTTCGGTCACCTTCATGGTGCCCAGCTCGGCGGCGTAGTTGGCGCACAGGCGGCTGCCGACCACCAGCGCCATCAGCACCGGCCCCAGCTCGATGAAGACCGACTTGGAGATGACCGTGCCCAGGAACTTCATCGGCACGTAGGCCTGCATCTGGTACACGGCCTGGACGGCGGTGACGGCGCCGACGAAGACGGAGGTCACGATGACCATCGGCATCGAGCCGACCGCCACCACCTGCATCTGCTCGAGGATCTCGCGGCGCATGCGCCAGGCATGGGGCGTCTGGAGCAGGATCGAACGCAAAAGGAGCAGTCCCCTGCCCGCTCCGCTGAGGGCGTCGATGACGCCCCTGCCGATGCCTGCCAGTATCGCCGTCATGGTCGCGCCAATATAGGATCGGGGACCGGGGAAGTCTACAAGCCCGCGCCGTCAGCCCGGTTGGCCGTCCGCGCCCTCGTCCAGGAGCCAGCCGAGCATCCCCCGCAGCGACTGGCGGGTGAATTCCCGTTCCCGCCCGCGGATATCGTCCGGCAGCAGGGCGCCCCTGGCGTAATGGGGGTCCACCTGCCGGACCAGGGCGCAGATGGCGTCGAACAGGTCGTCCTCGCTGCCCGGCTCGGTGTGCGGCAGGCCCCGTTGGGCGGCCAGGGCCCGGCGGCAGGCGTCCAGCCAGAGGTCGACCTGCGCGCGGGCCTCCAGAAGCAGGGGCCGGCTGCCCGCCCCGTGCCAGCCGTGGTGGGCGAAGCGCAGGCGGGCCGGCAGCGGGTCCAGGGCCAGCAGGCGGTCCAGCGAAGCCTGCGCGGTGGCGGGGCGAAACCGGGGCGGCGTGGCCGGGCGCAGGTAGTAGTCCGTCGCAAGCGGCCCCTGTCCCAGGGTGGAGAAGGTGCCGGCGCATTCGCCAAGGAAGAGGTCGTCGCCGTCGACGTAGGCCACGTGGTGCGGCGCGTGGCCGGGCGTCTCGATGGTGACGATGCCGTGCCGGGCGGCCAGGTCGTCAGCGCCCAGTGCGGTCGGCGGCACCGGCAGCGGCTCGCCGTACACCTCGGCCTTCGCGCCGAGCACCTGCCGCGAGCCGGCCCACAGCCTTGCCGGGTCCAGCAGGTGCGGCCGGCCGGCCGGATGGCAGACGACCTTCGCCCCGGGCCACGCCTCGAGCAGGCGCGCCGTGCAGCCGCCGTGGTCCAGGTGGACGTGGGTCAGCAGGATGAGGTCCAGGCGCTCGAGGCCGAGGCCGCGCAGGGCCGCCACCAGCGCCTCGACCGAGCTGGGCGGCCCGGGGTCGACCACGTAGGTGACCGGGCCGTCCACGCGGGCCCAGCACGAGATGAACCGCCGCTGCCCGGGCAGCGGCTGGTCCAGGTCGACCAGGTGCAGTGCATCTCCGGACACGCGCCGCCTCAGTGCGCCAGGTCGGAAAAGCGCGTGAATTCCTTGTGGAAGTGCAGGTCGAACTGCCCGATCGGGCCGTTGCGCTGCTTGCCGATGATGACGGTCGCCAGGTTGTGCACCGACTCGTCCTCCGGCTTGTAGACTTCCTCGCGGTAGATGAACATGACGACGTCGGCGTCCTGCTCGATGGCGCCCGATTCGCGCAGGTCGCTCAGCATCGGCTTGTGGTCGCCGCGCGCCTCGACGCCGCGCGAGAGCTGGCTGAGCGCGACCACGGGCACCCCGAGGTCCTTGGCCAGGCCCTTCAGGTTGCGGCTGATCTGCGAGATCTCCTGCTGCCGGTTCTCGATGCGGCCGCTGCCGCTCATCAGCTGCAGGTAGTCAATGACGACCAGCCCCAGCCCGTGCTGCTGCTGCAGGCGCCGGGCCTTCGCCTTCATCTCCAGCACCGAGATGCCGCTGTTGTCGTCGATGTAGATCGGCGCCCGCGACAGCTGGTCGCAGGCCTGCGTCAGGCGCGGCCAGTCGTCGTTGCGCAGCTTGCCGCGCCGCAGGTTGTGCAGGTTGAACGAGCCGCTGCTGCCCAGCATGCGCATGACCAGCTGCTCACGCGACATTTCCAGCGAGAACACGCCCACCGGCTTCTTCTCGTGCACGGCCACGTGGTAGGCCAGGTTCAGCGCCAGCGAGGTCTTGCCCATCGACGGGCGCGCCGCGATGATGATCAGGTCGCCCTTCTGCAGGCCGCCGGTGCGCCGGTCCAGTTCCTTGAAGCCGGTGCGCAGGCCGGTCACGTCGTCGCCGCTCTGGAACGCCTCCTCGATCGACTTGAACGTGCTCGGGACGATCTCCTCGACCGCCTCGAACCCACCGGTCCGCGTCTCGTTGCTGACGTCGTAGATGCGCGCCTGGGCGCTGTCGAGGATGGCGGCCGCGTCATTGGCCCCCTCGTAGGCCTCGGCGGCGATGGTGCCCGAGACGCTGATCAGCTTCCGGAGGATCGACTTCTCGCGGACGATGCCCGCGTGGTACGAGACGTTGGCCGAGGTGCCCATCATGCCGCCGAGGTCGATCAGGAAATCCATCCCGCCGACCAGGTCCAGCAGGCTGCGCCCCTGCAGCGCCTTCAGTTGCATCTTGTCGAGGTAGGCCTCGGCCGACTTCTCGAGCATGTCGGCGACGGTGACGGCGTCGACCGCCTGGTCCCTCTCGTACAGGGTGCACATCGCGCGGAAGATGAGCTGGTGCTCGAGGCGGTAGAAGTCGTCGTGCGTGATGCGCTCGCGCGCGAGTCCGATCGATTCCTTGTCGATCATCGCGGCGCCGAGGATGGCCTGCTCCGCCTCTTCGCTGAAGGGCGGGCGGCGGTCTCCCGGCAGGCGGTCGTAGCCGAAGGAGGTGCGCGACGGGGACGTGGCCCCCGCGGCGCGATCGGGCTTCATTTCCATGGATGGGCATCCCCGGACGGTTAAGGAAGGCTCGTAACCCGGCCATATTACCATGCGGCCCGCCCGGCCCCAAAAGCGGACCGGCGGGGCGGCGCACAATCCCGGGGACAGGTTGCGGAAAACCCCGGGGACAGGTTGCCTCCCCCGGTGGACAACCTGCGGACAAGAGTGCCTTCGCGGTGGATGAATGCGCGCGAAACGGGGATAATCGGTCCACCGGGTGCAGCCAACGGGTCGCGGCCCGCCTTTCGGGTTATCCACAACCCCGGGGAAAACCCCGCACCGAAAGCCGACCATCGTGAGTGACACTTCGTCGTTCCCGGGCGCCCTCCGCCGGATCCTGGAGGCCCCGCGCCCGCCCGCCCCGTGGCAGGACGGCGCCCAGCTGCCCTGGGCCGAACCGGGGTTCAGCCGCCGCATGCTGGACGTCCACCTGGACCCGGCGACCCACATGGCGAGCCGGTCGCCGGACGTGATCCGCGCCCACGTCGACTGGCTCGTGGACCAGCTTCGCGAACGGTCCGGCGCCCCCGGCCCCTGGCGCGTGCTGGACGTCGGCTGCGGGCCGGGCCTCTACGGGCACGAACTGGCGGCGCGCGGGCACGGCGGCTGCGGCTTCGACGTGGCGCCCGAGCCCCTGCGCTGGGCGCGCGGGCACGCCGAGGCCAACCGGCTCGACGTCACCTTCCTGGAGGCCGACCTGACCGCGCTGCCCGATGATTTCGCGGCGCAGAGCGGCGCGCCGTTCGACGCAGCCACGTTCTGGTTCGGCGAGTTCCACTCGTTCCGCCCCGCGCAGGCGCGCGCCTTCCTGACGCGGTTGTCGGCGTTGCTGCGCCCGGGCGGCCTGTTCGTGCTCGAGTACCAGCCGTGGGACCTGTTCGTGCAGGAGGACGCCGCCACCTGGTCGGCCGTCGACAGCTCGCCGTTCAGCGGCCGCCCGCACCTGTGGCTCGAGGAGTTCGCCTGGGACGAGGACACGCAGGCGGAGATCCACGTGCACTGGATCGTCGACGTCGAGACCGGCGAGGTCAGCCGCTACGCGCAGTGCCACCAGGCTTGGCCGGACGTCGACCTCGTCGCCGCCCTGGGCGAGGCGGGAATCGTCGACGTGCAGGAGCACCCGCCGATCACGGGCGTGGACGAGCAGTTCGAGTTCCCGGTGCTGGTGGGGCGCAGGGCGTAGGCGACCGGCACAGCCCAAGGACGGATGATGAGGAACGCGCTGAAATCCCTGCTGGCCCGCCTGCCCGACGACGCTCTCGAGCGCGCGCTCGCCTACGCCATGCTGCGCCGCCAGTTCGGCGACCTGGACCGGGCGCCGCTGTTCCCCGCGCGCGAGGCGCTGTGGGAAGAAGCCCTGCGCCGGCTCGGCGGCCCCGACCTTCCGGTCACGGTCGTCGAGTTCGGCGTCCACGAGGGCGTTTCGCTGCGCTGGTTCGCGCAGCGCCTGACGCACCCCGGGGCGCGGTTCCTAGGCCTGGACACCTTCACCGGCCTGCCCGAGGCATGGGGGGCGATGCCCGCCGGCACGTTCGGCACGCAGGGACGGGCGCCGCAACTGGACGATGCGCGCGTCACGTTCCTGCCCGGCCTGTTCCAGGACACGGCCCCCGCGCTGCTTGAGGCGCTGCGCGGCACGGGCGACCAGCCGCTGCTGGTCCACTACGACGCCGACCTCTACGCCTCGACCCTGTTCGCGCTGGCGCTCGTCGACCGCCTGCGCCGACCCTACGTGGCGGTCTTCGACGAGTTCACCGGCCACGAGACGCGCGCCCTGCGCAACTACCGGCAGGGTTGGCGCGCCGACGCCGTCTTCCTGGGTCGCGTGATGTGGCAGGGCCGGTGGCCGGCGCAGGTGCTGTGCCGCATCGAACCGGGCGCGCCTACTTCGCCGGCACCAACCCCAGCATGAACCCGTAGACGACCGCCGTCTCCTCCAGCGCGCGGAACCGGCCCGAGCGGCCGCCGTGCCCGGCGTCCATGTTGATGCGCAGCAGCAGCGGGTTGCGGTCGGTCTTCATCGCGCGCAGCTTCGCCACCCACTTGGCCGGCTCCCAGTACTGCACCTGGCTGTCGTGCAGCCCGGTCGTGACCAGCAGCGCGGGATAAGCCGCCGGCGCCACGTGGTCGTAGGGCGAATAGGACAGCATGGCGTCGTAGTACGCCTTGTCGTTCGGGTTGCCCCACTCGTCGTACTCGCCCGTGGTCAGCGGGATCGAGGCGTCCAGCATCGTCGTCACGACGTCGACGAAAGGCACCTGGGCGATGACCCCGCGCCACAGGTCGGGCGCCAGGTTCACGACCGCCCCCATCAGCAGGCCGCCGGCCGAGCCGCCCTGCGCGAAGAGCCGGTCCGGCGACGTGTAGCCCTGCGCCACCAGCCCGCGGCCGCAGTCGATGAAGTCGGTGAACGTGTTCATCTTCTTCAGCAGCTTGCCGTCCTCGTACCACCCGCGCCCCATCTCCTGGCCGCCCCGCACGTGGGCAATGGCGTACACGAAGCCGCGATCGAGCAGCGACAGGGCGTTGCCGTTGAAGCGCGCGTCGGTGCTGAGGCCGTACGAACCGTAGCCGTACAGCAGCAGCGGCGCCTTGCCATTGCGCGGCAGGCCTTTGCGGTGCACCAGCGAGACGGGCACCGGCGTCCCGTCGCGGGCCGTGATGTGCAGGTACTCGGCCTCGTAGTTCGCGGGGTCGAAGCCGCCGATGACCTCCTGACGCTTGAGCAGCGTCTCCGCATGCGTGCGCATGTCGAAGGCATAGACAGAGCGCGGTGTCGTCGGCGACGTGTACGCGTAGCGCAGCACGTCGGTGTCCATCACCGGGTTGATCTCGTCGCTGACCGACCACGTGGGATCGGCGAAGGCCAGGGTGTGACCCTCGCCGCCGTCCCGCGGGAGCACGCGCAGATGCGTCAGGCCGTCGTAGCGCTCGACGACGAGCAGCCAGTTCGTGAAGACGTCGAAGCCCTCGAGCAGCACGTCGTCGCGCGCCGGCACGATATCCTTCCAGTTTTCGCGTCCCGTACGGTCGAGCGGGCACTCCATCAGGCGGAAGTTGCGGGCGCCCAGGTTCGTCAGGATCACGAAGCGGTCGCCCTGCTGGTCCAGGCTGTACTCGAGGTCGCGCTCGCGCGGCTGGAAAACGCGGAAGGCGCCGGTCGGGTTGTCCGCCTCCAGCAGATGCCACTCGCTGCTGAGGGTCTGCGAACTCTCGATCAGCAGGTAGCGGTCGGACTTCGAGCGCGACACGTCGCATTCGAAGGTCTCGTCGTCCTCCTGGTAGACCAACGCGTCCTGCGCCACCGGCGTGCCCAGCGCGTGGCGCCACACCTGCCACGAGCGCAACGTGCCGGGGTCCTGCTTCGCATAGAAGAACGTGGCGTTGTCCAGGGCCCAGGCGGCGCTGCCGGTCACGTCGGGGATCACGTCGTCCAGCACCCGGCCGGTGCCCAGGTCCTTCACGCGCAGCGTGTAGAAGCGCCGCCCGGTCGTATCGACGGCGAACACGGCCAGCCGGCTGTCCGGGCTCACCTCGGCGACGCGCAGCGAGAAGTAGCCCAGCCCCTGCGCCATCGCGTTCCCGTCGAACATGACCTGCTCGGGGCCGTCGGGCGCGCCGGCAGCGCCGAGCGCGCGCCGGCACCACAGCGCGTACTCGCCGCCCTCGACGAAGCGCTGGTAGTAACTCCAGCCGTTCAGCGCGTACGGCACCGACGAGTCGTCCTTCTTCACGCGCCCCTTCATCTCGGCCAGCAGCGTGTCGCGCAGCGCAGCCGACCCGGCCAGCATCGCCTCGGTATAGGCGTTCTCGGCCTTCAGGTAGTCCAGCACGGCGGGGTCGTCGCGATCGCGCAGCCAGTAGTAGTTGTCGACGCGGGTCTGGCCGTGGGCGACCAGGTCGTGCGGCACGATGCGCGCGACCGGCGGGGTCGGGACCTGGGCGGCAATCGGGAGCGCGGACATCGTGAGCAGGAAGACTGACATGAGGACTTGCAGGAGTACCAGCGCACGCTTGGACATCGAAGGTCCTTTCCCGGGAGCGCGTGGGCGTCGCGCTGGTGTGGGGCGGGCCCGGCCGGCGGCAGCCGCTTGTCTTCCCGCCCGGAAGGCGTGTATCATCGCCGGATGAGCCAGCGCAATCAAGAGCCGGGCAAGGCTCCCGCAAACATCAAGGCGGGCGCCGCAGCCCCCGCGGGGCCCGACGACGCGACCGTCGAGCGCGAGAGCCTTTTGCGCCACGGGTTCGACCCGGCCGCCGTGGTCGGCCGCGCGGGCGCCGGCGCGCTCAGGGGCGCCTCTCCGGTGCCGGCGGCGCAGCAGGCCCTGCTGGAGGCGGGCAGGCTGCTGGAAACGCACCTGGCCGATGGCGAAGGTTCGCTGGCGCGGACCCTGCTGGCGCGGCTCGCCGACGAACCGGCGCTGCTGGCCCGTCATCGCGAGCGCCCGGCCGGGGCCCTGGCCGAGCTGGCGGACAAACTGCTCGCCGAACCGCTGCTCCTGGCCGAGCTCGTGCGCGAGACGGACGCCCGCTGGGGCCGTGACTATGACGAGCGTCCGCGCTTCGAGGCGCCGGGCCGCCCTCCCGCGCCGGATGATCCCTACACCGAAGCCGGCGTCCGCGACCTGCTGCTCGCCCTTCGCCGAGCGCTTTGACCTGCAGCCGGGCATGAAGGCGGCGGGCGACCCGTGTCGCCCGCCGCTTCCCATCATCCCCCGGCCATAGGGGTGTCAGTTCCCGAAGCGCGCCTTCAGCGAGCCCCACGACGAGTTCTCGATCGGCGTCGCGGCGTCGCAGTAGCCCGTGAAATTCTGGTTCAGGATGAGCGTGTACGCGGCCGGCGCCGTGACCGACGACGGTCCCACCCAGCCCGTCAGCGGGCTGCCGGCGCCCGGGCCATTGGGCGCCATCGGGCCCGAGTACAGCATCTGCCAGATGCTCCCGCCCGCGGACTGCGGCAGCCAGTCGCCGGCGGCGATGGCGACGTAGTACAGCCCCGGCGCCAGCGAGTAGTACGGGGCCACCGCCTGCTTCAGGCCCCCGGCGCACGTCATGTTCGTGTTGATGCCCATGCCGGCGGCATCGAACAGGTACGGTGTGGGATCGGCATGTGCCGCGCAGGCGACCGAGACCAGCGGCAGTCCCGCCGGCGGCACGGAGGTCAGGTGGACGCAATACACGTCGACGTCGCCGTGCCCCGACAGGACGCCGGCGATGTTCATCAGGGCGCCGGTGCCGATCGTGGACTGGGCGGTGCCCACCAGGTCGCCGGCGTCACCGGTTTCGGTCCAGGTCTGGGCGAAGGCAGCGGGAGCCGCCGCCAGCACGAGCGCCAGGATTCCGAAGGCGGCGACCCGCAGGCTGCGGCTATCACGTTCACGAGATTGCATATCCGAACCTGTCCTTGATTCCCGCCGCGATCCGGGTCGCCGGAACTGGCGACACCCGGGGCAAGCGCGGCGATGACAACCAACGCGGCATTGCCGCCTAGCGGTACCGGGCCTTCACGCCGCCCCAACTCTGCGACTCGGACGGCACCGCATCGGGACAGCAGCACCCGAAGCCCGTGGCCTCGGCCACGAACGTCCCGGTGAAGCCGGACAGGCACGTGCCGATGCCCGACGGCAGCAGCGTGACGTCGATGTGGACGCTGCCGGGGTCCAGCGTGTAGCCGCTGAAACACTGCGCAGAGAGTGCCGACTGGATGTACGCCTCGGCCGCCGAGGTGGCCGTGAAGACGTTGTAGCCGCACGCGCCCGTGGGCGGGATGCCGGTCCAGGGCGAGGACGGCGGCATGCTCGCCGAGACCAGGTTGCACCCGCTCAGGCATTCGGGCGGCGCCACGATCGTGAACGGCTGGCTGTACACCGGCAGGTCGCCCGTCTGGTAGCCGACGTTCATCACGTACTGGCCGGGCGGCGTGCTCGCCGGGATGTTGAAGGTCACATAGCCGGTGTTCGGGAAGTAGGCGGCCACGACGTAACCCGTCATCGACAGCGGCAGCGGGTGGTACGTCACGATGGCCGAGGTGCCGGTGCCGCTCCACGCCACGGTATGCGAGCTGCCGGCGACCCAGGTCTCGCCGCCGGCAGGCACCAGCCAGGTCGAGGCCGAGGCGACCCCGCCGAAGAGCAACAGGATCGCCAGGACGGTCACGCGGAACGGGACGCGACTACGGTGCACGGCGTGGATTCGGCGCATGGTCGGCTCCTTGGGACCGGGGCAGCCCGGGAGGTCCGGACGAATCAGGATTTAATGCATCTTATCACGATCTGAGGCTATGGCTGGGAATATTTCCTGTCGGATTATCATTTTCAAAATCAACAGCGAGAGCCCGGCGGCGCCCGTCAACCGCAAACGAAAAAGCGGGAGCCCCGCCGGGGCCCCCGCCAAAACCACCTTAACCGTTGCCGCTATTGCAGATACGTGTAGTCCTCGAAGACCTCGTCGTACTGCCGCTGCAGCACCGCCGACTCGCGCGCGGTGATGCGCCCGGCCACGACGGACTCCTCCAACGCGTGCCGCCAGCGCTCCATCAGGTCGGCCTTCTCGAAAGCCACGTAGCGCAGCACCTGCGCCACCGTGTCGCCGCGCAGCACGTTGGCGAAGATCATGCGGCCGTCCGGCGCCACGTCCACGTGCACGGCGTTGGTGTCGCCGAAGAGATTGTGCATGTCGCCGAGGATCTCCTGGTAGGCGCCCACCAGGAACACCGCGAAGCAGTAGCGCTGGTCCGGCTTCAGGTCGTGCGCCGGCAGGTAGTGCTTGATGTCGCGCAGGTCGGCGAAGCGCTCCACCTTGCCGTCCGAGTCGCAGGTGATGTCGGCCAGCACGACGCGGCGCTTCGGCTCCTCGTTCAGCCGCGTGATGGGCGTGATGGGGAAGATCTGGTCGATGGCCCAGCTGTCGGGCATCGACTGGAAGATCGACAGGTTGCAGAAGTACGTGTCGGTCAGCAGCGACGGCAGGCGGCGCAGGTCCTCGGGCACGTAGTGCAGTTCCTTGCCCACGGTGTTGATCGCGTTCAACAGCGCCCAGTAGCACTGGTCGCCCAGGGCGCGATCCTCGATCGACATCTGGCCCAGGCTGAACTGCTGCAGCATCGTCTGCCGCAATTCCACCGCGTCATGCAGCGTCTCCTGGCAGTTCTTGGGCGTCAGCGACTGCAGCAGCAACGCCATGTTGAGGACGGTGTCCTCTTCGGTCTGCTTCGTGACGGCATCCACATCCACGGTCGTGGTGAACGTGTTGGCCAGGCTCAGCACCTCGGTCACCAGCACCGAGGCGTAGGCCACCATCGCGCGGCCGCATTCGGTGACCACCATCGGGTGCGCCACCTCGGCGTTGTCGCAGGCATCCTTCAGGATCCAGACGACGTCGCGCGCGTACTCCTCGAGCGTGTAGTTCATCGACGACTCGAAGGCCGTCTTGGAGCCGTCGTAGTCGACGGCCAGGCCGCCGCCGGCGTCGAAGTACTTCAGCTGCGGGCAGAACCGCGCCACCTGCACGTATACCTGCGCGGCCTCGCGCACGGCCTGCTTGAGCGACGAGATGTTCGTCAGCTGGCTGCCGTTGTGGAAGTGCACCAGCCGCACCCAGTCCAGCTTGCCGTGCTCGGTCAGCAGCTTGATCGCACTGACGATCTCGGCCACGTTCAGGCCGAACTTGGCGCGCTCGCCGCCGCTGCGCTCCCAGCGCCCGGCGCCGCGTCCGGCCAGCCTGAGGCGGAAGCCGATGTTCGGCTCGATGTTCTGTTCGGCACTGATGGCCAGCAGCAGGTCGATTTCCGACGGCTTCTCGACGACGACGATGACCTCGCGCCCGACGCGCTGCGCCATCATCGCCAGTTCCAGGTACTGCCGGTCCTTGTAGCCGTTGCAGATCAGAAGCGCGTTCTGGTTGTCCGGCAGCGCCAGGGCGGCCACAAGCTCGGGCTTGCTGCCGACTTCCAGGCCCAGGCTCAGGTCCCGGCCGGCGCGGATCAGCTCGGTCACCACGTGCCGCTGCTGGTTCACCTTGATGGGATAGACGGGGCGGTAAGGGCCCTTGTAGTCGTACTCGGCCATCGCGGCGGTGAACGCGTTGTGCAGCGTGCGCAGCCGGTGGCGAAGGATGCCGCTGAAGCGGAAAAGGATGGGCAGGCGGATGTCTCGCTGGCGCGCGGCCTCGACCAGGTCCTCGAGGTCGAGCTCGGGGCCGTCCGGGCCTTCCGGCCGGATGCAGACGTTGCCCTTGTCGTTGACGCCGAAGTAGCCGGCGCCCCAGTACTCGAACCCGTAGAGCTGCTCGCTCTTGCCGACAACCCAGGGGGATCCAGGCAGCATTGGCGGCCTCCGCGACACGAAGAAAGGTGGACCCTGAACAGGACCGGCCGCGGCCCGCGCCCTTACGGAAAGACGGCACCCCCAGGGCGCCGGCCCGCGCAATGTAGCGCAGATGGCCCCAAAGGACAAACAGGTGATCGCGACCGGCCGGCCGCCGCAACCAAGCGCAACGACATCAGTCCGTTACGGCCGGGGACGCCCGGACCAGCGGGCCGACCGGCCCGCGGCGACCCGGGCTACAGCCCGGCCAGCCAGCGCACGAAGGCCACGAAGGACCAGACCGCCAGCACGCCCGAGGCCAGGAACAGCAGGACCGCCGCCGCCGGCAGCGCGATCAGCACGGCCTTCGACTGCCGGCGCACCGCCTGCGGCCGGGCCAGCCACGCCTCGAGCAGCCGGCGGTTGCGCACGTGGGCCTTGAAGGCGGCATCGAAGACATCGCCGATGACCGGCACCATGCCCGCCAGCACGTCGATGGCGATCTGCAGCACCATGCGCGCCTGCACCGACGCCGGCGCCCCGACCAGGTAAGCCACCCGCAGCCCGTAGAGCGCGAAGAGCCCGCCGGCGATGTCGCCCGCCCCCGGCACCAGGCCGATGAGCGCGTCGATCCCGAAGCGCCACCGCGTCCCGGGGATGCGGAACTCGTTGTCGAACAGGTCGGCGAGGCGGCGCAGTCGCCGCATCTCCTTCTCGTGGCCCGGAGCCAGTTCGACGGGCGGCATCAGTGCGTCCCGCAGCAGCCCGCGCAGGTGGCGCCGTCCTCGTACGCCTTGCGCATGATGGCCTCGACCGCCAGCGGCGTGCCGGCGCCCTTCTGCAGGTCCTCGAAGAAGTAGCGCGGCCCGGGCACGACCACCGGCGCCACCTCGGCCAGCGTGCCGGAGTCGTACAGGCGCCCGTTCAGCATCACCATGGCGATGCTCGTGCTCTTGCGGACGTCCTGCGACACGTCGTCACGGAACAGCAGCAGGTCGGCCAGCTTGCCCACCTTCAGCGAGCCGATGTCGCCGTCCAGGCCCAGCTGCGAGGCGCCGTCGATGGTCGCCGCGCGCAGCGCCTGCTGCGGCGACATCCCGCCCTGCGCCAGCATCCACAGTTCCCAGTGCGGGCCGATGCCCGCCATCTGCCCGTGCGCGCCCAGCCCCGGCCCGCTGGCCCGGCCGGTCGTCGCGACGACGCCCTTCTGCTTGGCTTCCATCACGTCGCGGGCCATGCGTGCGGCCTCGAAGTGGTTCCACTCCTCGTCCGGTGCGTCGAACGGGCGGCGCGAGCGCGGGTCCACCACGTAGCGCGGCACGAAGTGCATCAGGTGCTCGTCGGCCCAGACGCGCGTCTTGGCGTACCAGTAGTTCTCGCCGCCGATGCCGCCGTAGGCCACGACCAGCGTCGGCGTGTAGCCCGTGGCGCTCTGGCCCCACAGCTGCTTCGCGTCGTCGTAGATGCGGGCGACCGGCAGCGTGTGCTCGATGGTCGTGTGGCCGTCGACGACCTCGGTCATGTTGTGCTGGTACAGCGCGCCGCCCTCGGGCACGACCATCATGCCCAGCCGGCGCGCGGCCTCGAGCACCATCTGCCGCTGGTCGCGGCGCGGCTGGTTGTAGCTCTTGACGCTGAGGGCGCCCACGGCCTTCAGGCGCCCGAGGTGGAACAGTGCGTCATCCACCGACTCGATCTCGGCGCGGTAGGCGCCCTGCGCGCCGTAGAGGATGGTGCCGGTCGAGAAGATGCGCGGGGCCAGGATCAGCCCGGCCTTCTCCAGTTCGCTGGCCGCGAACACCATCTCGGTGTCGTTGCTCGGGTCGTGGATGGTGGTGACGCCGAAGGCCAGATTCGCCTGCGCGCTCCAGTTGGCCTGCGGCGTGAAGCCGTTCTCGCCCTGCGCGCCGTGCGCGTGCACGTCGACCAGTCCGGGCGTCACGACGCCGCCCTTGCCGTCGATGACCGTGGCGCCGGCCGGCACGGTGACGCTGCCCTCGGGGCCGATCGCGGCGATCCGGTTGCCGACCACGACGATCACGCCGTGCTCGATCGTCTCCATCCCGCGCGTGGCGCCGTCCTTCGCGCCGTCCGCCCCACCCACGTTCTCCATCGTCAGGATCTTCACGTTGCGGATGGCGATGGTGCTGGCCGAGCCGTCCGCGCGACGCGGCAGGTCCGTGGCCGCCGTCATCCGGATGGTCGCGACCTTCGCGGCCAGCGGTTTCGCGTCGTCCTTGCCGTCGCCGTACGCCGAGGCGGCGATCGCCGCGTCCACCGGCAGCGTCGACAGCTCGGGCCCCAGGGTCCAGTACAGGCGGGTGCCGTCGCCGGACCAGTGCAGGAAGTTGCCCGCTTCGCGGCTCACCTTGACGATGGGCAGGTTCGTGCCCTTGGGCGCCACGGCGATGGGCTTGCCCGTGGCCAGGAACGGCGCCACGTACACGTTGTAGCGCTCGGCGAAGGCGATGCTCCGGCCGTCCGGACTCACGCGCATCTCGGTCGCCCAGTCGCTCGTGAAGTGCGTGCGCTCGCCCTCGTCCGGCGTGATGCCGGCCACCGGCACGCTGATCAGCGACACGCTGTCGCTGTCGTTGCCTCCGTCGCGCACCGTCAGGTACACGCGACCGCCGTCGGCGCCGAACTGGGGCGCCCCCCCGCGCGTCGACAACCGCCGCGGCGCCGTGGGCGCTCCCTTGGCCCCGGAACTGCCTGCAGCAACGGCATACACGCCCTGGTCGTGCCCCCACAGCGGGCTGGTCAGGTAGCCGCCGCCCGCCTTCTCAAAGACGACGGTGCCGCCGTCGGGGCTGAACACGGGGTTCAGGTAGTGGCCCGGCTCGACGGTCAGCGTGCGCGCCTTGCCGCCTGCGGCCGGGATCACGCGCACCGCGGACAGCCGCGCGTCGTTCCACGCCACGTAGGCGACCTGCTTCCCGTCGCGCGACCATGACGGATAGTATTCGAACTCGTCGGTCGCATCGGTCAGCCGCCTCGGCGCGCCGACGACGCCGTCGCCGAGCTGGGCTACATACAGGTGACCGAGAGCCTGGAACACCAGGCGATCACCCGCGGGCGACACGGTCGCGTTCTGGATCATCTTCACGTCGAAGTTCGCCGGGGCCACCGTTACCGGAAAGCGCACCGCCTCGGCGATGCGCCGCACGCCCTTCACCCGGAACGGGATCTCCACCGCCTTGCCGCCGGCAACATCCAGCCGCCGCAGCTTGCCCTGCGCCCAGAACACCAGCGACTTGCCGTCTGGCGTCCACGCCATCGCGGGGTAGACGCCGTGCACGGCCCAGGTCTCCTGGTTGTCGCGCTCGAGCGGCGCGTACACGGCGCGCGCGCTGCCGCTATTGAGGTCCATCACGAACAGCGTCGAGACGTAGCGCACGCGGCGCACGAAGGCCACCTGCTTGCCGTCCGGCGACGGCACCGGCCGGCAGGCGCCGCCCGGCCCGGCGATCAGCCGCTCGGTCTGCTGCGATTTGAGGTCCAGCCGGTCGATGGCATAGATGCCGGGGTTGCCGTCCTTGTCGTACTGGAAGTTCGCGCCGGGCGTGGCGTCGAGGCTGTAGTACAGGTAGCGCCCGTCGGGCGAGACGGCGGGCTCGCCGGTGTCCTTCTGCTCGCTCTGCTTGGCGGTCAACTGCACGCCGTCGGTCTTGCCGCTGACGTGGTACAGCCACATCTCGCCGGCGCCCAGGCTGCGGCGGCTGGTGAAGTGTTTGCGTGCCACGATGTACTGCGAGTCGGGCATCCACACCGGCTGCGTGACCAGGCGGAACGTCTCGTGCGTGATCTGCCGCGGCTGCGTGCCGTCGGTCTTCATGATCCAGATGTTGTCGCCGCCCTTGCCGCCCTGGCCGGTACGGTCGGACACGAACGCGATCCACTGCCCGTCGGGGCTGAAGCGCGGCTGCATGTCCCACTGCAAACCCTCGGCGATGCACTTGACCTGCGCGCCGTCGGCCGAGCCGCCGATCGGCATCGTGTAGAGGTCGCCGAGCAGGTCGAACACCACGGTTGCGCCGTCGGGCGAGACGTCGACCGACATCCAGGTGCCGGTGCTGGCGTCCAGCGGCGCGTCGTGCCAGCCCCAGCCGCCGCTCGTGCCGTCGGTGGGCGGGTTGGCGACGTCCCATTTCACGGCGGCCGCGGTGTCGGCCGGAGCGCCTGCGACGGGGCTTGCGGAGGCGAGGCCCGCGCAAAGCAGGCTGCACAAGACCAGGACGGGGAACAGGGAACGACGCATGGGAGCCTCCGGATGGGGAATCGGCGCCCCGAAAACCGGGAACGCCCGTCCGACGAATGGATGATGCTACCGCGCCTGCAGCGCGTCCACCAGTGCCCGCAACCGCCGCACGTCATCCCACGTGTCGCGCTTCCAGTCCGGATTGCGCAACAGCGCCGCCGGGTGGTACGTCACCGTCACGGGAATGCCGGCGTAGAAGTGCACGGCCTGCCGCAGCTTGCCCAGCGAAGCGTCGGTGCCCAGCAGCGTCTGCCCGGCCACGCGCCCGAGGCAGCAGATGGCGCGCGGTCGCAGGATCGCCAACTGGCGCCTCAGGTGCGGTTCGCACTGCTCGACCTCGGCCGGCAGCGGGTCGCGGTTCCCGGGCGGACGGCACTTGAGGATGTTGCAGATGTAGACATCGCCCCGCGTGTAGCCGATCGCGCCGATGATCTTCGTCAGAAGCTGCCCGCTGCGCCCGACGAACGGCTCACCCTGCAGGTCCTCGTCCTGGCCGGGCGCCTCGCCGATGAAGACCAGGTCCGCGTCCGGGTTGCCGACGCCGAAGACGGTATGCGTGCGCGTCGCGTTCAACGCGCACTTCGTGCAGGGCAGCACCTCGGCGCACAGCGCGGCCAGCGCGGCGGCCTTGTCGCCACCGTGCGCGGCCAGCAACGGGTCGGGCGGCAACGTGCCGCCGGCGGGCACGCCCTCGCGGTCGATCAGCGCCAGTGTCCGGGCGACGAAGGCGGCGCAGGCGACGGCGAACGCGGGATCGGCGGCCGCTGCGGGCGCGGAATCTTCGGCGGGTGGCGCCGGCGCGGCCGGCGCGGCCGGTGCGGCAGGAGCCGGCGCGACAGGAGCCGGGGCCGCAGGCGCCGCGGCCAGCGCCGCCGCCATCTCGGGCGACACGGCGCCCTGGTCCAGGAACCAGGCCGGCGCACGTTCATCGTTCTGGTGGATCCAGGCCAGGAGGTCGGCGGCGATGGCCGGCAGGGAATCGGGGGCCGAATCGTCGGGTGAATCCTGGCGGGGCGCGCTCATCGCGTCAGCGCCCGTCGTCGCCGGCGGCGGCCGCCAGTTGCGACAGCAGCGCCGGCGCCAGCGCGTCCTTCCGCTGCGAGCCGCTGCGCCACAACTCGCCGGCCGGTCCCAGCAGGATCACTTCGTGCTCGACGTCGCCGAAGCCCGAACCGGCCGCGGCGGTGTTGTTGGCGACGATGAAGTCGAGCCCCTTCGCGCGCAGCTTGCCCATGGCGCGCGCGACGACATCCTCGGTCTCGAGCGCGAAGCCGACCACCTTCACGCCGCTCTGGCGATGGCGCGGCACGACCTCGCCCAGGATGTCGGGGTTGCGGACCATGCGCAGCGACCACTCGTCGCCCAGCACGTCCTTCTTCAGCTTGCCGGTCGCCGGCTCGGCCGGCGTGAAGTCGGCCACGGCCGCGCACATGACCAGCCAGTCGGCGCCCGCGCCCAGCGCGGCATCGACGGCCTCGGCCATCTGCCGGCCCGTCTCCACGTGCACGATGCCGGCCATCCCGCGCGGCACAGGCAGCGCAACAGGCCCGCTGACGAGCGTCACCTGCGCGCCCGCGCGCGCAGCGGCGGCCGCGAGCGCATAGCCCATGGCGCCGGTGCTGCGATTGGCCACATAGCGCACGGGGTCGATCGGTTCGCAGGTCGGGCCGGCGGTCACGACGACGCGGCGCCCCAGCCATGCGCCCGGGGCCGCGAGTGCAGGCGCCGCCGCATCCTCGAGAGCGCGCGCCGGCAGCGTCGCCGCCACCTCGCGCACCGCCGCGAGGATCTCCTCCGGCTCGGACATGCGCCCTTCATCGGTGGTGCCGCAGGCCAGGAAGCCCTCGCCCGGGCCCACGAAGCGCACGCCGCGCTCGAGCAGCGTCGCACGCACGGCACGCGTCGCCGCGTGCCGCCACATGTTGTCGTTCATCGCCGGCGCCATCACGACGGGGCCGGGGAACGCGAGCAGCAGCGTCGAGACCATGTTGTCGGCCAGGCCGCCGGCGGCCTTGGCCATCGTGTTGGCCGTCGCCGGCGCCACGACCGCGATGTCGGCCCAGCGCGCGTACGAAATGTGGTCGAGCGCCGCGGTGCCGCGTTCGCCCCAGAGGTCGATCGCCACGGGCGCGCCGGTCAGCACCTCGAACGTCATCGGGCTGACGAAGCGCGTCGCCGCGTCGGTCATCGCGCAGCGCACGGAAAAGCCCGCCTGCACAAGCAGGCGGGCCAGATAGCAACTCTTGTAGGCGGCGATGCCGCCGGTCACCAGCAGCAGGATGCGCGGGCTGGTGCCGGTCGTGCCGGCCATGGCCTAGACCTCGACCTCGGTTTCCTTCTCCAGGCGGGCCAGGCGGGCGCGTTCCTTGGTGTCGTAGTACTCGACCTTGCCGTCCATCAGGCGCTGTACGGCCAGCGTCGTGATCTTGCCCGGCAGCGCCACATTGAACATGCGGGCGCGCTCGTTCAGGCGGCGGGCTTCCATGGCGCACACCTTGATGGCGGCGAACTTGTTCGGGATGATGGCAGTGACCTTCTGGCGCGGAATGTAGGTCATACACCTATCCTCACGGCTGGGGGAATCGGCCGGGAAACGACAGGTCCGCAAGACACACGGGTACCCCTCGCTCCGGGCGACAGCAAGCGTTAGAAGATAGCCCATCGCGGGGTCTTGGCAAGGGATAATGGCGGCGGCGGGCGGTCACGTCAGGTTAACTTACACCAGAACAACAGGTTGAAGCGAAGGCCGCCATGCCCGATCGAGGCCCGCCCTACTGCCGGATCCCCATCAGCTGCAGCACCAGCGCCGGCTGCCGGCTGGCCTGCGCGAGCATCGCCACGGCCATCTGCTGCAGGATCTGCGCGCTGGTCAGTTCGCTCACCTCCGCCGCGTAGTCCACGTCGCGGATGCGACTGTCGGCCGCCGACAGGTTCTCGCGCTCGATGGACATCATGCGGACCGACGACTCGAGGCGGTTCTGCGTGGCGCCGAACCCGGCGCGCCCGGAGCTGACCATCCGCATCGCGGCCTCGATCGCATCGAGCGGCTGCACCGCCCATGACGCCGGGTTGCCCGCAAGAGTCACATTGTCGAGCCCGAGCCCTGCCGCGGAATACGACGAGCCGATCGCGACGTCGATCTGCCCGCCGGACTGGCTGCCGGTACCCACCTGGATGCCGGTGTTGCCGCCCGAGCCGTCCAGCAGGTAGCGCCCGTTGAACTCGGTGGTCACCGCGATGCGGTCGATCTCCTCGACCAGCGCATGGAATTCCTGGTTCAGGTATCCGCGCTGCTCGTCCGACACCGTGCCGTTCATCGCCTGCTCGGCGAGTTCCTTCAACCGGACGATGAGGTCGGAACTCGCGCCGAGCGCACCCTCGGCGATCTGCACCATCGAGATGCCGTCGCCCGCATTGCGCACCCCGACATCGAGCGCCCGGATCTTCGCGCGCAACTTCTCGGACATGGCCAGGCCGGCGGGATCATCGGCCGCGCGATTGATGCGCAGACCGCTGCTGAGCCGCTCCATGGAGCGGTTCACGCGATTCGTCGCGTTCGCGAGGTGACGCATGGCGGTCAACGCCGCCACATTAGTGCCGATGCGGATGCCCACGCGGATGGGTCCTTCCGTCGATGCCGCCGCCCAAATCGGGGCGGCCCCGGGGATCCTTCCCCACACTCGCATTATCGGCCGGATCCGGAATGGATTTAGATGTCCGACAACCCATTGTGGGACAGCAGGTTGACACTGTTCAGCGCCCGGCGGCGGGACACTTCCCCCTGCCTGCCACGACCAGCATCGCCAGCATCCCCACGCAGAGCACCACGTCGAGGCCGTGGCCTGCGGAGTCGGGGACCGCGAACCCCTCCGGCGCCAGATGCAGCGCGTACCCGACGAGGGACGCCACTGCGAGCAGGCCGGACAGCCACGCGCCCCACGCCTGCCTCTGGATGAGCCCGTAGCAGGCGATCAGGCACAGGCCGGCAGAACCCACGCCTCCCACCGTCAGCGAGAAGATCAGGACGACGGCGCGCGCGCCGCACAGGACGGGCAGCGCTCGGCGCGCGCGCTCCGCCCAGGCAGGATCGGCCTGAGGTGTGAGGGAAGGCGGCATGGGTTCACGGCCCTTGTGCATGGTTGGCATACGACATCGCCGGTTGAACCCCGGCCCCATTTCCCATTACTGACCATAGCGTAGCAGAACCTACAGACCGGCAAACGATCCCGCAACTTGCGCCGGCGCAAGTCACCGGGGATCGGAGCGCCTACAGCGGCGCCTGCCCCCGCGCCCGGCAGGCCTCGGCCGTGAGGATGGCCTCGAGCCGCCCGACCGCCGCCTCGACGGTGTCATTGGTCACCCAGTAGCGATACCGGGTGGCGTAGCCGACCTCGTGGCGGGCGTTGCGCAACCGGGTGGCGATGGCCTCCTCGGACTCGGTGCCGCGCGTGCGCAACCGCCGCTCCAGCTCTTCCCACGACGGCGGGAACAGGAACACCGACACCAGTTCGTCGCCGGACTGCCCCAGCACGTTCACGCCGCCCTGCACGTCGATGTCCAGCACGGGGATCTTTCCCGCCGCTTCCATCTCCGCCAGCCGCGAACGCCGCGTGCCGTAGCGGTGCAGGTGCACGGGCGCCCACTCGACGAAAGCGTCTTCGGCGATGAGGCGATCGAAGGTCGCGTCGTCGACGAAGTCGTACTCGCGGCCATCGACCTCGCCGCCGCGGATGGGCCGCGTGGTCGACGACACCGAGAACGCCAGGCGCGGCTCGCGCGCCAGCAGCGTGTTGATGACGGTGCCCTTGCCCGCGCCCGACGGTCCCGTGACCAGCAGGATCATGCCGCCACCCCCGCCTATTCCAGGTTCTGGATCTGCTCGCGCAGCGACTCGACCTCGTCCTTCATCACGATCACGGCCTGCGTGATGTCCATCAGGTTGGTCTTGCTGCCCATCGTGTTCACTTCGCGGTGCATTTCCTGCAGCAGGAAGTTGATCCGCTTGGCGACCTGCCCGCCCTCGGTGAAGGCGGCGCGGAAGTGCTCGATGTGGATGCCCAGCCGCTCGCACTCCTCGTTGATGTTCGAGCGGTCGGCCAGCAGCGCCACCTCCTGGGCCATGCGCTGCGGCTCCAGCGGCTCGCTCAGCAGCTTGGCCAGCCGCTCGTTCAGCTTGCGCTGGATCTCGACCGCCGCCTGCGGCGCCAGCAGCCGCACCTCGGCCAGCTTCGTCTCGACGATGCCCAGGCGGCCGTTCATCTCGCGCACCAGGGCGGCGCCTTCCTGCTTCTTCATCTCCTGCAGGCCGCGGGCGGCGCCGGCGAGGGCCGCCATCAGCGCCTCGCGCACCTGCTCGGGGTCCAGTTCCGGATCCTCGACCCGGAACAGCTCGGGCAGCTGCAGCAGGTGCGCCAGCGTCACCGGCTCGGCCGGGCGGCTGGTGGCCTTCGCCAGCTCGTTCGCCGCCGTCTGCACCATGCGGATGCCCTGCGCCAGGCGCTCAGGGTCGGCCCCGGACACGGCCGCGCCGCGGGCGAGCTCGACCTGCACGCTGACCGACACCCGGCCGCGCGCGATGTTGTCCTTCAGGAAATTGCGGACGTCCAGTTCGTAGGCCGCCAGCAGCGACGGCAGCTTCAGGCTGACGTCCAGGAAACGGTGGTTCACCGACCGGAACTCCGTCGTGATCGTGACGGGGCCCGCCGTGCCCTCGCCCGTGCCGAAACCGGTCATGCTCAGCATGTCCACCGCGCGACCTCCGCCAGCCTGCAAGTACTTCCGTGATCCGTGGGCGAAGTGTAGGCCAGCGGCCCCCCGCGGGCAAGACGGGGTTGCCGGGGGGGGAACCTGTGGCGCCTAACGGGCGTAGGATGCTACCATGCCCCTGCGCGAGCCGGCCGCCGGTCGTGAGGAACGGATTCCCCGGGAAAGGATGCCGACATGAGCCGTGGACGCCTGATCGTGATGGCCGCGCTGACCCTGCTGCTGGCCGCCCCCGCCCTGGCCCAGACCTACTACGACAAGCACGAGACGCCCTACCCCATCGGGGTGCGCGTCGGCTACACCAGCTGGGAGACCATGCGGCAGATGCACTTCGGCGCCGACATGAAGCTGGGCGAACTGATGGAGAACATCTCGTTCACGCCCGGCTTCGAGGTGGGCGTGGGCGACAACGTGACCGTGCTGGCGCTCAACGGCGACGTAACCTGGAACTTCAGCGAGATGGTCAACGCCCCCTGGGGCCTGTACGGCGGCGGCGCCCTGTCGCTGATCCGCGCCGACCTGGCCGGCCCCGACAACGTGACCGGCAAGGCCGACACCAAGCTGGGCCTCAGCGCGCTGGGCGGGGTCACGCGCCGCTTCGACAACGGCCACGATGCGATGCTCGAGATGCGCGTGGGCCTGCTCGACAGCCCCGGCTGGAAGCTGACTCTCGGCTACAGCCTCTTCTAGTGATGGGCGCACCCGGCGCCTTCAATGATCCCGCCGCGCTGGCCGCCAGGCTGGCGCGGTGGCGCGTTTCCTACGGCGACCGCCCCCTGTACCGCTGCGCTGCCGGCGACCGCTGGGTGCGCCTGCACCTGGCCGGCGACGAGCGCTTCTGCCTGCTGCTGACGACCATCCCGGGCGCCACGCTGCTGGCGGGTTTCACCGGCCGCCTGCCGGATGCGCTGGGCGACGCCCTGGCGGTCGAGCGCGACCACCCGCTGCTCGCGCTGCTGCAGGGCTCGACGCTGACCGGCCTGGCCGCGCTGCCGGGCGAACGTGTCGCCTGCCTGCGCCTGGCGCGGCCCGACGGCTCGCCCATGCACCTGCTTCACCAGCTGTTCGGCTCGCCCGGCAACACCGCGCTGCTCGACGGCGGCGGGCGCTGCCTGTGGGCGGCGCGGCGGCCGCCGCACGCGCTGCTGTCGGTGGTGCCCGAAAAGACGTTGTACGCCGCCGCGGTTCCGCCCGATGAGCCCGACGAAGACGACGCCGACGCCGCCCTCGAACACCTGGCCGCCGTGCTGGCCGGCGAGACGCGCACGCGTGTCGCCGCCGCGCTGGGCCGCCGGCTCCGCGCCGCGGAAAAACTGTGCGAGCATCGCCAACACGACCTGGACGGCGCCGGCAGCGGCGACGAGCATCGCCGCCGCGCCGAGGCCCTGGCCGCCCACCTGCACGAACTGAAGCCCGGCGCTTCCCGCTGCGAAGTCCCCGACCTGCGCGACGGCACGCCGCTGGTCATCGAACTGGACCCGTCACGCAATGCCGCCACCAACCTCGATGCGCTCTTCCACCGCGCCCGCAAGGCCGATCGCGGGCGCGAGGTGATCGAGGCGAACCTGGAACGGGCCCGCGGTGAAGCGGCCGCGTTGCGCGACGGGCTCGCTTCCCTGGCCTCGCTGGACGAGGCGCCGGTCCCGGGCCTGGTTGCGCTCGCCACCGTGCAGGAGTGGGTCGGCGCCCACGCCTCGCTGGCCGGCGCCGCGCCGCGTCCATCGCGCCGCGCCGCCGCCGACGACGAAGCCTCGCGCCCGTTCCGCCGCTACCTCATCGACGGCCGCTGGGAAGTGTGGGTGGGCCGCAGCAGCCGCGAGAACGACGAACTGACCCATCGCGCCGCGCACAGCCGCGACCTGTGGCTGCACGCCCACGGCGCCGCCGGCAGCCACGTCGTCGTGCGCACGCGCGGCCGGCCCGACCTGGTGCCGCCCGCCGTCCTGGAGAAGGCCGCCTCGCTGGCCGCCTTCCACAGCAAGGCGCGCAACTCGTCGCTGGTGCCGGTGGTGTGGACGGAAAAGCGCTTCGTGCGCAAGCCGCGCAAGTCGCCGCCGGGGCTGGCGGTGTGCCTGCAGGACAAGACGGTGATGGTCGAGCCGGGGATCATGGCGGGCGTCGAGCCGGCCTGAGCGGCGGCGGCAGTGACGCGGACTTGCGCCGGCGCAAGTCGCCCGCACGCAAAACGGCCGCGCCCACCGGGAGCGCGGCCGTCTTCAAGCCAACATCGACGCACTGGCCTACGGCAACGCCACCAGCGTGATCGCCCCGAGGTCCGTGTCCTGCCCCGCCACCACGGCGACGCCCGCGATCACCGAGTCCGCGAACGAGCCGGCGGTCGGCATGACGGTCACCTGCCACGCGCCCTCGCGGAGGACCGGGAACCGGAACGATCCGTCCAACGTGTCGGCGTAGGCGACGAGCGTGTCGGCGCCCGCAACCGCCTCGATCGCGGCGCGCGCGCCAACCGGCAGTGCCGAACCGTGCAGGGCGCCGGAAATCATGTGCGCCATCGTGCCGATCACCGGGCGCATCATGTACACGCCGTGGCCGGTCATGTGGATCGAGCGGGCGGCGTCGAAGTCGAGTGTGATCTCGTAGAGAGCGCCGGCCTCGATCGTGAATTCGTGGTTCAGCTTCAGGCCGCTGCGCAGGCCGCTGGGGATCGTCAGCGGAAACGATTCGCCCGCGACGATCACACTGTTGCCCGAACCGAGCTTCAGGCGGATCTGCGTATAGTGGCCCGCGGGCAGTTGCTGGTTCACCAGCAGGGCGGACAGGCCGTTGCGCAGGGTCAGCAGGTCGTAGGTGCCGGGCTGCGACGACACGGTGATCCAGCCACCGGTCGAGTCGCTGCCGGCCGCGTGGACCTGGACGCTGTCCACCTGGACGAAGACCGCATCGTAGGCGGCCGGGGCATCGATGAGGTTGATCTTGAGCGTGCCGCCCGAGGGACTGCCGTTGTCATCCGAGCAACCGAACAGGAGCAGCAAGCCCGACAGGGCCGCTGTCAGGACCAGAAAACGCGATGTGCGCACAGGCATGGTTGTCTCCCCGGGTTGATCTGGCTTCCCCCCAGGGCCGTCGACGGGCCCGGGATGGCATCACGAAGATAACACAATTTTTGTCAGCAACAACTGTGCCGATTTGATCATTAGCGATTTTCCGCGACGATGGCGTCGTCGCCCCAATGGGCTGGGCGGGACGGCCGCCCGGCGGGTACGCTCGCGTGGCGGGCCTTAACCTGCGCGCTAGATTGACGCATCGCGACGAACAACGAACGATCTGCCGATTCCTGAACATGGAGAATGCCGATGAGCCAGGACCGGGAAACCTTCCGGGGAGCCTTCGCCGCCCCTCTGCGCAGCGACATTCCGGCAGTATTTTCGATGGTGGTGCACAGGATCGCCTGCGGTGTCCTCACCGCCCTCGTCGCCCTGTTCGGCGCGGCCTCGGTGCACGCACAGGACGGCGCGATCGTTGCGCGCGACACCCTCGCCTTCACGCCCGACCAGAAGCAGTATTTCACGGAACGCGTCCGGCTGCGCGGGGTCGAGCTCGACCTCGACCACCTCATTGTCCAGCGGATAACCTATCTGAGCGACGGCCTGCGCGTGAAGGGCTACCTGGTCGAGCCGGCAACGGGAGATTCCCTGCCGGCGGTCATCTTCAACCGGGGTGGGAACCGGGACTACACGGCGCTCAGCGACACGTTCGCCGTGGTCCGGCTGGGCGTGCTTGCGCAGCACGGGTACGTTGTCGCGGCGAGCCAGTACCGCGGCAACAAAGGGGGCGAGGGTCGCGAGGAATTCGGCGGGACGGACGTCAACGATGTGCTGAACCTGATCCCGCTCCTCGACAGTCACCCGCGCGTGGACGCGTCCAGGCTCGGGATGTACGGGTGGAGCCGGGGCGGGATGATGACCTATCTCGCGCTCGCGCGGACCGGCCGCATCCGGGGCGCCGTGGTCGGCTCCGGCATGGCCGACGCGTTCGATATGGTGACCCGCCGGCCGGAGATGGAGAAGGACGTGTTCGCGGAACTGGTGCCGAACTGGGCCACGGACAGGGAAGCGGCACTCGTCGCGCGCTCGGCCGTGAGGTGGCCGGAGAAGCTGAACAAGACGACACCCATCCTGGTCCTTCACGGCAGCGCCGACCTGCGGGTCAACCCGCGCGAGGCTCTCGAGATGGTCGATGCGCTGTACAAGGCGCACCATCCGTTCCGCTTCATCATGTTCGAGGGCGGCGACCACGCGCTGTCCGAATTCCGGCCGGAGGTCGACCGGGCCGTGACCGAGTGGCTGGACCGCTACGTCCGCGACAAGGCGCCGCTCCCGAACCTGGAACCGCACGGGCCGTGAGACGGATCGTGCGGATCGTCCGGACAAAGCCCGTTCCTCCACCCCCGGATCACCGCCAGACATGAGTGCGCCTACCTGAGCAGCAGGCCGGGATCGCCGGGGCCTACTGAACCGTACTCGACGAAGGCGATGCCGGACCGGGGATCGCCGACGGCGCCGACCGTCACCTCGAAATGGCGATCGGGCAACCACATGCCTTCCAGCGACATTTCGAGCCTCTCAAGGGTCCGGAACACGGCGGGCATCAGCAACGTCTAGTCCATGGCCGCTGTCGGCAGGATCCGCGTGGTGTAGCCCGCCACCGTCCAGCTGTTGTCGGCGGTGTCGAGGGCGTAGTATTCGATGGTCATCTGCCCGGCCTGCACGGTGGCCAGCGAGAAGCCGACGGTGCCCACGACGGCCCCGTTGGCGAAGGTATTGCCGTTGTTGTAGAGCGTCGTGACGCCCGCTTCCGGGTTGTCGATGAACGGCTGCATGGGCGCACCGCCGTTGCCCACCATCAACTGCACGACGGTCTTCCCATGACCGGTGACGGTCGAGGCGACGGTCAACAGGTGCAGGTGGCCGGTCACATAGAGCTGCACGCCGGCGTCGCCGCAATCGTTCCAGAAATCACTGCGGGCCGCCAGGCCGGCGGCATCGATGCCGAAGTAGTGCTGCCCGCCTTCGTTGTACATCTCACCGGCGCCGTTCCCCTCTGTCTGGAACATCGGCTCATGGGCGATCAGGATCTTGTAGGGCGCGCGCGATCGCTGGAATTGCGCGGTGACCCACGCCCGTTCCAGCGTGTGATATCCCGTCCAGGGCGTCGTCCCGCCGGCGAACGTCGGGTCGAAATGCATGTATTGGTCGGCGGCGACGAAGGTGACGTTGCCGCGGGTGAGCGACCAGCTCAGCCCCTGCTCGCCCGGCGGCCCGTTGGCCGGCACGTACGCGCTGAACGCTTCCCGGTACGCCTGCTGCAGCACAGCGATCGGCGCGCCTCCCATATGCTCGTTCTCGTGGTTGCCCCGCACGGTGCAGATGGGAATGCCGATCCCCGTGGTGTAGTCGAAGACAGGCCGCATGGCCGCCTTCCAGTTGGCGAACTCCCTCGCATAGATCGTTTTCGCCGCCGCATCGCTGAAATTCCCGTTGGCGGGATAGAGCGGCGATTCAGGATTCAGGCTGTTGCCGTTGCACATGTCGCCGGCCACGATCACCAGTCGGGGATGCAGCGTGGCGATCTTCTGCGCGATGGCGGGCAGGTACGGACTGTGGCCCGTGGTCGTGTTGTCGGCGCCCCGGGTGTCGCCCAGCATGACGAACGACCAGCCGGTCGGCGGGGCCACGGGATCGCTGCAGCCGCCCAGTCCCGACAGCAGGACCAGGCCCGCGCCCAGGGCCAGCATCGACCGCATTGGAATCTTCATGGAACCAACCTCTCTTCTGTCGGCCTGCGCCCCCGCCCAATCTCCGTCGCTGCGTGGGGATAGTCAAAACATCGTCCCGTTCCTTTCGGCCCACGTCCATCGATGCCGCCTGGCGCATGCCGGTGCCAGGGCGCACGGCCGCACGGCGGGCGCTTTGCGGGGAAGCATTCGCAGATGTGCGCAGCAGAAAGCGCCCCGCAACGGGACGCCTGCAGACGCGGACTTGATTAATCTTCGGATTCCCGGATGCGCGCCAGGTCGCGATGGTGGGCCAGGAAGATCTCCAGCAACTCCGGATCGAAGTGCCTGCCGGAATCCTGCTGCATGGTCCTGGCGGTTTCCTCGTGGGTCCAGGCGTCCTTGTAGACGCGACGGCTGGTCAGGGCGTCGTAGACGTCGGCAATGGCGACGATGCGGGCCGACAGCGGGATTTCGCGTTCCTTCAGCCCCGCGGGGTAGCCCGTGCCGTTCCACTTCTCGTGGTGGCAGCGCGCCACCTCGGCGCCCATCGTGATCATCGCGTAGCGACCGTAGTCCTTGATCAGCCCATCGAGCAGTTCGGCGCCGATCTCGGTGTGCGACTTCATCACCGCGAACTCGGCCTCGGTCAGCTTGCCGGGCTTCAGCAGGATGGCGTCGGGAATGCCCACCTTGCCGACGTCGTGCAGGGCGGCGGCGCGCGCAATGGTCTCGATGAACTGCGGCGTCGCCTCGGGGTAGCCCGGGCGTTCGGACAGCAAACCAGCCAGGAAGCCCGAGTAGGCACACATCCGGCGCAGATGCTCGCTGATGTGCGTGTCGCGGATCTCGGCCAGGAGCGCCATGCCGCGGATGACCGCGTCACGGCTGCGGCTGAGCTCGTTGACCAGGCGGATGTTCTCGAGCGAGTACGACATCTGGTCGACCAGCATGGTGCACATGCCGATCTCGGCGGCCGAGAACGCGTTGGGCCGGTGGCTGCCGAAGTCGAACACGCCCACCGCGCCGCGGTACGAGATGATCGGCAGCGCCAGCGCGCTGGCCACGCCGGCGGCCAGGGGTTGCAGGTCCTCGAGGCCGGCCACGTCGGCCACGTGCACCAGGTATTCCTCACTGAAGGCCTGCGCGTGCATGCTGCCGCTGTCGCGCGTGGACACGCGCAGCTCCGGCTGCAGGCCGCGGTAACCGTCGGCCGCCCGCAACACCAGTTCGCCGGTGGCGCGGTCGAGCAGGAACAGGGCGCAGCAGTCGCAGCCGATGACGCGGCGCGCGCCGGCAACGACGTCGGCGTACGACGCCTCGTCGACCGG
>CAIOLW010000130.1 GCA_903859215.1 uncultured bacterium | reverse complement strand
TCAACGGGATATCAGGCGCATCAATGGTATGCCATGCGTTTGGCCGGTGATACGGAAATCCGCAAACACAAACTCTCGCCTCAATCGCCGCCTACGGCCACACGAACCGCCGTCTCGCCCTCACCCGGCCGACCGGATCGCTCCCCTTCTCGGCGATGCAGCACACCGCCGTCTTTCGGAAACGAAGGACGATGCCGGCTTCATCCAGTATCTGGGTGAAATGCGCGTCGTGAGGCCAACGGCAATTCGCGCCGCAGTGCGGCGCGAATTTGTTGGATATCAATTTCAGTGGCTCAGCGCCCACGGCCCGCGCTCGTCGGGACTTGCGCCGGCGCAAGTGGCGCGGCAATTGGCTCCACAATGCGGAGCCAATTTGTTGATTATCAATTTCGCAGAGTTGGGGGCCGCAATCGCGGCCTAATCAAGCATGCGGGAAAATTGCCCCGCCCGGCTCTCTGCGCCGAACTCGACTTGCGCCGGCGCAACTCCTCAAACCCGCGCCACGATCACCGCCAACGGCCACACCACCCGCCGCCTCACCCGCAACCCGCCCCACGCCGCTTCCAGCTCCGCGCGCACGTCACCGATCGGATCGCGCCCCGTCTCGGCGGCGCAGCGCGCCACTGCCGACCAGCTGGCCAGGTAGCCGAGCACGTGCTCGAGATCCCAGTCCGCCGTCATCGCGAACGCGGGCGCCTCCAACGCGCGCCCCGGCAGCGTCAGGTGCGCATACCCATCCTCGACATGCCGCCGCTCCGCCGGCCACCACGGGTCCAGCCCGGCGTAGAACGCATCGATGATCGCATCAACACCGGGCGTGACGCGGTGCAGGTTGTACGTCCACGCGGCGATGACCGCGCCCGGCGCGGCGACGCGGCGCACTTCGGCGGCGAACGCGGCCTGGTCGAACCAGTGCAGGGCCTGCGCGACGGTGATCAGGTCGACGGTGTGGTCGGCCAGCACGGGCAGCGACTCGGCGGCGACGTGGTAGTGCACGTGCGGGTGCGGCGTGGCCTGGGCGATCTGGCTTTCGCTGGGGTCGCTGGCCTCGACGTGCGCGAAGTGTTCCGCCAGGCCGAGCGTGGCCTGGCCATTGCCGCAGCCGGCATCCCAGGCAAGGCCGGTGCGGCGGGCCTGCGAGGCCAGCCACGTGGTGAGCGCCGCGGGATACGTGGGGCGATAGGCGGCGTAGTCGGCCGACTGACGGGAAAAGTGGTCCTGGATGCCCATGAGCGCGGGCTCCCCGGTTGGTGATGCGGGCCGAAGGCGGGTCAGCGCGAGCGCAGGCGCTCGAACAGGCCCTTGAGGTCGCCGAACTTGTCGGCGTAGTCGGCCATGCTGCGTTCGATGACTTCGTGGGCCTCGGTGCGGCCGTAGATGTGCGTGATCTCGGTTTCGCTGCGGCGCGCGCCGGGCGCGTCCTTGTAGGTCAGGAAATAGTGGCGCAGGCGCTCGATCATCGACGCGGGACATTCGTAGATGTCGCGCAGGTGGCCGTAGATGGCGTCGGTGCCGAGCACGGCGATGATCTTGTCGTCGGCCTCGTTGCCGTCGATCATGCGCAGACCGCCGATGGGCGTCACCGTCAGGAGGATGTCGCCGTGCGTGATGGTCTTCTCGGCCAGGATGCAGATGTCGAGGGGGTCGCCGTCGCCGACGATGCCCGTGCGCGAGGCCTGCTTCATGCAGTACTCGGCCACCTTCGGGCCGCAGTAAGTCTGGGGCAGCAGTCCGTACAGGGTCGGGTAGACGTTCGAGAACTTCTGCGGGCGGTCGACCTTGAGCAGGCCGGTGGGCTTGTCGAGTTCGTACTTCACCGTGTCCGACGGCACGATCTCGACGTAGGCCGTGACCCGTTCGGGCGACTCGTCGCCGATGGCCACCCCGTGCCAGGGATGCGCGCGGAACAGCTGGTGAAGCAGGTCGATGTTGACGCTTTCCATGGCAAGGTCTCCCGCCAGATGGATGCCCCGGACGGCGACTGACGCCCGCCATGATAGCGCGATCTGGCGGGAATGCGAAGCGGCGACCTGCCATGGGCTTCGGACGCGCCGGACGGGCAGCGGGCCGACCGCATGGACATGGGCCCCGATGTGTGTTTTCTTGTGGGGAGAACCGCTTCCGGCCCGTTCCGGCGGGTGTCGCCGGGCCTGTGCCCGGGGGCGCCACCAGAGGTCTCAATAGTGTCACCAGGCCTGCAGGCCGCTTCGCTCGGCACGTTCCCGTCGACTCACGACGGGACGCTCGTCGACCCCCAGGGTCGTCGCCTGGACTACCTGCGCCTGGCCGTGACCGACCGCTGCAACCTCCGCTGCCAGTACTGCATGCCGGCGGCCGGGGTCACCCTGGGCGAGCGCGACGAGATCCTCTCCATCGACGAGCTGATCCGCGTGGGCGGCATCTTCGCCGGCCTGGGCGTGCGCACGTTCCGCATCACCGGGGGCGAGCCGCTGGTCCGGCGCGGCGTGGTGTCGCTGATTGCGGCGCTGCGCGCGCTGCCTTCGGCGCCCGAGGTGCTGCTGACGACCAACGGGCTGCTGCTGGCCGACCACCTCGATGCGCTGGCCGAGGCGGGCCTGCAGCGGGTGAACCTGAGCCTCGACTCGCTGGACCCTGTCACGTGGGCGACGATCACGCGGCGCGACGGCTTCGAGCGCGTGCGCGCGGCCGTCGACCAGGTGCTGGCGCGCGGCCTGGGCCTGAAGATCAACATGGTGGTGCTGCCCGGCACCAACGACCACGAGCTGGCCGCGTTCGCCGACCTGGCGCGCGAGCGGCCGGTCACGGTGCGCTTCATCGAGCCGATGCCGTTCGTGGGCGAAGGCCGGCTGTGCGGGCCGGGCATCACCGGGACCGAGATCCTGGCGAAGCTGGCCCAGTCGCACGCCATCGAGGCCGAGCCGGTGGTCGCCGGTTCGGTTGAGAAGCTGTTCCGCATCGACGGGTTCCTCGGGCGCATCGGCGTCATCGAGGGGCACAGCCGCACGTTCTGCGGCACGTGCCGCCGGCTGCGCCTGGACGCGCGCGGGCGGATGCGGACCTGCCTGTACGGACGGCCGTCGGCGTTCCTGCGGCCGCTCATCCGCGCCGGGGCCGAGGATCGCGCGCTGGTCGCCGCCATCCGCCAGTCGGTGGCCGGCCGGCTGACCGACGGTGTCGCGTCCGAGCTGGACCATCGCCGCCACAATCTCGACAGCATGGTCAACATCGGCGGCTGATTTTCGCAAAGAAGGGAACTGCCGCCTTGTCCTGCGACGTGCCCACTTTCGACGCCTGCGCCGCCCGCGGCGCCCTCCCCTACGAAGAAGCATTGCAGTTGGTCCTGTCGCGCACGCGGCCGTTGCCGGCCGTGAAGGTCGCGCTGGCCGAGGCGTTGGGCTGCTATCTGGCGGCGCCGGCGAAGGCGCGCTGGGAGTCGCCGCGCTTCGAGCAGTCGGCGATGGACGGGTATGCGGTGCGGGTCGGGGACCTGGCTGCGGCTTCCGCGGCAAACCCGGTTTCATTGCGCGTGGCGGGCGAACTGGCGGCGGGGTCGGCGCGGCGCATGACGATCAAGGCCGGCACGGCGGTGCGCGTGTTCACGGGTTCGCCGCTGCCGGGCGGCACGGGCGCGATCGTCGTGCAGGAAGCGGTCACGCGCGAGGGTGACGTGGCCGTGTTCCGCACGCCGGCGCGCGAGGGCGCGCACATCCGCCGCGTCGGCGAGGAATACCGCAAGGGCGAGGAACTGCTGCCGGCCGGGGTAGCGGTGACGCCGCCGGTCATCGGCCTCTTGGCGCAGCTGGGCCAGGGCACCGTGAAGGTGGGCGGGCGGCCGCGCGCGCTGGTCGTGACGATGGGCGATGAACTGGTGCCGGCGGGCGTGACGCCGGGGCGCGCGCAGGTGGTCGACGCGAACGGGCCGGCGCTGTGCGCGGCGCTGCGGGCGGCGGGCGTGGCGGTGGCAAAGCACGTGTGCGTGCGGGACGATGCGGCGGCGCTGCGCCGCGCGCTGGCCCGCGGGCTGCGCACCGCCGACCTGGTGGTGACCGTGGGCGGCGCCTCGGTGGGCGACCACGACCACGTGCCGGCGGTGCGGGCGCAGCTGGGCATCACCGAGTTGTTCGGGCGTGTCGCGATCCGCCCCGGATTGCCGAACTGGTTCGGACTGTCGCCCGACGGCGTGCCCGTGTTCGGGCTGCCGGGCAACCCGGTGTCGGCGCTGGTCTCGTTCGAGCTGCTGGTGCGGCCGGCCTTGCGAAGGCTGATGGGCGCATCTGCAGCGGCCGCCGCCGACGGCATCGCCAATGCCGATGCCGACCTGCCGGCGCTGCCGGCGCTGCTGAGCGACGACGCAGCGCCTGCTTCCGACCGGATGACCTGGCTGCGCGCTCGCCTGGCAAGCGATGCCGACGGCGCGCTGTGCGTCGCGCCCGAGCGCGGCCAGGGTTCGCACATGCTCAGCAGCCTGGCCCGCGCGCAGGCGCTGGCCGTCATCGCGGCGGGTGGCGAGAAGCTGCCGGCCGGCACATCCGTCCCCGTGCGTCGACTGGAGTGGTTCGAGCGATGACACCATCGACCCTGACCATCACGCGCCCCGACGACTGGCACCTGCACCTGCGCGACGGCGACCTCATGGCCCATGTGCTGCCGCACACGGCGCGCTGCTTCGCCCGCGCCGTCATCATGCCGAACCTGAAGCCGCCGGTGACGACGGCGGCCGCGGCGCGCGCCTACTACGACCGCATCCTCGACGCGCTGCACCCCGACCTCGACTTCACGCCGCTGATGACGCTGTACCTGACGGACGCGACCACGCCGGCCGAGATCGAGCGGGCGCGCGCCGACGGTGTCGTGGTGGCGGCGAAGCTGTATCCGGCGGGCGCGACGACGAACTCGGACGACGGCCTGACCGACCTGGTGCGCGCGCGGCCCGTGTTCGAGGCGATGGCCGCCTGCGGGATGCCGCTGCTGGTGCACGGCGAGGTGACCGATCCCGCAGTGGACGTCTTCGATCGCGAGGCTGTCTTCCTGGAGCGGCATCTGCGCCCGCTGATCGATGCGGTGCCCGGCCTGAAGGTGGTGCTCGAGCACGTGACGACGAAGCAGGGCGTCGACTTCGTGCTGCAGGGACCGCCCACGCTGGCGGCGACCATCACCGCCCATCACCTGCTCTACAACCGCGGGGCGATGTTCAGGGGCGGGCTCAACCCGCACTACTACTGCCTGCCGGTGCTCAAGCGCGAGGAGCATCGCCTGGCGCTGGTCGCGGCGGCGACGGGCGGCTCGCCGAAGTTCTTCCTGGGCACCGATAGCGCGCCGCACGCGCGGGGCGCCAAGGAATGCAACTGCGGGTGCGCCGGGATCTTCAGCGCGCCGACCGCCATCGAAATGTACGCGACGGTGTTCGACCAGGCCGGGGCGCTGCACCGGCTGGAGGGCTTTGCCGGGCACCACGGGCCCATGTTCTACGGCCTGCCGTTCAACCGCGGCACGCTGACCCTGGTGTGCACGCCGCGCCCGGTGCCTGACGCGGTGCCCGGCGGCACGGCCGGGGAACTGGTTCCGCTGGGGGCCGGTGCGTCGGTCATGTGGTCCCTGCAGGCGCCCGACCACGCCCTGCTCTTCCGGGACTGAGCCCCCGGCTGACGGCGACCCAAACCGGCTGCTGACCCGGCGGCACGGATCTTGTATCATTATGAATACTGCACCGTAATGAGACGGCGCCACCTAAGACCTAAGTTCCATCAGGAGAGCCATTTAACGCCATGATTGACATTGCACATGTGTCCCATTTTGATATAACAACCATGCAGGAAGATGCCAATCGTCTCATTGCGGGACGACAGGGTGCCTTGGGGGTTTTCCTCCTCGCCGCCGATGTCGACCGCCTGGGCGCGCTGCTTCCCGGCCTGGCCACGCTTACAGTTCCCGTCTTCGGGGGGCTCTTCCCGGGGCTCATCTTCGACGGCGTGACGCAGGACAGCGGCGCCCTGCTGGTCTTCTTCGAGGGCGCGGGCACCCCCGTGCTGATGTCCGATCTGGGCCGCCCCTACGACACCTGGGGTCTGGGCGCCGACGCCCCGGCGACGATCCTGGCCGACCGCCCCTCGGCGCTGATCCTGATCGACGGCCACGCGCCGCACATCGGCAACTTCCTCGAGGGCATCTACCGGACCGTCGGCCGAAGGCTGTGCTACCTGGGCGGCGGCGCCGGGTCGTACGAACAGAACGACCTCGCGTGCCTGTTCGTGGGCACGGAAGTGCGCGCGCGCAGCGCCATCGTCGTGCCGCTGGCCGATCGCTGGAGCCTGGGAGCGCGCCACGGCTGGCGCGTGCTGCACGAGCCGCTGCTGGCGTCGCGCACGCGCGGCAACCTGATCGAGGAACTGAACTGGCAGCCGGCCTACTCCGTCTACCGCGACCTGGTCGAGGCCGAGACCGGCCAACCGTTCGATGTCGAGCACTTCGCCGAGGTGGCCCGCTGGTTCCCGTTCGGGCTCTACCGCAAGGACGCCGAGTCGGTCGTCCGCAATCCCCTGGGCGTGACCACCGAAGGCGCGCTGGTCTGCCAGGCCGAGGTGCCGGAGCACGCGACGCTCTCGCTGCTCTACGGGACGCCGGCGGCGCTGTTGGCCGCCGCCCGCGAGGCGACGATCCAGGCGCTCGCCGGCGTGCCTGCTGATCGCGGCGACGGCGGGATGCCGGGCGCCTTCGTCATCGACTGCATCTTCCGCAAGCAGTTCCTCCGGTCGACGTTCGCCGCCGAACTGGAATCGATCACCGCGACGGCGGCAGCGGCCGGCGCCGTGCGCAAGCCGGCGGGACTGCTGACCACCGGCGAGATCGCCAGCAACCAGTCGGGTGCGCTCGACTTCTACAACTGGACCGCGGTCGTGGGTGTCTGCCATGGATGACACACGCCGCGGCATCGAATTGGCGACGGAAATCGCGCGACTCTACGAGATGACGCTGGCGATCGGCCGCTCGCCGGACCTGGACGAGATGTGCCTGGCGTTCTGCCGCACGCTCGCCCAGATCCACAACCTGTCCTCGATCTCCGTCTGGGTGCGCGGCGACCGGCTGCGACGGCCGGAAGACCACTTCGTGCGCGTGCTGTCCCTGCCCGAAGCGGGCGCCGGCGCGGCGTGCCTGCCCGCGACGCATCCGCTGGCGCTGGCGGCGCTCGACGACCATGCGATCTCGCTGGCGATCGACGGGGGCGACGGGGACGACGGGCTCAAGCTGATCACCGAGGAAGGCCGGATCCGGGGCGTGGTCACGTTGTTCCCGCTCGGGAGGATCGGGTTCCTCAAGATGGTGGCCACGGGCCAGCGCGATCCGCTCACGGCCCGCGAGATCAACCAGCTCGGGCACGTCATGGAGAAGTTCACGGTCGCGGTCGAGGGCTGCCTCGACCATCGCGACCTGCAGTCGGCGAAGGCAGAGAAGGAAGAGAGCGAGGAGCGGCTTGAACTGGCGCTGACGGGCGCCGACCTGGGCAACTGGGTGTGGGACATCCCGGCCAACATCGTCCGCTTCGACCCGCGCTGGGCCGCCATCCTCGGCTTCGGCCCGGGCGAGCTGCCCCCCGGGCTGCAGGCCTGGGAAGAGCGTGTCCACCCCGACGATGTCGCGATGGTGACCGCGGCGATGTACGCCCACATGGAAGGCCGGTCGCCCACCTACGAGACGGAGCACAGGCTGAGGCACCGCGACGGCCACTGGGTATGGGTCCTGGACCGCGGACGCGTCCTGCGCTGGGGCGAGCAGGGCCAGCCTCTGCGCGCCGCCGGCACGACGCTGGACGTGACGCGCCGTCGCGATGCCGCGATCCGCATCGGTCTCCTCCAGAGCCTGCGCGATATCACATCCGATGTGCTCAATTCGTTCCTCCGGGCGGATGACCTGAGCGCGGCCATCAACATGATCCTCGAGCGCGTCGGCTCGGCGCTGAACGTGTCCCGCTCGTACCTGTTCCGCTACCGCAACGACATGTCCTGGCTCTCGAACACGCATGAATGGTGCGCGCCCGGGGTCGCGGCGCAGATCCAGAACCTGCAACAGTTGCCGGCCAGTGAATTCCCCTGGTGGAACCGCGAGTTGCAGGAAGGCCGCACGATCCACATCGCCGACCTGGCCAAGGCCGACCTGGACGACCAGACCCGGGGCATGCTCGAGTCGCAGGACATCAAGGCGCTGCTGGTGCTGCCGGTGACGATCAACGGCAAGTTGGAAGGGTTCTTCGGCTTCGACGAGACGTCCATGCCACGCGAATGGCACAACGAGGAGACGGCGCTGCTGGCGGTGATGGTCGAGGCGTACTCGCGCGCTGTCGAGCGCACGATCGCCAACCGCATCCAGAGCAGCACGACGCGCCTGCTGGCCGAGGCCCTCGAGCGCGCCGAGGAGGCCAGCCAGGCCCAGGCCTCGTTCCTGGCCCGCATGAGCCACGAGATCCGCACACCGTTGTCGGGCATCACCGGCCTCGGTCGCGCCCTGGCGCGGACCGACCTGAACGACGGGCAGCGCGAGTTCCTGCGCGCGCTGCTGAACTCGGCCAGCAGTTTGCGCGACATCATCGGCGACATCCTGGACTTCTCGAAGATCTCCGAGAAGAAGGTCCAGCCGCAGGCGCGGGCGATCAGCCCCGTGGACCTGCTCGAGGACGTCGCCCAGACGCACGCGGCCAGCGCGCGGGCCAAGGGACTGGCCTTCTATTGCGACCTGGAACCCACGCTCCCGAGCACGATCTTCGTCGATCCGGTCCACCTCCGGCAGATCGTTGGCAATCTCCTGGGCAACGCCGTCAAGTTCACGAACGGCGGTTCGATCAGCCTCGAGGCGGGAGTCACGCGCTTCGACGAAAACGATGTTGGCCTCGAGATCCGGGTGCGGGACACGGGCATCGGTATCGATGCGGAGACGTTGCCCAAAATCTTCGAGCCGTTCGTGCAGGCGGACCACTCGACCCGGCGCCGTTTCGAGGGCACGGGGCTGGGCCTGGCAATCGTCAGGCAGCTGGTCGAACTGATGGGGGGATCGATCGAAGTGACGAGCGAACCGGGCCGCGGCTCCTGCTTCCGCTGCCGCCTGCCGCTCACCGCGATGATGATGCCCGTCCTGCTGACGACCCCCGTGCGGGCGGCCACGAACTGCCTGCAGGTGACCGGTGACGACCCGCGCCACGTGGCCATCGTCCAGCGCCAGGTGGCGGCCCAGCGCCTGTGTGATGACGACTTCACTCCTTCCGACTGCGCGGGCATTTGTGAGTGGGAGCCGAACCTGCCCATCCGCCTGGAGGTGCGCGCGGGCGCGCTCATCGTCATCGACACGCGTCGCCGGCACGTGGACGCCGCCGAACTGCCGTTGCCGGTGCGCACGGCCAACCTCATGGCCCACCTGAAGCGGCTGGTGGCGCGCGATCCGGACGTCGAAGTACCGGGCGCACTGGAGAAATCGGCGGCGGCGTGTGATCCCGCCTCGGATCCCTGTTGCCTGGCCGGCAAGCGCGTGCTGGTGATCGAGGACAACGAGGTCAACTGCATCGTGCTCGGCGAGAAGCTCAAATACTGGCAGTGCAACTACGTCCTGACACACGACAGCGAGTCCGCGCTGGCCGCCTATGCCCGCGAGACGTTCGACATCATCCTGTCGGACATCGAACTGCCCGGGCTGGACGGGTGCGACATCGCACGCGAGATCAGGCTGCGCGAGCGGGACACGGGCACCAACACGCCCATCATTGCGCTGACGGCCCATGTGACGACGCAAGTCAGGCAACTGTGCCTGGCGGCGGGGATGGACGCGTTCCTCTCCAAGACCGAGGACGAGCTGGCGCTGAAGGAAACGATGTGCCGGCTGCTGCACTGCGAGGCGGCGGCGCCGGCCGACGTCGTTGCACCCCCTTGCGACGCGGCGCAGTTGCGCGTCGCGACGCGCGGCCAGACCGACCTGGCGCGGCAACTCATCGCCTCGTTCGCCGCGGACGCCCAGCGCCAGATCGAGAACCTGGCCGCGGCATTCGCCCGCGGCGACTGGGAGCAATCCCGGCGCGCCGCTCACCGGATCAAGGGCTCGGCCCTGACGGTCGGGGCGCCGCGCGTGGCGGAGATCGCCCGTCGTCTGGAAGCTGCGACGGCCGAGACGCCGGCCGAAGCGTTCCAGACCGACCTCGAATCCATCCGTGAAATCACCACCGAGGACGCCGCCGCGCTCCGGCGCGGCATCGCCACCTGGCCGCCCGTGGCGCCGATGCCCCCTGCCAAAGGAAGGACCCCATGAGCCGGCTCGTGTTTGTCATCGAGGATGACCCGGGAACGCGCGAACTCTACGCGTTCTGGCTGAAGCAGATGGACCTGGAGGCGCGGATGTTCCCGTCTGCCGATGGCGTGCTGCGCGCGCTGGCGGCGGACGCGCCGGTGGCGATCTGCCTGGACCTGGGCTTGCCCGACAAGCCCGGCCTGGAACTGCTGCGGGAGATCCGCGAACGGCAACCGCAGGTGCCGGTCATCGTCATGACCGGCGACGACGGCGCCCAGTCCGGCGTGACGGCAATCAAGGCGGGCGCCCACGACTACCTGGTGAAGCCGATCCTGCCGGACGAATTCGACAGCGCCGTGCTGACGGCGCTCCAGCGCCACGACCTGGAGGTCGAGGTGCGCGAGCTGCGCCTGCAGCTGGGTCGGCAGCAGCGCGCCCACGGGCTGGTCGGCCAGTCGTCGGCCATGCTGAGGCTGGCGTCGCAGATCGGCATGGTGCTGGATGCGGATGTGCCGGTGCTGCTGCAGGGCGAGACGGGCACGGGCAAGGAACTGGTGGCCCGGACGATCCACGAGAACGGCAAGCGGGCGCGCGGTCCGTTCGTGCCGGTCAACTGCGGCGCCATCCCGAAGGACCTGCAGGAGAGCTACTTCTTCGGCCATGAGCGCGGCGCGTTCACGGGCGCCGACCGCCTGCGGCGCGGCTTCTTCGAGGAAGCGCACAAGGGCGTGATCTTCCTGGACGAGATCGGCGAGCTGACGCTCGACGCCCAGGTGACGCTGCTGCGCGTGCTCGAGGAGGGCACGGTACGCCGCGTGGCCGGCGACCGCGAGATCCATGTCGACGTCCAGGTGGTGTCGGCGACGCACCGGGACCTGCGGGAGATGGTCGCCGAGGGCCGGTTCCGCGAGGACCTGTTCTTCCGGCTGGTCGTCTACCCGATCGACCTGCCGCCGCTGCGCGAGCGCGTCGGCGACATCCCCATGCTGGTGGGGCATTTCCTGCGCCTCTATGCCAAGGGCATGGGACTGGCGGTGCCGGAGGTGGCCGAGTCGACGCTGCGCCTCCTGACACGGCACCTGTGGCCGGGCAACGTGCGCGAGTTGCAGAACGTCGTCCAGTACGCGCTCCTGGCCAGCCGCGGCGAGCCGATCGAGCCGTCGCACCTGCCGGGGAACGTGGGCGGCGGCACACCGCCCGGCCAGGTCGTCGACGATCCGGACGTCATCACCCTTCGCGACCCGGTGACCGGCGAACTGCGGACCTTCGACGACCTCGAGCTGGAGATCTACACGAAGGCGCGCAGCCTGACCGGAGGCAACATGTCGCGCACGGCCCAGTTGCTGGGTGTCGGGCGGGCCACGCTCTACCGCAAGTTGAACCTCACGGTCGCCTGACCGAGCCCGACTGGCCGCGCCGCCTCCCCCTCCTGCCGGTCGGGGAGGCGGCCGCGCGCCCGGCCCAATGTGGGACGCGCGGCGCGCCGTCGTCCCGGAATGAGACTGATCCCCGCCGTCGATCTCGCTAAATCATTGCAGGACAACACATCATCGCAGGGCACGGCTCTTGTAATGGAGGCCTGAGAGTGCCCCTGAGTGTTCCCGAACGAGAGTTGGCGACGTGCGTCGCATGAACCACATCACCGGAAGCTGCCTGACGCTGGTCCTGATGGCGCTGTTGCGCGTGGCGCCGGCTTCGGCGCAGGCGGCGGTGGTCGAGGCGCCGGCCAGGGCGGCAGATGCGGCGACGGTTGCGCCGATGGCGGCGTCACCGGTTTCGTCGCTGATCCTGGCGCCCGGGGACGAGGTCCTGCTCGAATTCCCGCACCAGTCCGAGCTGGGCGGCGTGCAGGACGTGGATGTGCGCGGCGAGATCACCGTGGCGCCGGCCGGTCCCTGCCGCGTGGCCGGGCTGGCATGCGACGTCGCGGCCGACAGCCTGTCGCTGAAACTGCGCGAGTTCTTCCAGCATCCCGACGGGCTGGCGATCCGCGTGCTGCGCCGGCGGCTGGCCGTGCGCGTCGAGGGCCACGTCGGCAAGCCGGGCGACTACATGCTGCCCCCGCACGCCGACCTCGAGGACGCCCTCCTGGCGGCCGGCGGCATCAGCGAAGGCGGCCAGCTCACGCGCGTCCTGGTGGACCGCGGCGCCGCGTCCGTCACCGTCGACCTGCGCGCCTACCGCGTGTCGGGCGACCACGCCCTGCTGCCGGCGCTGCAGACCGGCGACCGCCTGTTCGTGCCCGTCTCCGATCGCGGCGCGCCCGTGGCCGTGGCGTTCGCGCCGCTCAGCGCGCCGCTCGAGGACACGAGCGTCGTCCACGTGCTGGGCCAGGTGCCCCGCGGCGGCACCCATGCCATCCCCCACTCGCTGACGCTGTTCGAGGCGCTCGCCCTCGGCGGCGGCACCAGCGCGGGCGCGGATGTCGCCCACATCAGCATCGTCCCCCCCGGCGGCCAGCCGTACCGCGTCGACCTCGAGGCGTGCGCCACGGGCCGCGCCGCGATTCCCGTGATCACGCCCGGCACCGTCGTGGTGGTGCCCGAGCGCCGTCGCGGCTTCATCTCGCGCACGCTGGACTTCGCGGTCCCGGCGCTCGTGTCCACCTTCATCGTCCGGGCCCTGCCGTGAGGATGCCCTGGCGCAGGAACGCCGCCGAAGCGGAGGCGCGGGCGCGCGGCCAGGTCCAGGCGGCCGCCGTGCGCCTGGCCGGCGACCTGTTCACGATCAGCGGCGATGACACGGTGCTGGTCACCAGCGTCCACTCGGATCCTGCCGCGGCCCTGGTCGCGGAATGCCTCGCGGACGCCGTCAGGCACCTGGACGGCCAGGAGCCGCTGCTGTGCGACCTGCGCGGCACCGTCGCCGAGGCCGCGTCGGTCGTGGCGATCCAGGGCCGCGGCAAGGTCGAGATGACCGTGCCGCCGCGCGATGCCGGCGGCAACCGCAAGCGGGTGCTCGACCAGCTGGCCGCGGCGGCGCGCCAGCATGCGCGCCGCATCTACCTGTGCGGCCCGGTGCTGGACCCCGATTCGCCGATGCAGGACCCGCTCGCCTGGGGGCCGCTCGGCACGCGCGTGATCGTCGTCTGCAGCGAGGGTCTCGTCAGCGACGACGAGATGCGCCAGGCGGCCGAACGGCTGCGGCGCGGCGGCTTCACCATCGCCGGCGGCGTGCTCGTCACCGGCCAGATGCGTCACGGGCCGGTCAACGCCGAACGCCCGCACCGCACGTTGGCGCCACTCAAGGCTGCAGGAGGCGCGGCATGACCGCACTGGACCGGAATACAAGGGACGTGCTGCCCGGCGGGATCACCGGGCTGCTGCGGCGGCGCGGGTTGCTGATCATGGGGGTTGTCGTCGCGATGGCCGCCGGCGCGGTGCTCAAGACGCGCATGCAGACCTCGGTCTACCGCTCGACCGCCCAGTTCAGCGTGCAGGCCTCGACACTCGACTCCCCGCTCGTCGACACCTATGCGATGCGCGTCGACCCGGCCGCCGAACTGGACCTGCTGGCCAAGTCCGAACATGCGCCCGACCTGCTGGCCGCGACGCACAAGCTGCTGAAGCCCACGACACGCGAGGTGCTGACGAAGCCCGAGGACCTCGTGCCCTGCCTCAAGCTGGACGTCAACGCCCAGAACGTCGTCGGCGTCGAGGCGCGCGCGAGCACGCCGGACATGGCGATGGATCTGTCGATGGCCTACCTGCAGGCCTGCACCGACCAGATCAACCGCCCGCGCATCGAGGCCGCCGTCGCCGTCAAGGATTTCATCAGCAATGAACTGGATCAGTCGCGCACCAGCCTGACCGGCGCGCAGGTCGAACTGGACCAGTACCGCTCGGGGCACGGCCAGGTGCTGCCGGAGCTGGAAGCCATCACGTACAACCTGCTCCTGTCGCTCGAGGCCGAGCAGGTGCAACTGGACGCCAAGCGGCACGCCATCGAGCAGGAGCGCACGATGCTCGAGGCCGAGCCCGAGGTGAGCAGCGGCTCGGTGCCCGGGCTGCAGGAGCAGATCCGCCAGGCCGGGCGCAGCGTCACGGCCGCCGAGGCGCGACTGACCGCCAACCACCCCGACCTGCTGCGCATGCGCGCCCGGCTGTCGCACCTGCGGGCCGACCTCGAGATGCGCGAGCAGGGCCTGACGCCGCCGACGGACACCGGCGCGCGCTCCCCGGCGATGGAACAGTACCGCTCGGTGATCATCGAGCAGCAGGCCCTCGAGCGCCGGTTCGAGCAGGTCTCGCAGCGCGTGCTCGAACTGCAGACGCAGATCAACGCCGCCGGCAGCCACGACGCCGAGTTCATGCGCCTGACGCGCAATGTCGAGAGCATGTCCGAGGTGTACCTGGACCTGGTGCGGCGGCGCGAGCGGGCAGCAACCTCCGAGCACCTGGTGCGGGTCAACCACGGCGACGTCGTGCGCGTGCTGCGGACGCCCGTGCGGCCGGACCATGCCGAGACGCCCGGGCTGAAGACGAACCTGCTGCTCTCGCTCGTGGGCGGCCTGGTGGCCGGGCTGGCGCTGGCGGCGATGGCTGAACTGACGGACCGCCGCGTGCGCGGGCCGCGTGACCTGGCGGGCGCCCTGGGCGCCCCCACCCTGGCGATGATGAACTGGGACGAACCGGAAGGGAATTAGAGATGCATAGCGCCTTGCTGCGGGTCCGACACTACCTCGATCGGGTGCGTTGCCGCGACGGCCACGCCTACGCGGAACTGCTGCGCCGCCGCGGCTGGTTCCACCGGCAGGGACCCGATTGCTACATCGAGTTCGGGGTGCTGGTGGACGAGCCGTACCTCGTGGAACTGGGCCGCAACGTGTGGCTGACCGACGGCGTGCGGCTGCTGACACATGACGGCGCGGCGACGATGCTGTCGCGGCGCACCGGGCTGCGGTTGCGGAAGTTCGGCGCCATCCGCATCGCCGACAACGTGTTCGTCGGGATGAACGCCAGCCTGATGCCGGGCATCAGCCTGGGCGAGGGTTCGATCGTCGCGACGGGCTCCGTTGTCACGCGCGACGTGCCGGCCGGCGCCATCGTCGGGGGCAACCCGGCGCGCGTCATCGCGCAGACCGACGACTACGTCGCCAAGTGGGCGGTCCGCCAGGACGATTTCGGCTACAGGGGTGCGCTCGACAAGAAGCAGGTGCTCGTGTCGCGGCTGATGGGAGGTGCGGCGTGAGGTCACTGGTCGTCGTCGACCGCTACCTGCCGCACCGCGGCGGCTCGCGGCGCTACTACCACGAACTGGCGCGGCGGCTGCCGGACGCCGAGGTGCTCACCGGACCGCAGCCCGGCTGGCACGCGTTCGACGCGACCTCGGGCGTGCCGACGCGGCGGCGCCGCGGCATCCGGCCGAACTACGCCAGCCGCTTTGCTGACGTTCGCCACCCCTTGCTGAACCTGCTGCTGGCCTATGGGCCGGGGCTCGTGGCGACGACGTTCTGGCTGGCGTGGGAACTGGTGCGCGACCGGCCGCGCTGCGTGCACGCGGGCGGCTATGCCTTCGCGGGCTTCGCGGCGAGGCTTACCTGCCCGGCGCTGCGCGTGCCCTGGGTCGTGTACGCGCACGGCGAGGACGTCTCGTCGACGTCGCGGCGAAAAATGTTCCGTCACCTGATGACCTGGGTCTACCGCGCCGCCGATCGCGTGGTCGTCAACTGCGACCACACGGCCGACCTGGTGGCTGCCTGCGGCATCGCGCGCGACAAGCTCGTGGTGGCGCGGCCGGGCGTGGACGCGAAATGGCTGGCCGCAGCGGGCGAGCAGCGCAACGGCGCAACCGCGCCACTGCTGTTGACGGTGGGACGGCTCGTGCCGCACAAGGGCCACGCCACGGTATTGGAGGCGCTGCCCTCCCTGCTGCTCGATTGGCCGGACCTGAAATGGGTGCTGCTGGGGCAGGGCCCGGAAGCCGGGCGGCTGCAGCGACGCGCGCAAGAGCTGGGACTCGAAGGACATGTCGTGCGTCTGGCCGACGTGACGGACGGCGCCCTGCGCGACCTCTATGCACGGGCCGATGTCTTCGTGCAGCCGAACGGCAACGTCGACGGTGCGCACGAAGGCTACGGGATGGTCTTCCTGGAAGCCGGCGCCGCCGGCATCCCGGTGGTGGGCGGCCGCGACGGCGGCGTGCCCGAGGCGATCCTCGAGGGCGAGACCGGCCTGCTGGTCCCGCCGTTCGACGCGGCCGCACTGGCGACAGCGCTGCGCGGCCTGCTGGCCGACCCAGCGCTGCGCGCGCGGCTCGGCGACGGCGGCCGTGTGGCCGCGCGCCTGCGCACCTGGGACCGGACCCTGGCCCCGGCCGTGACCCTGGACCGCGAGCTGTCGGGTACCGGCGCGACACGGCCGCTGGCGGTGGGTGCATGAGCAGCCTGGCGCGGCGGCTCCTGTTCGCGGCCGGCTGGCAGCTGGCCGGCAACGCGTCGCGCATGGCGCTGGGGCTCGTGGCCTCGGTCCTGTTCGTGCGCTGGCTGGGCGCCGACCAGTACGGCCAGGCGGCGTGGTTCCTGTCGCTGACGCTCTACATCAACATCATCGTCTCGGCCGGGCTGGGCACGCCGCTGACCCGGAGACTGGCGATCTGCCGCGCGCGCGGCGATCGCGCCGGCATGCTGGGCCTGCTGCGCCGCCTGCTGGCCCTGCGCGCGCTGAGCCTGGTGCCGGCCGCGCTGATGCTGCTGGCGGCCGCCATCTGGCTGCCGGCCACGACCGGGCCGCGCGTGCTGGTGTGGTACGTGCTGGCCATCCTGGCGGTGAGCTTCGTCAACGCCTCGATGGTGCGGTCGCTGCAGGTGTGCTTCCGCCAGGACGTGATGGCGCTGCTGACGTCCGGCGAGGTGGTCGTGAAGCTGGGCCTGGTCTGGTGGTGGAGCCACGGCACGGCCACCGCGGCGACGCTGCTGGGCGCCGGCGCCGTCGCCGAGGGCCTCTCGACGCTGGTCGCCGCCTGGTTCCTGTCGCGTTCGCTGCCGAAGCGGGCGCCCGGAGTGCCGGCGCCGGCCGTCGCCGACGAAGACGCGCCGGGGCTGATGGCGCTGCTGCGGGAAGGCCGGCCCACGTGGCTGCTCAGCCTGGCCGAGCGCATCCTCGGCCGCGAGATCGACGTGCTCATCATCGGCCTGTTGGCCTCGCCGGCGCAGGTCACCGTCTACACGCTGGGCTACACGGTGGCCAACCTGGGGATCTCGCTGACGACGAGCGCCGCCGAGAGCACGACGAACCTGACGGCCTTCACCGAGGCCGGCACCGCCGGCAAGGGCACGCCGCGGCGGCTGCTGCGCGCGATGACGGAGTTCTGGCTGCTGCTGGTGGTGCCGGCGGCGGTGGGCGGCGCCGTGGTCGGGCCGCGCGTGCTGAAATCGTTCTACGGGTCGGCCGCCGAAGGTGCCGGCGTGGTCTGCGCCGTGTTGTTCGCGGCCCTGGCGCTGATGGCGCTGGCGGCGATCGGCCGCGACGCCCTCCTGGGCGCCGGCCGCGACCGCCGCGCCGTGATCGTGTTCGGCGCGGGCGGGCTGGTCAACCTGGCCCTGTCGCTGCTGCTGACCCGGCCGCTGGGCGCGCTGGGCCCGGCCCTCGGCACGCTGGCCGGCGCCATCGTGACGACGGCGCTCATCTTCAGGCGCGAGGTCACGCCGGCGGCGCTGTGGCGCGGGCGGCGGCCGCTGCTGGTGTGCGCCGCGGCCCTGTGCGGCCTGGCGGGCGCCGCGAAACTGACCGCGGAGCTCGGGCCCGGGACGCTGACGCTGCTGGCGACCATCGCCGCGGGCGCGCTCGCCTATGTCCTGGTGCTGGCGATCCTGAAGCCGCGCACGTCGCTGCGCCCGGTGGCCTGCGCGTGGCGCGGCCCGGTGGCCATGCTGCGCGTGATCCTGTAATGGGGACCGCCGCCATCGATCAGCGCTGGCTGCTGCCGGTCGCCGCCTTCGTGGTGCTGGCCGGACTGGTGCATCCCGCCCTGGCGGCGCTGGCGGCCCTGGCGGCGCTCGCGGCCGCGATGGTCAGCCGCGGCCGCGTCGGCTCGCTGACCCTGTCGCCCGCGTGGGCGCTGCTGCCGGCCGTGCTCGTCTGCGTGTTCAACTTCGACAGCCTCATCGACCGCATCGGCATTCCGTTCGCCAACCCGTTCAACCTGGCCTGGCTGGGCGCGGCGGGGATCCTGGGCATCCTGGGCTGGCAGCGGCGGGGCTGGCCGGTGCCGCGCACGCAGCTGGACGTGCCGCTGCTGACGAACATCCTGTTCACCACGCTGTCGATCGTCACCGCCTGGAAATACATGAACCACGTGCAGTGGTGGGACAAGTTCATCACCTTCGAGCAGTGGGTGCAGTGGCTGTTGTTCTACTGGATCGCGGCGGCCCTGGTGAAGGGCCGGCGCGACGCGCAGCTGATCACCGACGCCGTGGCGTGGATGGTGCTGGTCGCCGCGGTGTTCGGCATCCGCGACTACATGGCCACGCGGGCCGTGTCCGGGGGCGCCATCGAGCGCAGCCAGGGTCTTTTCAACCAGGCCAACTACGCGGCGAGCTTCTTCGCCTACTACCTGCCGCTGCTGGCCGCGCTGGCGGTGCGCCTCGGCGGCCGCCGTCGGCTGTACTACTCGGTCATCCTGGCCGTGGCGGGCATCGCGCTGACGGTCACGTTCGGGCGCGGCGGGCTGATGGGCGCGGCCGCCGGCTTCCTGGTCATCGTCATCTCGACGCGCTCGAAGACGCTGCTGCTGGGCGCGCTGCTGGGCGTTGCGCTGATCGTCGCCCAGCCGGAGGTCCGGATGCGGTTCGCCGAGACCGTCTCGAGCAAGGGCACCGGCGAGCAGCAGCTGGACGATTCCAGCGGCGCCCGCCTGATCGCCTGGCGCAAGGCCATCTCGCTGATCAAGCAGGAGCCGCTGACGGGCTACGGGTTCTTCGCCTTCCGCTACATCGAGCACCCGCTGGACCGCGAGGCGGCCGCCCGCTTCGGCCACGGGCGCATGGATGTGCACAACGGGCACCTGAACACGGCGGTCAGCGGCGGCCTGCCCGCCCTGGCGGCGCTCTACTTCCAGTTCGGCGCCGTCATCTTCTGGTGCGCGCGCGTGCATCGCCGCGCCCGGGACCCGCTCACGCTGGCGCTGGCCGAGGGCCTGCTGGCCGCGGTCGTCGTGATCCTCATCGTCAACCTCACCGGCACGCGGCTCTACGATCGCCAGCTGGTCGGCTATTTCTGGATCCTGCTCGGCGTGCTGCAGGCGCTCGTGCGCGCCGGCGAGACACCGCAGGCGCCGACTGTCCCGGCCTGATACGGCCGCGGTTACCCTGCGACATATTCAATCAACGCAACCGGATGTCCCGTAGCCACTTGCCGATTCCGGGCGCAACGGCCCGCCGAATGCAATAGGCCCGATGAAGAAGCACGCAAACGTTTCCCGTGAGACAGGAGTCCATGAAGTGGCCGACGCCAGGCGCATCACCATCATCGTCGATCATCTCGGCGCCGCCGGTACGCAGCGCCAGGTGGCGATGCTCGCGACGGAGCTCGCGGCCGCCGGCCGCGACGTCGAGATTGTCGCACTCGAGCCCGCGGCTATGACCGACGCCGACACGCCGGCCGGTGTGCGCGTCGTCGCCTGCCCCGTGGCCAGCCTGGCGCGACCGGCGGCGCTGGAGGGGCTCTACTGCCTGACGGCCCACCTGCGCCGCACGCGGCCCGACGTCGTCCACACCTTCCTGCTGAAGGCCAACGTGGTCGGCGCCGTTGCCGCGCGACTGGCGGGCGTGCCCGTCGTCGTCGGCTCGCGGCGCAGCCTGGGCTACGACCTGACGCCGCGGGGCGCGCGCAGCCTGCGCCTGGTCAACCGGTGGCTGGACGGCGTGGTCGGCAACGACCACAGCGTGATCGAGGCCGCAGCCGCGCGCGAGGGCGAACGGCCGCCGTGCCCGATCGTCATCCCCAACGGCGTCTGTGTGCCGGCGCAACCGGCCGTCGGCGACGTGCGCCGCGGCCGCGACGTCGGCGTGCTGGCGAACCTGCGCCCGGTCAAGGGCCACGACGTGATGCTGCAGGCGTTCGCGATCCTGCGCGAGAGCCGCCCGGATGCGCGCCTGCACCTGATGGGCGACCGCGTGCGCGACCCGGAGTGGGTGGCGACGCTGGACCGGCAGGTCATCGAACTCGGCCTGTCCGCGGCGATCGTCGCCTACGACCCGGCCACGCCGCCGGGCGTCTTCTTCGCGAACATCGACGTCCTGGCCGTGCCCTCGCGCTCGGAGGGACTGCCCAACGCGGTACTCGAGGCGATGGCGCACGGTGTGGCCGTCGTCGCGACCGATGTCGGCGGCGCCGCCGCTGCGCTCGGCGGCAACGGACGCCTCGTCCCGGTGGGGGATGCGGCGGCGTTGGCCACGGCGCTGGCGGCGGAGCTCGCCGACGACCACGGCCGCCATCAGCGCGGCCTGGCCGGCAGGGCGCGCACCGAGCGCGAGTTCGCTCCCGCTGCCCTGGCCCGCAAGCACACGGACTGGTACGACTGGCTGCTCGCCACCGCGGACCGGGGCGCGCAGGGACCGCTGTGGCGGCGGCCGCGGCGCGCCCTGCTGATCGCGATCGACACGCTCGACGCCGGCGGCACCGAACAGCAGGTGATGGTCTGGACGCGCGAATTCCTGCGCCAGGGCGTGCCCGTGGAGGTTGCCTGCCTGCGCAGCGGCGGCCGGGCCGCCGACCGCGTCCGGGCCGATGGCGCTGTCGTTCACGAGCTCGGCAAGCGTTTCGCCCTCGACCCGCTCTTCCTCTTCCGGCAACAGGCGCTGCTCGCGCGCCGACGCCCGGCCGCGGTGCTGGCCCTGCTGACGACGGCGGGATTGTGGACCGTCCCGGGGGCGCGACTGGCCGGCGTGCCGCGCGTGCTCTTCTCGATGCGCGCAACGGCGCTCACCGACGATCCCGCCCGCACGGGCCCGCTGCGCCTGCTCTCCTGGACGTTGCGCGCGGCCCACCACGTCTTCGGCAACAGCCACGCCGTCCTCGACTACTGCCGGCGCGAATTGCGCGTGCCGGACGACCGGCTGACCCTGCTGCCCAACGCGATCGCCGCCGGCAACCTGCGCGAACGCGCGCGCGACGACGTCCGCCGCGAACTGGCGTTGCCGTCGGGCGAGCCCCTGGTCGGGATCGTCGCGCGCCTGGTACCCGTCAAGGACCACGACCTGTTCCTCGACGCCTGTGCCCAGCTGCTGGCCCGGCGGCCGCGGTTGCACGCAGTGATCGCGGGCGACGGCCCCCAGGAACAGGCGATCGCCGAGGGCATCCGGCAGCGCGGCCTGCAGCGCTCGGTGACCATGCTCGGCCACCGCAACGACACGCTGGCGGTCCTGCGCGCCCTGGACGTGGCCCTGCTGACGTCGCATTCCGAGGGCTCGCCGAACGCCGTGCTCGAGGCGCTGGCGGTCGGGACGCCCGTCGTGTCGGTGGACGTCGGCGACGTGGCCGCACTGTTGGCGGCGGGCGGCGGGCGCGTCATCACGGGACGCAACGCCGGCGAACTGTCCCGGGCCGTCATGGCCGAACTGTCGGTGGCGCCCGCGGGCGTTGCGCAGGGCGACAATGATCGCGAACCCGCGAGCATCGTCCACGAACTGCGCCGGTACCTGCATCCGGTGACGATGCTGGGAGGCGCGCGATGAGCCGCCGTCCCACCGACACGCTGCGGATCGGGGCGCGGCGCGCGCTGGCTGAAGTCGGCGCGCGACTGGCCCCCGTGTCCGGGCACCGGATCCTGATGTACCACCGCGTCTGCGCCGACCCGCACCGGCTCTCGGTGCACCCGGACCGGTTCCGGCGGCACCTGGACCACCTGGCGCGGCAAGGCTACGAAGTCGTCTCGATCAGCGAACTGCTGCAGCGCCTGGCAGTCGCGGACGGGGCCCCGACGGCGCAGCTCGTGGCCCTGAGCTTCGACGACGGGTACCGGGAGATGCACACGCTGGTGGCACGGGAACTTCGCGCGCGGGGAATGGGCGCGACGTTCTTCGTGCTGCCGGAGTTCGCGCTCTTCCCCCGCAACCTGGCCCCGGAGTACACGTGGTCCGACGGCTGCCCGTACCTGACGATCGACATGATCCGGTCGCTCGACGCGGACGGCTTCGAGATCGCCGCGCACGGCCTGCGCCACCATGTCCTGACCGATATCGACGATGACACGGCGCGCCATGAGATCGCCGGCAGCCGCCGGCGGCTGGGCCAGCTGCTCGGGCACGACATCGCGGGCTTCGCCTACCCGCGCGGCGCCCACGAGGGGCGCCACGCGATGATGGTCGAGGAAGCCGGCTTCGCGTGGGCCGCCACGGTCGCTCCGGGCGTCATCGAAGCGGCCACCCGCCCCACCCTGCTGCCGCGCACCGAAGTCGCCGGCGGCGACGACAACGCCACGCTCGCGGCCAAGCTGCGGGGCGGCCTTGATCGCTGGCACGCATGGAAGCAGCGGGCGGCGGCGCCCGCGGAAGCCCACGGAGGAATGTGATGGCCGAGACCAACAACCTGCCCCGCCTGTTGTGCGTGACCGCGCGGATCCCGGCGGCGGATGTCCACGGCGACGCGCTTCGCGCCTGGCACCTGCTGCGGGGGCTTTCGCGCCACTACCGCCTCACGTTGATGTGCCTGGACACTACCGGGCTCGCGCGGATCGATGTGGAACTGCAGGGCTTCTGCGAAGAGATCGTCGTCGTGCCGCACTCACGGGCGCGGGCGGCCGTCGGCGCCGTGCTGGCGATGGCCACGGGACGGCCGGCCCAGTGCGGCTGGTTCGACTCTCCCGGGCTCCGCTCCCGGGCCGGCGCGGCGGCCCGTTCGGGGCGCTACGAGGCAGCCGTCGTGCAACTGGCGCGCCTGGACCGCGTCACCCGCGAACTGTCGCCCCTGCCGGTGGTGGTCGACTTCGTCGATGCGCTCTCGCTGCAGTGGGCGCGCCGCCGGCAGGTATCACGCTTTCCCGCCTCGCTGTTCCACGGGCTCGAGTCGCGCAACATGCGCCGTACCGAGCGGCGCCTGCTCGAGACCTGCGGCGGCGGCCTGGTGACCGGCGCAGACGATGCGCGCCAACTGGAGTCGCTGAGCCGCAGCGCCGTCCCCGTGCAGATCCTGCCCAACGGCGTCGCCACCGACCACTTCCAGCCGCGTGACTCCGTGCCGGGCGCCCACGGCGCGGCGCCGGTCGTGATGTTCACGGGGAACCTGGACTACCGGCCCAACCAGGACGCCGTGGCGTGGTTCGCCCGCCACGTGCTGCCGCACCTGAGGCGCGAAGCGCCTTCGCTGCGCTTCGTCGCCGCGGGCAAGATGACCCGGACCGTCCTGCTGCCGCTCGAGACGTCGCACGGCGTCGAGTTCACCGGCTACGTGGACGACATGGCCGCGACGATCGCGACGGCCGACGTCTGTGTGGCCTCGATGGTCTCGGGCGCCGGCATCCAGAACAAGGTGCTCGAGGCGATGGCCAGCGGGCGACCCGTCGTCGCCACCCGCCTGGCGAACGCGGGCATCAACGCTCGCCACGGGATCGAGATCATGATCGCGGCGGATCCCGCCCTGATGGCGCGCGCCATCCTCGACCTGCTGGCCGACCCGGCGCGCGCCGCCTCACTGGGCCACGCCGGTCGCGAGTTCATCGAGCGCCGCTTCGGCTGGCAGGTGCAGGCCGACGTCGTGGCGGAGCACGTGCAGCGCGCCGTCGCGGACGCCCGCCGGCGCGAACGCCTGCTCGGGACCACCGCGCCGCGTTCGCGACCCGGCCGGGCGGCACGGACCTCGCCCGCCACCGCGAACCTGGTCTTCCGCCTCCTGCGCGTGGCCGTGCACGGGATCACGTTTGCGATACTCTCGGCCGCGACTCTCGCGCTGCTGCCCCCGGCGTGGCTGGTGCTGGTCGCCGGCGGCCGTCGCCCACGCTACGCGCCCGAGGACATGCTCGGCATCGACCGAAGGATCGGCAGCGTTGCCTCCGTCGCGCACGAGCGGCGGCGCCACGACCTCGGCGGCCGGCCGTTCCGCCGGCTGGCCCTGCGCCTGGAGCCCGCCTCCGGGTTCGAGGACCCGCTGACCTACACGGCGCGGCTCGTCGTGCAGGCGGCGCCGCTGGTCTGGAACCTGGTCCGGCGCGACGTCAACCTGGTTGGGCCGCGCCCCGGCCTGCTGGAAGACGCGCTGGCCGACGGCGCCCCCGAGAACCACCACCCATCGCGTCGCGGCGTCCGCCCCGGCATCTGCCGCCCGGAACGGGCCGGCGGCGACGATCGCATCCTGGTCGCCGAACTGGCCTACCGACTGCGGCGGCAAACGGCCGCGCAACACCTGCGCGCCGACGCGCGTGCGCTCGCGCGCGTCTTCTTCTCACCTCTTCCCTGGGTACGCTAGCCATGATCATGTACCGCTCCCTCTCGCCGGCCGCCGCCATCATCGACGCCGGCCACAACCTGGACGGCGCCGCGCTGTCCGGGGCCGTACTGCCCGCCAAACTGCCGGCAACGCTCGTCTGCGACCTGCGGCAGATGCGCCGCATCGACCTGGACGGCTTCGCGTGGCTCGTCGAACTGAGCGTGCAGCGCCGTCGCGCCGGCAACCGCCTGGTGATGCTGGGCCCGCCCGCCGCCGTCAGCGGCGCGTTGCGGATCAATGAACTGGAGCAGCTGTTCGAGTGGGCGCCCGACCTGTTCGCGGCCCTGGGCGAAGGCGGCCTGGAGATGAACGACACCAACCTGCGGCTTGGCCGCTGAGGAGACCCGGTGGAGATCCTGATGCTGATGACCGACCGCTTCTGCCGCGGCGGCACCCAGACCGACATCGTCCAGCTGGCCGGATCGCTCGTGGCGCGCGGCCACGACGTCCACGTCGCCGCGGCGCCGGGCGACCTGACGCGGACGCTCGAGCGCACCGGCGCCCGCTTCCACGAAGTGCGGCAGCCGCTGGGCTCGCCCGCCGCGGTGCTGGCCTGCGCCCGCGACATCGACGGAGTGCTGCGCCGGAACAACATCGGCGTCCTGGCGCCGCAGTCGATCCGCGCCACGATGGCCGCCGGACTGCTGCGCCGCCTCGGCCGCGCGTCCCAGCCGGTGGTGACGTCGATCCACAACCTGCACACCCCCTCGGGCGCCGCGCAGGCCCGCCGCGTGCTGCGTCACTTCGCGGACGTGGTCACGTTCGAGAACCGCTACGAGCGGGATCTCGTCGGCCTGGACGCCACCGCGACCGGGGAGGCCAGCTCGATCGTCTACTCCGGCATCGACCTCGCCCGATTTCGGCCATCGTCGGCGTCGCTGACGTTGGCGCCGGCCGCGGGGCGGCGCGCCATCTGCGTGGCGCGGCTGAGCGAGGAGAAGAACCACGAGCTGCTGCTGGACGCCTGGGCGCGCCACGTGCGCACGGCCCCCCGTGACCAGCTGTCCGTGGTGGGCGATGGTCCCCTGCGCCTGGCGCTTGAGGCGCAGCGCGCGCGGCTTGGCCTGACGGACTCGGTGACCATGCTCGGCGATCGCGACGACGTGCCCGAACTGCTGCGGGGGCACGACCTCTTCGTGCTGGCGTCGAGTCGCGAGAGCTACCCGCGCGCCGCGCGCGAGGCGCTGGCATGCGGCGTGCCGGTCGTGCTGCCCGCCATCGGCGCCTGCGGCGAGATCGCCTGCGATCCCGGCTGCAGCAGCCTGTTCACGAGCCGTGACGTCGACAGCCTGGCCACACACCTGGGCCGTTGGCTGGACCCGGCGCGGGACCGGGCCGTGACCGGCGCCGCGGCGCGCGGCCTGGCCGAGCGCCAGTTCCCGCGTGAGCGCTGGGTCGACACGATGGAAGCGATCTACCTGCGCGTGGGCGGGGAACGGCTGGCGGGCCGTGCGGCGTGACCGATGGGGCGGCGGCAACCCGGCCGGGCTGCCGCCGCTCCTCGTTTCCGCAACGTTCGCGCCCATGCGGGTCAGAATCGGAGGAATAGCCGGCCCTGCGCCGTGAAGCCGTCGAGCCCGAAGTCGCGCGAATACTCGGTGCCGCCGATCACCTTGGCGTACTGGGGCGTGACCGACACGTACTGCGCCTCGACGCCGAGGCCCCACTTGTCGCCCAGGAACCAGTGGCCGCCCACGCGACCGTGCACGCCCAGCGCCGTCGCGCTGTCGCCCACCGACTGGTCGGGGTGCCCATCGGAAGTGAACAGCGCATCTATGGTGGTCAGGTAGGCGCCGACGCCGGCGCCGGCGAACAGTTCGGACGTCTCGCCCCGCGGGAACACGCGCAGCAGCGTCGCCGTCAACGGCACCGCCGTGATGTCGAACGTGCCGTTCCACACATCGCCCGAGATCTGCCCGATGTACTCGCCCGACGGCCCTTCCAGTGAGAACCGCCCGGCCGCGATCTCCGCCGCGAAGCGCGGGCTGAGCCGGTGGCCGACGAACACGCTGCCGGCGAACCCAGCGTCATAGCCGTCCACGTCGCTCGACTGGGGCGAGTACACGCCGCCCGAAACCCCGATCCAGTTGACCGGCGCCTCGGCCGCGCCCGCGCCCGCCGCCGTCGCCATCAGTGCCACGCAGATCATCGCCAGCAGGATCTTCATGTCGATCTCCCCGGGTCGGATGCCACTTCCACACCGCAGGGCGAGCGCCGCCATCGGCGACGCGCGCCACCGCCCTCACCGGCCTGGATTCTGGCTCCGCGTCACCTCTCCGGTCAACGCACAAACAAGGGAAATGCCCAGGAAAGAAAGACGACCGCCGGCGTGTTTGTTCACGTCGGCGGTCGCCTGTCACCATGATGCCGCGCGCGCAACGAATTCGTGACGACTTGCGCCGGCGCAAGTGCGCCGCGCCGCGCTAGATCTTCCGCGGCCGCACCATCGCCTCGGGCGATAGCAGCCGGTCGAGCTCCTCGCGCGAGAGCAGGTTCTTCTCCAGCACCAGTTCGTACACGCCGCGCCCGGTGATCAGCGCTTCCTGCGCCAGTTCGGTGCTCACGTCGTAGCCCAGCACGGGATTCAGCGCGGTGACGACGCCGATGCTGCGCCGCACGTGCTCGCGGCAGCGCTCGACGTTGGCGGTGATGCCCGAGACGCAGCGCACGCGCAGCGTCTCCATGCCGCTGCCGAGCATGTCGATCGACTCGAGCAGGCTCTGCACGATGATCGGCTCCATCACGTTCAGTTCGAGCTGGCCGGCCTCGGCCGCCATCGTCACCGTCAGGTCGTTGCCGATCACCTTGAAGGCGATCTGGTTGACGACCTCGGGGATCACCGGGTTGACCTTGCCCGGCATGATCGACGAGCCCGGCTGCATCGGCGGCAGGTTGATCTCGCCGAAGCCCGTGCGCGGGCCGCTCGAGAGCAGTCGCAGGTCGTTGCAGATCTTCGACAGCTTGACGGCCAGGCGCTTGAGCGCCGAGCTGTACATGATGAAGGCGCCGGTATCCATGGTCGACTCGATCAGGTGCGGCGCCAGGCGCACCTCCAGCCCGGTGATGTCGCGCAGGTGCGCGACGGCCTTGGCGCCGAACGCGGGATCGGCGTTCAGGCCGGTGCCGATGGCGGTGCCGCCCAGGTTCACTTCCAGGAACAGGGCGACGTTCTGCTCGAGCCGCTCGATCTCCTCGCCGAGAGTCACCGAGTAGGCCTCGAACTCCTGGCCCAGCGTCATCGGCACGGCGTCCTGCAGCTGCGTGCGCCCCATCTTCAGCACGTCGGTGAACTCGGCGGCCTTGGCCGCGAAGGCGGCGACCAGCTCGCGCAGCACGTTGCAGATGCCGACGTTGGAGCGGATCAGCCCCACGCGCAGCGCCGTCGGGTAGGCGTCGTTCGTCGACTGCGACAGATTGACGTGGTTGTTCGGGTGGCAGTGCCGGTACTCGCCCTTGGCAAAGCCGAGGTGCTCGAGCGCGCGGTTGGCGATGACCTCGTTGGCGTTCATGTTCGTCGAGGTGCCGGCCCCGCCCTGCACCAGGTCGACCACGAAGTGGCCGTGCAGCTTGCCCTCGATGATCTCGTGGCACGCGATCCCGATGGCGTCGGCGATGGGCTGCGGCAGGTGGCCCAGCTCGGCGTTGGCGCGGGCGCAGGCCGCCTTCACCATCGCCAGCGACTCGACCAGCGCCGGGTGGTGCGCCAGCACGACGCCGCTGATGGGAAAGTTCTCCACCGCGCGCAGGGTCTGGATGCCGTAGTAGAACTCGTCGGGCACCTCGCGGTCGCCGAGCAGGTCGTGTTCGGTGCGGGTGCGGCCGCTGAGGTACTGCGCGCCGGGGTTCGCCACATGGGCCGAGGCCCCGCGCATGCGGCGCGAGATGACGCGCGCGATGCGCGAGATCACCTTCGCCGCCAGCTGCGGCTCGGCCTCCATCAGCGCCACGAACGTGTCGCGGCCGAACCGGTGGATGCGGCAGTCGAGCAGGGCGCGGGCCGACGCGGAGTGCGGGTAGTCCTCGAGCAACCCGCCCTCGCCCAGGAAGTCGCGCGGGCCGAACCACGCCAGGCGCCGCTCGCCGCCGCCCGGCAGGCAGCGGAACAGCTCGACCTCGCCGCTCTCGATCACGTGCAGCGCGCGGCGCGGCTCGCCCTCCTCGAACAGGTGGGCGCCGCGGGCCAGCGTCACCGGCTCCAGCAACTCGCCGAGGCGGGCCAGTTCGTCGGGCGTCAGGTCGCGAAAAAGTTCGATGCGGGCGAGGAAATCGCGGGTCTGGTCGCGGTCCAAGGCGGGGCCTCCCGGTGGGGGTAGGACGGCAAGGTCGCACCTTGGCGCAGGGACGGCAACCCGGTCAGTCGAGGACGGTGATATCGTCCCCGACCCGCACGATACCCTCTCCCTCGGCGATCACGTTCATCCCGAAGCGGGCGCCGCCCTGCCAGGTGCGATAGCCGGCCAGGGTGCGCAGCGGCTCAGGGCCGTCGGGCACGCCCGTGGCCTGGTCGATGGTCGTCACCGTGCAGCGGGTGCAGGGCTTGACCAGGCGGAAGTTGACGGAGCCGATGCGGATGCGGCGCCAGCCGTCCTCGGCTTCCGGCGCGCAGCCGTCCACGACGAGGTTCGGGCGAAAGCGGTCCATCGGCAGCGGCCTCTTGAGCCGCGCGTTGAGGTCGGCAAGCGAGGCCGTCGAGACGAGCAGGTACGGATAGCCGTCGGCGAAGCTGACCTCATCTCCGGGCGCGCCGTAGCGCGGGTCGACGGCGCGATGGGTGGCGGCGGGCATGTGGACCAGGCGGGCGGGTGTGCCGAGGACGTTGTGCAACCAGGCGGCAGCGAAGTCGCCGGCATCGACCACCGGGACGGTGTCGTCCCAGACCGTGGCCTCGCGCGCAGCGCCCGTGCGAACCGGGCTGCCGTCCGCGTCGAGCGGGATCGACAGCACGGGTCGGTCGGCCGCCCCGAGGGCCAGCGCCTGCGCCGTCAGTTCGGCCTCGAGCAGCGCGAGCGCCGGGTGCGAGCGCTGCGAGATGAACCGGCCCGCATCGTCGACGATCATCCAGCGGCGGTCGCCGGCAAAGCCGCGCAGCTGCGCGACGGCGCTCGCTGGCGATGTACCGCGGCAACCCTTCACAGCGTAGACATGGAGCGAGGCGAGGGTCAGCGGCATGGCGTCCTCATTTGATTGCGCGGGCCGGGATGACAGCGGCGGCCGTCACGACTCCAATCTATCCCCATCGGGAACGAAGGACAACCACCCCGGTGGCCGGAAGCGGCCGCTTGGGGGGATGCAACGGCGCCGGCGCAACCGTCACGACGAGGTGAGAGTTGCGCCGGCGCAATTGAGCAGGTCGCAAATTGGATCAGGTCGTGTCCGGATCAACGGCTCCCGATCAAGGATCGTCGTCGTCGATGACGCCGTTCGCCTCGACTGGCGCTCCCAGTACGCCGTTGGCCGGACTGGCCGCCAGCCGCAGCACCATGATCTCCTGGTTCTCGTGCACCAGGTCCTGCACCGTGGGCACCAGGACGACATGAGTCGTCGAGCCGGCGGCGATCGTCCACGGGCCGCTCGGGGCCGTGTAGTCCGCAGCGCCCTGCGTCGAGCCGTCCAGCGAGATCACGTTGAACGTCACCGGCACGATCGACTGGCGGTCCATCGACACGGTGAACGACAGGGTGCCGCCCTCGATCACGGCCGGGCCGGCGGTGATGGTCAGCACCGGCTGGTCGTTGTCGAGGATGTTGCCCGTTGCCGTCGGCGTCGCGCCCACGACCGCGTTGGTCGGGTTGATGACGGTGATCGTGAAGTTCTCGGTCGCCAGCTCGGGACCGGCGTCGTCGATCGTCGGCACGTTGATCGTCAGGTTCGCCTGGCCGGCCGGCACCGTGAACGGGCCGGTGCCCGCGCTGACGTAGTCGATGCCCGATCCCGCCGCCGTGCCGCCCGTGAACTGCACGAAGAACTGGATGGCGACCTCGCTGGTCCAGGCCAGGTGCACCGTGAAGGCGATGTCGGCGCCCTCGGTCGCCGTAGCCGGACCCGTGAACGACAGGGGCGACGGGTCGCCGTCGGTGATCGTGCCCACGGCGGCGTTGAAGCCGCTCAGCGTCGCGTTCGTCGGCAGGATCAGCGTGGTGGTGAACGTCTCGACGGCGTTGTCGCCGCCGTCGTTCGCGATGGTCGGCACCGGCACGTTGACCGTGGTCGAGCCGGCAGGGATCGTGAACGGCCCGGTGTTCGCGCCGTTGATATCGCTCAGCACGTTGGCCGTGGCGCTCGAGAACTGCACGCGGAACGTGACCGGCGCCGTCGAGGCGGCGTTCAGCGTCACCGGGAACACGGCGTTCTGGCCCTCGACCACGGCCGGCGCCGCAGCGATGGACACGCGCGGCGCGTCGACGATCGTCAGGTCCAGCCCCGTCACACCCAGCGCCACGTTGGCGCCCGCGATGGACGCGTGCAGGACCTCGTCGGCCTCGCCCGTCACCTGGTCGTCCAGCAGCGGCACGGTGAAGGAAACCGACGACGTGAAGGCCGGGATCACCTGCGCGCCGTTCTGCGTGAACGTGTAGTCCACGCCGGGTCCCTGCGACGTGCCCGGCAGCAAAGTCAGGCTGTACGCCGTGGCCGACTGCCGCTGCGTGGTCAGGCTGACCGTGAAGGTGATCGTGCTGCCCTCGTTCGCGCGCGCCAGCACGGCGCCCAGGTTGATCGAGGGGAACTCGTCGTCGGTGATCGCGCAGAAGGCGTCCGCCTCGGTCGGGCTGATGACGGCGTTCGTCGCGGCCGACAGGTGCAGGACGAAGGTCTCGTTGTCGTCGTCCCAGGCGTCGTCGTGCAGCGTCACCGGCACGCTCACGCTGCCCTGGCCGGCGGCGATGGTGAACACCTGCCCGACGGCCGTGTAGTCGGAGGCCGAACTGGCCGTCTGGTCGACGGTGTCGGCGCGGAACGTGACGTCGGCGGTGCTGGTGATCGCCTGACCGAGGGCATTGACCAGCCGCACGGTGAAGACGGCCTGCGCGGCGGTCTCGACCACCGCGACGTCGGCCACCGCCAGCAGCGGCTGGTCGTCGTCAACCACCGTCGCCGTGGCGACCAGGCCCGCGAACCCGGGCCGGCTGCCGCTGTCGATGCGCAGCCGGAAGTATTCATTGAGCGCCTCGGCCTGCGTGCCCGCCAGCAGCGTGACCGGGAACGTGGCCGTCGTCGCGTCGGCGGGGATGGTCCAGGTGGCGCCCGTCGCCGCCGTGTAGTCGTTGCCGGCGGCGGCGTCCTCCTGGCCCGTGGCCGAACCGAGGCCGTCGCCCGCCAGCGTGGAAACCGCCAGCGTGACCGGCGCGTTGTACGGCGCCTGCAGCCGCAGCGTGAAGACCGCCGTGCCGCCCGCCTCGCCCACGGTCACGCCGTCAAGCGCGATGGACTGCGGGTCGTCGTCGACGATCGTGCACGTGACCGCCGTCCCCGCCCAGTGCGCGTTGGCCGACACCTGCGACAGGTTCGCCGTGAACGTCTCGTCGCCCTCGTGGTAGGGATCGGCCAGCAGCACCACCGGGATGATGCGCTGCGTCTGCCCGGCGGCGATGACGAACGGCGCGCTGACCGCCGCGTAGTCGGCGCCGCTGGTCGCGGTGGCCGCCGCGGTCGTGAACGTGAAGGTGATCGGCAGCGGCTCGGCGTGCGGGATGCTGACCACGAACTGGGCCGAGCCCGCGTCCTCGGTCGCCGGCGCCACGGACATCGTCAGCGTGGTCTGGTCGTTGTCGACGATCGCGCAGGCCAGGCGGTCGTCGGCGCCGATCACGGCGTTGCTGACGCCGGCCAGCACGACCTCGAACGCCTCGGGATCCTCCAGGTCGTCGTCGTCCAGCACCTGCAGGTGCACCACGCGCGTCAGCGCATCGCCCGGCTGGAACGTGACGTCCTGGTCGATGGAGACGTAGTCCGCGCCGCCGATGGCCGTGCCGTCGACGGTGGCCAGGTGCAACTGCACCGGCAGCGAACTGGCGTGACTGAGCACGATCTCGATGTCGGCTGTCGTCGCCGGGTGCGCCTCGTCCAGCGCCAATGCGCCGATCGCGGCCGGCCTCAGCGTGGCGGTGGGCGGCAGCGTGTTGTCGTAGACCGCGACGGCGACATCCGCGATGTCCAACCCCGGGCCGTACTGCGGGTCGGCCGAGGCGGCGCTGTGGCTGATCGTGATCGCGAGGTTGTCGGCATCGACCTGGTCCTGTTCGGCCCACAGGCGGATGACCTGCTCCTGGTCCCAGTCCGTGGCCGTGAAGGTGACGGCCTGCGGCACGATGTGCAGTCGCGGGTCGGCCGGCGACGGCGTGATCGTGATGGTCACATCGGCGGTCGGCTGTGAAGTCAGGCGCAGGTGGTACTTCTGCTCCAGCACTCCTTCGGCCGCCTCGATCAGGTGCACGCTGGTCTCCGAGACGATGACGCCGGCCTGGTCGTTGTCGGCGATCACCAGCGGCACCAGGCCGACACCGCCCTGGCCGTCGTAGGCGATGTCGCGCGAGGACGCCAGCACGGTCAGCGCATCCTCCTGCCGGCCTTCCTGGTACCGGTCGTCGACGGCCGTGATGGTCGCCGTGCGGGGCTGCGCCCATTCGTCGTCGACCGGCGCGAAGACCAGCACCGACGGCTCGGCCACGGCCTGGCCGCCCACCGCCTCGAGGTTCACAAACACCGTGTCGTCCGGCACCATCAGCAGCGTCACCGTGAGCGTGCGCGCGATGCCGCCCTCGGCCAGGCGCAGCGTGTCGGTGGCGACGGTCATGATCCTGCGCTCGGGCGCGAAGTCGTTCCAGTCGTTGTCCTTGTTGTCGCAGCCGGTGGCGAAGCCCAGCAGCGCGGCGGACAGCATGGCCAGCGCCGGCAGCCACCACCGGCTGCCCCGCCCCGCCATCGCCCGCTTGTCGTGCCGTCGGCTCACGCCCGCCACCTTCTAGTAGAACGCCACGCCCAGCGCCGCCGAGGGCGCCAGGCCGTACCAGTGATCCGTTTCCACGGGTTGCGCCCACCAGCGCAACACCTCGACCACGCCGCACAGCCCGAGGCGCACGCCGCTGCCCGACGCCACCTCGCGGATGGCCGTCAGGCGCACGCCGGCGCCGAACATGCGGTACTCGCGGCCGCGGTATCTCAGCAGTTCGGTGCCGTCGAGCACCGCGCCCGCGCCGGCGACCACCGACAGGCTGACCTGCGTGTCGCCGTTGGGGCTCAGCCGGCCGACGCCGTAACCGACGGTCAACCGGTGGAAGAACACGTCGCTCGAGCGGCCGGGCGTCAGCACCTGGTCCGTCTCGTAGCGGTTGCCGTCCCAACCAAGCGTGAACTCGCTGAACGGCAGCCAGCGCTCGCTGGTGTCGATGCGGTGCGGGTAGTGGCTGCGCCACGCCAGCGCGACGCCCAGACCCGGGTCGACGCTGTTCACGCCGCCGGCGGCCGCAGGATCATCCTTGAAATGGCTGCCCAGCATCACCGGCACGACGGCCCGCCCGACCAGGCGCGGCACCAGCACCAGCGAGTCTGCGGCCATCGTCCGCAGGCGGCCGGCGCGCTCCTCCCACTCGGGATTGAGCGTGTTGGCGATCTCGAACGTGAGCCCGCCGCCCGGCTGGCCGCGGAATCTCGCGTAGACTTTGAATTTATCCACACCCAGCAGGATGTCGTAGCCCGGGTCGAAGTCGGCGGCCACGTAGCGCCAGTCGCGCATCTCGTACACGACGTCCACGTCGTTGTCGTAGACCAGGATCTGGTAGAGGGCGTCCGGCACCAGTTTGTCACCCGGCACGATGAACTGGCCGGGGTACCCGCGGTCGATGTCCGCGTACACGCAGCCTCCCCCGTGGCGGCACAATTCCACCTCGCCATTGGGGAAAAACTTGCCGTCCGGGTCCTGGATGCTGAAGCGCAGGAAATGGGGCGGACGACCATCGACGGTGGTCGCGCGGACGGACGCCGGCATGAGCGTGAATGCCACCATCAGGGCGGCAAACAGCCCCAGGCGGGCTCCCGGCGTCAACGATGTCGTCCTGGCGGACGGCAACCGCATGGTCGTCCTCTCGGGCGCGGAGACAGGGTGGGCGGCGGCAGGGGCCACCCGGATCGATGGGTCCGGGGGACGACTTGCAAGGGGTGTTCCACCGGTCCGGGACCGCCGGGAGCCTCATCTCCAACTTCCGGCCCACCGGCGCCCGTCTTACCTGATATCAAAATCCCACAGGACTGCCGGGCACAAAACTTTCAGGTATAACCATCATTTCCACAACCTTCTCGGTGATTTTGAAAACGACTTTCGCATCAGCGCATCATTCGCCAAGTCCGGGTTGACTTTCTTCCCGTCGTCACCAAATTAGCACTGTTAAACAATTCACAATGTGCCGACAACAGCTACGGCCCAGTTTCGCCAACCGCCCCAGCCCTGTCACCAAGGAGCAGCCGCATGCTCGACCTGAAGGACGTTGACCTGATCCTCCGGGATCATCCCGACGCCGGCCGGGACAGCCTCATCCCCATCCTGCAGGAGGTGCAGGCCCGGGACGGCTACCTGTCCCAGCAGTCCATCGCGCGGGTGGGCCAGGCCCTGAACCTGCCCGCCAGCAAGATCTACGGCGTCGCCACCTTCTATAACATGTTCCGCTTCCAACCCAAGGGACTCAACCACGTCATGGTCTGCCGCGGCACGGCCTGCCACGTGAAGGGTTCCGCCAAGTCCCTCGAGCTGGTCACCAAGGCCCTCAGGATCCAGCCGGGCGAGACAACCCGTGACGGACAGTTCAGCCTGGAAACGGTGGCGTGCATGGGCGCGTGCGGACTCGCGCCGGTGGTCAACATCAACGGGCAGTTCTACGCCAAGGTCACGCCCATGAAGCTGCAGCGCATCCTCGATGAATGCCGCGCGAAGGAGCCGACCCATGCCGACGCGTGATCCCAACCTCTCGTCATGCTGGGACGCTTCGCCCCTCCACGCGCCGGCCCTGCTGAAGGCCCTGCGCTCCGGCCCGTTCGGTGTCGAGGGCGCGCAACTGGAAGCCCTGATGTGCGGCCTGCGCGGTGAGCGCGTCGCGAAGCCCGTCATCTTCGTTGGCTCGGGCACCTGCGGCCTGGGCGCCGGCGCGGACAAGACCCTGGCCCGCGCGCAGGCCTGGTGCGCCGAACACGAACTCGATGTCGAGTTCCGCCGCGTGGGCTGCATCGGCCTGTGCTCGGAAGAGCCGCTGCTGGACGTCCAGCTGCCGGGCCGCACGCGCGTCTCCTTCGGCAACGTCACCGCCGACCGCGTGGACGCGTTGCTGGACCAGGTCCTGGCCGGCCGCGTGACCGCGGGCGCAGCGCTGGGGCAGTTCCCCGCTGCCGGCCTGCAGGCCTGGGAAGGCATCCGCGACCTGGGCGACCATCCCTTCCTGGCCATCCAGAAGCGCGTGGTGCTGGCCAACTCCGGGATCATCGACTTCAACTCCATCGACGAGTACATCGCCCGCGGCGGCTACTCGGCGCTGCACGCGGTCCTGAGCGGTCGCAAGCGCGAGGACGTCGTGGAAGACGTGATCAAGAGCGGCCTGCGCGGACGCGGCGGCGGCGGCTTCCCCACCGGCCGCAAGTGGAAGATGGCGCTGGAGAACCCGAGCGAGCAGAAGTACATGATCTGCAACGCCGACGAGGGCGACCCCGGCGCGTTCATGGACCGCGCGGTCTGCGAGTCGGACCCGCACCGCCTGCTCGAGGGCATGGTCACCGGCTGCTACGCCATCGGCGCCACCAAGGCCTACATCTACATCCGCGCCGAGTACCCGCTGGCCATCGAGAACCTGAAGCTGGCCATCGCGCAGGCGAGGGAATATGGACTGCTGGGGCAGGACATCCTCGGCAGCGGCTTCAGCCTGGAGATCGTCATCAAGATGGGCGCCGGCGCCTTCGTCTGCGGCGAGGAGACGGCCCTGATGCACTCCATCGAGGGCAAGCGCGGCATGCCGCGGCCGCGGCCGCCGTATCCCATCCAGTCGGGACTGTTCGGCAAGCCGACCGTCATCAACAACGTGGAGACCTTCGCGAACGTGCCGGCCATCATGCAGCGGGGAGCCGCCGGTTTCGCCGCGCTGGGCACGGCCGGCAGCAAGGGCACGAAGGTGTTCGCGCTCTCGGGCATGGTGCG
>CAIOLW010000129.1 GCA_903859215.1 uncultured bacterium | reverse complement strand
GAGTCCGCAACGGCCGTCGGGGCGACCGCGTCCGTCGACGACGCCGACACGGCCGGGACCGTGGCCATCTCGTCGCCCTTCAGTTCGTGCAGTTCGAACCGGTCGACGCCGCTCTCGTCGGCGACCCGAGCCAGGTCCAGGAACAGGGCCTCGCAGCGACGTTCGGCAGGAAACAGGCGCTCCCATACCGGCGTCACGGCCGCTTCGCGCCCGGCCAGGGAGTGTTCGAGCCGCACCCCGGCGACGGACCAGCGGTCCAGATCCTGGAAGCGGGCTTCGACCTGCTGGACTTCCCGATGCTGGTTCAGGGCGCGTCGCCAGGCGGGCAGGGCTCCGCCGAACAGGGCGGCGAGCCACACGACCGCGACGGCACCCGTCAGGGCAACCCGCCGGCTAGGGCGTCTGTGCAGCGACATCTTCATGGGACACCTCGCTCGCAGGGGCTTTCGCGCCCAACTGCAGGTCCAGGCTGAATTGCGTACGTTCTCCCGGGTCGGATTCCTCGCCGGGGCGGATGAGCATGCGGCGAGGTTCGCCTTCCATGACCGCGAAGTCGCAGGCGCGCAACGCACCCATGAAGGCGACGAAGGACGCCTGCGCGTCGGCGCCGCTGGCGGCCACGCTCTCGCCTTCGAGGTGCAGCGAGAAGACGCCGGCGCCCTGCTCCTGCAGCTCCAGCGACTTGTAGACCACGGCGGGCGGCGTCAACGCCGTCAGGCGCCGCAGCACCGATTCCAGGTCCGGGCGATCCGCGGTGAACATCGCGATGCGGCTTTCGCGGGCCAGCAGCACGCGCTGGGCCCGGTAGGCTTCGTCGGCCTGTGCCGCGCGCACCTCCGCGTCGCGCAACCGTACGCGCGCCTTGTTCAGGTATTCACCCTGAACGCGGGCTGTCATCAGTCCGCCGACCAGAAGCAGCGGCACGGCGGCCGCCAGGGCGGCGCCCACGCCGACCAGGCTGCGCCGACGCACGGCCGCAGACATGAGCCGGCGTTGGCCACGCGGGCACAGGCTGAACGGCGATCCCTCGCCGGCAGCGAGGGCCCCGGCGACCGCCAGCAGGTCATCGGCCTGCGGCTCGATCTCGTTCCAGGTGAACTCCGACTCGATGTCCCAATAGATCGACGGCGCCAAGTCGAGCTGCTGAAGGCGCGCCACGACCAGCGGCGCCAGCTTGCGGTCGCCGCAGACGATGACGCGCGCCACCTGGGGCGAATGCTCGGTCTGCCGCGCGAAGAAGATGGATCGTTCCGTCTCGGTGGCGATCCGGCCGAGGTACTCATCGAGGTCGCCACCTTGCGACAGGTCCTGGGGCAGGCGGCGCGTGAGCAACACGTGGTCGCGCGTGGAAATGCACAGGAACGATGCGTCGCTGCCCACGAAGACGAGGTTCCACGCGGCATGCTCGTCCCGCTCGGGCCCGTGCCGCCGGTACAGGAGGTCCAGGGCGAGGTACGACGGCAGCATGAGGCTCGGCCGCACGCTCCATCGCTCCGCGTCGGCCATCTGGGCCTCGATCACGGCGCGAGTCGCCTGGAGCATGAATACCTGCTGCTGCCGACGGTCCTGCGCATGGCCGCCACTGCGGACAGGCGCGGCCTGGCAGGCCACGACCCAGGACTCAGGGACACCGCCGTCATTGCGGGCGGCAAGCCCACGTGCGGCCCGATCCAGTTCGGAGGCCTTGAGGGGCGGCAGCGAAACCACCGAACTGCGCGCCTCGGTGTCATCCAACATCCAGGCGACGCGACCGGCTTCCCGGACCATCAATTTGCCCAGGGCCGCCGAAGGCCCACCCTCGGGCGCAATGCGCTCGAGCTGGCCCACGGTCCACCGGCCGCGCCCCTCGCGCTGCAGGCCGACGACAACCTTGCCGCCGCTGCCGCGCAGGATGCCGAATCCGCATCTGTTTTTCACGTCCGCCGTCACCTCTCCGCGCCGTCCAGGGCGCGATTCGAATCGTTGTCCGTCGGCCTCGTCCGCCGGGCGGCCGCTAGCCCGGCCCGATGCCCGCCGGCACGTTGTCCATCGTCGTCAGGACGTTCCCGTCGGCGCCCGAAGAGAAGATCGTGCGCGATGCGGCATTGATCGCGAACGGACGGCCCCAGCCGTCATTGGTGAACCCCGCATCGATTCCCAGCGCGGCGCGATCGACCAGTTGCCAGTTCCCGGCCAGCGCGAGCCCCGTGTTGAGGTTCAGGGCCGACTGCGCGATCTCCAGCTTGTACAGGGTCATCTTCCGCGCGGGCGGCAGGCTGCTGACGTTCAGGTTGATGTCGTCGCCGCCTCCGTTGTTGTCGGTGCGGTTGGGCCCCCAGCTGCGCGTGATGAAGTCGGGAGGATTGGCTCCCGTGTCGTCCACGATCAGGGCGTAGGCGCGATGCCAGGGATCGGTCAGCGCCCCGGCGTCGATCCCGGCATCCAGGTAGGCATCCGCCAGGTCGGCGGCCGTCGTCGGGAAGGCCGCGTGGTCCTCGAAATAGCGGCGCGCCGCGTCGGCGATGGCCGCCAGCTCCTGCCGGCAGTCCTCCATCTTCTCGCGGTTGAGCGGGCCTGTGGCGACCAGCGACAGCAGGTCGTCCCCGGTGCCGCTGATGGTCCAGGTGGCGCCGACGCTGCCGAACGTCATGGCGCGGTCGATGCCGCTGCTGGCGACGATGACATCGGCGACGCCGGCCGGCACCGTGACCGGCGCGACGTCGTAGGCATAGGCCCGGTTCCAGGCATCGGTCGTGGCCTCGACCAGCGGCACGCCGCTGCCGCCCCCGACGTAGGGTCCCTGCCAGCCCACGGCGCCCGGGTTCGAGAGCAGCGCCGCCAGGCCTTCGGCTTCGGTCGGGAAGCGGCCGGTATCGGCATAGAACTTCAACAGGCCCTGCTGCAGGCCGTCCAGCTCCTTCAGCGTGGCGTCCTCGCGGGCGCGGACGAGCTCGCGGAACGCCAGCGGCGCGACGGTGCCCGCCAGGATCGCGACGATAGCGACGGCGACCACGATCTCGATCAGCGTAAAGCCGTCACGATCAGGGTGCGCGCGCCTTTTCAGTTCAATCCTCATCCCTCACCACCTAGTGCATGTTCGGCCGGATCGACATGATCGGCATCAGCAACGACAGGGCCGCCAGGCAGACCATGGCTCCCAGAAGCACCAGAACCAGGCCCTCGAACACCGTGAATGCGCGCTTGAGGTCGCGCGGCAGTTCCTTGTCGATCTGTCGCGACACCAGCAGCATGACCTTGTCCAGCGAGCCGGTACGCTCACCCACCGCGATCATGCGCTGGACCAGCGGCGGAAACGTGTCGGCCAACGCGAAGGCCTCGGTCAGCGACATGCCGCTGGCCACCTGGGCCCGGATCGTGCGCAACTGGCTCGCCATGACGCGGTTGCCGACAACGCCGCGCATGAGATCGAGAAGGCGCAGCAGGTCAACGCCCGAGGCGAAGATCATCGCGAACGACTTGGCGAAGCGCGACAGTGCCAGCTTGTGCACGAACGTGCCGACCACCGGCAGGCGCAGGAGGACGTGGTCCAGGACGTACGCGCCGCGCTTCGTGGCCAGCGCCAGGCGCATGCCGGCGGCCGCCAGCGCGGCGCCGCCGAGAATCGCCCACCACCAGTGCCCGCAGAACCGGCCCAGGTCGAGCATCGCCACCGTCAGCGGCGGCAGGTCCATGCCCGAGGCCGTGAACAGGCCCTCGAAGCGCGGCATCACGAAGAGCACCATCATCAGGAACAGGCCGATGACGGCCGTGAGCAGCATCACGGGATAGATCATGGCCTGGGTCGTCTGGCTGTGCAGGTCGTCCTGCCATTCCAGATACGCCGTCAGGTCGTTGAAGGCCTCGTCCAGACCACCGGAATCCTGGCCGGCCGTGATGAGCGCCAGGTACACCGGCGTGAAGATGTCGGGGTGGTGCCCGAAGGCCTCGTCCAGTTGGGAGCCACTGGTGACGGCGACGCGCAGCTCGGTGAGGAGCACGGCGAAGGGGCCGCTGCATTCGTTTTCGTAGTCGCGCAACGCGGTGACGGCAGGCACGCCGGCGCCCAGGCTGGTGGCCATGTGCTGCGTGAAGGAACCCAGGTGCTTGCGCGCCGCGCGACGCGAGGGCGACCAGGCGCCTCCCAGCGAGTGGATTGTGGGCCGGCTGCCCAGCAGCACGAGCCCCTGCTCCAGCAGGATGCCCCCGAGGTGTTCGCTGGTGTCGGCCTGGCGCACGCCCGAGATGGTCGAGCCCTGGCTCGTGAGGGCCTCGTAACGGAACTCCCTCATGACACGACCCTCATCACTTCGGACAGCGTGGTGTGGCCGTCACGGTATTTCGCGATGGCGTCGTCGCGCAGGATCAGGCGGCCGCACTCGCGGACGGACTTCTCCAGTTCGGTCACGTCGCGCCGATCGGCAATGAGGCGGCGCAGGCGATCGTCGACGCCCAGGTACTCGAACACGGCCATCCGGCCGCGGTAGCCGGTCTGCCGGCACATGGTGCAACCGCGTCCCTGGCGTGTCCTGCCGCCTTCCAGGTCGCGCGGGTGGAGGTCGAGCATGGCCAACTGGGCGGGATCGGGCACCACGGGCTCCGCACAGGCCTCGCAGACCTGGCGCACCAGTCTCTGGGCCACGACCGAGACGAGCGTCGCCGACAGCAGCAACGGCTCGATGCCCATGTCCAGCAGGCGCGGAATGGCGCCGGCGGCGCTGTTGGTGTGCAGCGTGCTGAAGACGAGATGGCCGGTCAGCGCGGCGCGGATGGCGAGCTGCGCCGTCTCGGTGTCACGGATCTCGCCTACGAGCAGGATGTCCGGGTCCTGGCGCAACACCGCACGCAGGCCGCTGGCGAAGGTGAAGCCCTTCGCGTTGTTCACCTGCGCCTGGTTGATGACCGGCAGTTCGTATTCGACCGGATCCTCGAGCGTGATGATCTTGGTGTCCGGGCGGTTGAGGAACGTCAGCGCGGAATACAAGGTCGTCGTCTTGCCCGAGCCGGTCGGGCCCGTGACGAGGATGATCCCGTTCGGGCGCGTGATGTCGCGCCGGAATTCCTCGAGCATGGCCTCGGGCATCCGCAGCCGGTCCAGGCCGACGATCAGCGATTCCTTGTCCAGGATGCGGCAGACGATGGTCTCGCCGTGGACCGTGGGGAAGGTGGACACGCGCATGTCCACCTTCTTGCGGCCGCCGTCGAAGAAGATGCGGCCGTCCTGCGGCACGCGGCTCTCCGAGATGTTCATCTCGGCCATGATCTTGATGCGGGTGACCACGATGGGCAGCAGTTCGCTCGGCAGCAGGGCGCCCTGCACCAGCCGGCCATCGATGCGATAGCGGCAGCGCAGCACCTTCTCTTCGGGCTCGAGGTGGATGTCGGTGGCGCCGTCGAGCACTCCCTGGCGCAGCAGGCCGTCCACAAGGCGGATGTAGGGCGAATCCTCCTGGCCCAGGTTGCCGCCGGCGTCCAGGGCGCGCCGCGCCGCCTCGACCAGCTGCGGGATATCGTCGCCGCTGCCCGCCTGCCCGCCGAAGTGCCGCAGCAGGGCGTCCTTGATCTCGCTCTCGGGCGCGTGCACGACCTCGATGTAGCGACCGGTCAGGCGCGCCAGCTCGTCGGCAGTGACCAGGTCCAGGGGATTGGCCATCGCGACCTGCAGCGTGCTGCCCTGCAGCCGCAACGGCAGCAGCGACTTCGCCTCGGCGTAGTCGCGCGCGACAAGGGCCAGCACGGCCCGGTCAACCTCGATGCGCGTGAGGTCCACGCACGCAACGCCGGCCTGGCTGGCCAGCACGCGCGCAATCTCGCGCTCGGTGCAGATGCCCAGGCGCTGCAGCATCACGCCGAGCTTCTCGCCCGTCTGCTTCTGCTCGCGCAGCGCCAGGTCCAGCTTCTCGGGAGTGATGGCCCCCGATTCCACCAATATCTGGCCCAGCCGCTTGGTCTTGACCTGGGGCATTCCCCCTCCTTGGGCGGACTCCTCCGATGATGATCCACGTCCGCAGCGCAAGAAGCATTCCGGGCAGGGGAAACGGCTGCCCTGCGGGGAGGAGCCCGTCGCCATCGCCGTAACTTTATTTATGGGAACAAGTTAAGACAGGATGAATGCCGGCGGACGACGGCGATTCGGCGGCATTACATGAGGTTGGATACGAATGCCGGGACGATGGGGTCGGTCAGCGAGGCGCCTGAATGGTCGAGGATTGACCAGGCGCAAAGAAGGCGCCGGCACGCCCCCGCAGGGTCCCGCCGGCGCCCGAGGGAACGGTCACAGCGCCGAATCGATCTCCAGGACTTCCCACGTGCGCCTGGCGGCTTCCTCGCCGTACGACACCTTGTCGCCGACGCGCGCGCCCATGAACGCCTGCGCCAGCGGCGCCTGGTAGTTCAGGACGCGGTTCTCGACGTCGGTGTCCCACGGGCCCAGGAAGGTGTAGACCTCGTCGGCGCCCGTCTCGATCTGGATGGCCCTGACCCGCGTGCCCACATTGACGAAGCCCGTGACGGACATGTCATGGCTGATCATGCGGGCGGCGGACAGTTCGCTTTCCAGGCGCGCGGCGCGGCTGGCCAGCTGGTCGCGCTTCTCCAGCGCGGCGGTGTACTCGGAGTTCTCGCTCAGGTCGCCGTGCGAGGCGGCCTCGCCGATCTGGCGCGCCACCTCGGGGATCTCCACCGTGACGATGTGGTTGAACGCCGCCTCGGTCTTGCGCAGGCCGGTCTCGGTCGTGTAGATGGAAGCCGCATCCTGCCACTCGCGCGTGGCCTCGATGAAGATGTCGGCGAAGCGGGCGCGCAGGTAGCCCAGCAGCTGGGTGCGCTGCGCCGGGGTCAGGCCGGCGTTCTCCTCGATCACCTTCTTGAGGCGGATGGCGTCGACGCGGTCGGCCTGCTCCAGCAGCGCCAGCAGCGGCCGGCTGTTCTGGACGGTCAGCGACGCGCGCGCGGCCTCGAGAACCTTCAGGTGCTTTTCTTCCATCGACATGCCGTACAGGCGGCCGCTGCCGTCCAGCAGCGCGAACATGGCGTCCGCCACGCGCGTCACCGACAGGATCGGATGCGTCGCCATGAACGCCGTCGCCTGGTTGGAGCCGTGCATCGAGCGCCAGGCCCAGCACAGCAGTTCCGGGCTGGCCGTCGGCTTCTCCATGGCCTGCATCAACGCGGTGGTCAGCACTTCCTGCTGGCCGGCTTCCAGGAGCGCGCGCGTGATGGTCTCGCACAGGCGACGGCCCGTGCGCATCAGGACCGAGGCCCACACCGCGCCCCAACGCTCGGGCATCGCCTCGCGCAGGTACGTCAGCACACGCATCAGCAGGTGCTCGGGAAGTTCCTGGCAGAGATGTCCGGGATCGCCGATGCGCTCGAGCACCTGCACGGCCGCCCGCGGGTTCGGCTTGGCCACGGCCGCGCCGCGCGCAGCCATCTCGGCGTGCAGCGCCAGGCCGGCCAGCGCCAGCGAGGGATTCTCGGTCAGCTGCGAGACGGCCACCTTCGCGGCGCCGTTGCCCAGGTGCACCAGCAGGTCCGCGTCGATCGCCGCGTTCTCGCCGCCGCGCTCGCCGCGGTTCAGCTCGTCCAAGAGGCCGAGCACCTTCAGCAGCTTCTCCTGCGGCGTCTTGGCGAAGTCGAACTCGCGCCGCATGCGGTCCTCGAAGCGGTCGGCCTGGCGCAGCATCTTGAAGCTGGGCTGCGAACCGTCGGACATGCCGATCATCGGGTCGCGCTTGAGGGCGGGCTTGGCGGTGTTCCACCAGTCCTTCCAGCCCTTCTCGTCCAGCAACTGGACCAGGTGGCCCTTGAGGTCCTTGTACATGACGCGGCCCTCGCGGCTCGACTTCAGGGCAAGCTTCACGAAGGCGGCCGGGTCGTTCGCCGCCATGTCGCGCAGCTGCCCGGGCACATAGAGCATCATGGCGCCGAAGTCGTCGGCCGGCCGCGGCGACAGCTTCAGCACGCTCTCGGGGCCGTACTCCGCGCGGCGGTCCTGGAAGATGAGCGTCAGGCGACCATTGCGCGCCTCGACCTTCTCGACCATGCCCGGCACCAGGAACGAACGATCCAATGCGAACGCGCCCGGCTGCAGGCGCGTGTAGAGGTCGACCAGGACCAGGGCGGCATCGAGTTTGGGTTCGCGTTCCAGCAGGAGATCGATCAGGTCGGGCAGTTCGGCGAAGTCCGGGTACTGGCTCAGGTAGAGTCGCCGCGCCTGCTTGCTCAGTCCCGCGGCAGTGGGCTGCTGCATCGCGGCTTCGCGCACGGCGACCAGCGCCACCTCGGCGCCCTTCTGCGCCTCGACCCACTCGACCAGCACGATCAGCATCCGCTCGGCGCGGGTCGGGGCGTTCTGGCGGCCGACCTGCCCGGCGATGGGGGCGAGTTCGCGCCAGGTGTAGTCGCCGCGGGAAAGGGCGTCGGGCCAGAGGCCCTCGAGCTTATCGAAATCCCGCGCGTTCGCCAATTTGCCGAGTTTGATCAGGGAAGGTCCGACGGTCTGGTCGTCGCTCATTCTCCGCCTCTGGGTTGGGGCGCCAATCATGCGTTAGCCGACCACAATAATCGATCGGAGGCGTGCGCGAAAGGCTGCGTGTCTGTCAGAAGGGCTTGCAGCGCGTGTTTCAGGGACAGTCCTCGCG
>CAIOLW010000128.1 GCA_903859215.1 uncultured bacterium | reverse complement strand
TTCCAGGTGAAGGTCACGTCGTACCAGCCCTGGGCGTTGGTGGCCACCGCGGCCAGTTCCGTGCTGCCGAGAGGACTATTGTCGTCAAACACGCGCACCGTCACGCCGTCGGCACCGATGGTCCAGCCGTCGGTCCGCTGATAGGTGAAACGTCCGTGCACACGGATGCTGCGCGACTTCTCCCCGGCGCCGGGCTCCCGTTTGGCGGTCGGCTCGGAAACCGCCGGCTGTGGCGAGACCCGGGTCTCGTCCGTCAGCGGCATCACGTCGTCGGTGGGTGTCACCGACGAGGTTGTTCCCACAGTCTGCAGGCCGGCGATCGTTGCCGCCGAAAGGTCGAAATGCCTGACGACGGGAATGCCGTCCACGGCACAGGTGAGTTCCAACCATTGCCCGGGGTCGTCCGTCACGACCGAGAAGTCGAGGACCAGCGGCCGGCTCTTGTCCACGCTCACCTGCGGCGCCACCGCCAGCGACAGTTGGTCCCAACCCTCACCGCCGAACTTCAGGTCATCCAGCACCAGACGCCCGCCCGTCGTGATCTCCAACCGACCAACGAACGGAACTCCGGGCTCGGCGGCTCGCGGTTCGCCGAGAATCCTGACAGTGACGGGAGGGCCGATGTCTGCCCGGGTACCGCCGGCACCCAGCAGGGCAACGGCTGTCACCAGGAAGCAAAATAGCTTGCGCATGTCATGCCTCCTGTTGGCTAGCGACCGGGGTTGGCGGGAGCGGGACGATCGATCGGCTGCAGCACGGGACGCGGGGCATCCCAGGCCTCGAGCGCCGACTTGATACCGTTGATCTGGGCCTCGTTGCCGGTGCGGATCGCGAAATCCAGCTGCAGTTCGAGCAGCAACCGTTGGGTCGCCAGCTTCTCGCGCTCAATCTCCATCTGGAGCGCGAGTCGGTCGTCGCTGCCGGAAACGGACGCGAGACGATCGGTCAGCGCCTGTACCTTGGCGTCCTGCGCCGACACGACGGTGGCAAAAGCGATGCGGCGGGCTTCCCGCTCCGCATCGACGGCAGGAGCCGGAGCGGACGTGGCCGTCGGCTCCATCGTCATTTCGCCCCGGCGCAGCGCCTCGATCTCGGCCTGGTTCTCCGGCAGGTCCGGAATGCCGGGCGCAGCGTCGAGGCTGAGGGGCCGACTTTCGGGGGGACCGCCGCGCTGGAGCACGGCTGATTGGCCGGCGGCCGGAACGGTAGGCTGCGACTGGTGCTGTGGATCGTCCGCAGCCTCGACCACGGCGACGATACAACTGATCGACGCGACAAACGCGAGGTGGCGGAACAGCAGCATGACTGTTTTCTCCTTGATCACTGACCCTGGAATCTCCAACCGGACAATAACTTAGGACGCCTGTGGTATATTGCTGTCTGCTAAGAGGTGCGACATGGGGCGCCTGTTGAAAGCATTATGTCAGAAAACATAGTTAATTAATAGACTTTTTTAGGTTGTGAAACATGCGGTGCCGACCAGCCATCTGATCGACTGTCCTACATCTCCAATCACGCCGAAGCCACCTTCTCCAGCGGCCTCTGTCCCGATGGCCTCGTCAGGCTCTACCCGGATCTGGATGATGCCGAAACCGGGCACCGGACCCGCACACAGGCCGGCTTGGGCGCGGACGGGCGCAAGCCCTCGCCATGGAGCGAAGGTGGTGCGGGACAGGTCCGAATCGTCGTCCCCGAAGGCACGCACCTGGCCGGCGTCGTCAGTTCCTGGCCGGCGGCAGCAGCACCTTGTCGATCACATGCACGATCCCGTTGGACGCCTTGATCGAGGCGACAATCCTGGCGCCGTCGATCGTGACCTGGCCGTCACTCACGCGAACGGTCACCCGCGTGCCGTCGACCATGCCCAGTTCCTGTCCGTCGCGCAGGCCCGCCGCGGTGTAGACGGAGGGCACCACGTGGTGCTGCAGAATGTGACGGAGCTGGGCGACGTTCTCCGGCTTGACCAGGTTCTCGACCGTGCCGGCCGGCAGCGAGGCAAAGGCCGCATTGGTGGGAGCGAAGACCGTCAGCGGGCCGGGGTTCGAGATGCCGGTCACGTAGTCCGCGGCCTTGAGCGCGGCGACCAGCGTGGTGTGGTCCGGCGAGCCGAGGGCGATGCTCACAATGTTGGTCGGATCCAGGGGCGGCGTGTCCGACTTCGCGGGCGTGGGCTGCGCCGCGGCTGCGGACTGCCCTTGCGTTGATCCCTGCTGCCCGGAGCCGGAGTTGCACGCCGTCAGGCAGGCCAGGATCGCGACGGTGGTCAGGAATCTCACCATATTGTTGCCTCCATTCACAGGGAAGTGGTCGCGCGCGCCGGGGAGCCAGCGACACCGGACGGCCGCCGGCAATTTCGGACCAATAGATCCAATTTTGAGCATATCGGACAATTTGAGTCCTGTCCATGAAATCATCGCCGTGACGGCAATAAACCTCTGCGGCTATCCCAAGGGCAAAATATGCAAGGGCAACAACAGGGTGGAATCACCGGGACAACTTGACACAACATCGGCACGATCCATAATCGGCGAGTGACGGGGCCAATCGGCCCGTAGATGTTTATGGGCGTCCGCCATTTGTCGCGCCAGGGAAGTGTTGAGATGAACGATCCGTCCACGGCAGATCAGCGACTGGCGCAGAGCCACGTCCCGCTCGAGAACCTCGCCCGCCTGGTCCCCGGCGTGATCTACCAGTACCGATTGTACCCGGATGGGCGCTCGGCGTTTCCCTATTCAAGCCCGGGGATGAATGACATCTATGAAGTGACCCCGGAAGAAGTGCGCGAAGATGCCACCCCGGTGTTCAGGCGGCTGCACCCGGACGACTACGACATCGTGGCAAGCGCCATCGGGGAATCCGCCCGCACCCTGCAGACGTTCTATTCCGAATTCAGGGTCGTCCTGCCGCGGCAAGGCCTGCGCTGGCGCTGGTCCCAGGCCCACCCCGAGCGCACGGAGGATGGCGGCACGCTGTGGCACGGCATCATTATGGACGTCACCGAGCGCAAACGTGTGGACGAGGCGCTCCAAGTGAGCAACCAGCGCTATCGCAACCTGTTTGACCAGGCGAACGAAGGCCTCGTTGTCATGACGACTCAGGGACAGATAGCCGAGGTCAACCAGGCCTTTGCCGAGATGCACGGCTACAGCGTGGAAGAGCTGAGCGGGAAAGACATCCAGCATCTCGACGCCCTCCGCGAGAGGACACTGGAAGAACGCGCGGCCATCATTCACCGCTTAGAGAGCGGCGAAGTCGTCCGCTTTGACGTTGAGCACATCCACAAGGATGGGCACAGCTTCCCGCTCAGTGTCACCACAAGCCAGATCAATCTCGGCGGCCAGTCGCTCTGGCTCGCCTTCCACCAGGACATCACCGCCCGCAGGCAGGCCGAGGCGGAGAGGGCGACGCTCGAAACCCAGCTCCAGCAGGCGCGGAAAATGGAATCGGTTGGGCGGCTGGCGGGCGGAGTCGCCCACGATTTCAACAACATGCTGGGCGTGATCCTCGGGCATACGGAATTGGCGCTGGAGCAGGTGAGCCCCGGGCAACCGCTCCATGTCAACCTGTCGAAGATATGCCAGGCGGCCACCCGCTCGGCCGACCTGACCCGCCAACTGCTCGCTTTTTCCCGCCAGCAGACCATCACGCCGAAAGCGCTCGACCTGAACGAGATGGTTCAAGGGATGCTCACGCTGCTGCGACCGCTGATCGGTGAGGACATCGATCTCAAGTGGCATCCGGCGGCCGATCTCTGGTCCGTCAAGATGGACCCGTCCCAGATCGACCAGATCCTGACCAACCTCTTGGTCAACGCCCGGGACGCCCTCTCCGACGTGGGCAAGGTCACGCTCGAGACGGGGAACACGACCTTCGACGAGGGCTACTGCGCCGAGCACGCGGGCTCTGTGCCCGGCGAGTATGTGCGACTGGACGTGAGCGATGACGGCTGCGGCATGGACAAGGACACGCTGTCACATGTGTTCGAGCCGTTCTTCACGACGAAGCAACTGGGAAAGGGCACCGGACTGGGGCTCTCCACGGCGTACGGCATCGTCAAGCAGAACAACGGCTTCATCAGCGTCTACAGCGAGCCGGGCGAGGGATCGAAGTTCTCGATCTATCTGCCGCGGCATGCGGGGGAAGCACAGCCGGCGGGGACCAGCAGCCCGGCAACGGCGCCTCGCGGCCAGGAGACGATCCTCCTGGTTGAAGACGAGCCGGCCATCCTGGAGCTGGCGGCGACGATCCTCGAACGGCAGGGCTACACCGTCCTGGCCGCGCCGACGCCGGGCGATGCCATCCAACTCGGCAGCCGACATCCGGGGCCGATTCACCTGCTGCTGACCGACATGATCATGCCCGGGATGAACGGCCGGGATCTGGCGAAGAACCTGCTGGCCGGCAATCCGCACCTCAAGAGCCTCTTCATGTCGGGATACACGGCCGGCGCCATCGGCCACCACGGCGTGCTCGACGCCGACGTGTCGTTTATCCAGAAGCCGTTTTCCATCAACGATCTGGCCGCCAAGGTACGGGAGACGCTGGA
>CAIOLW010000127.1 GCA_903859215.1 uncultured bacterium | reverse complement strand
GCTTTCCTCGCGGCCGTGAGCGCGTCCGGAAGCTGACCGAGCGCCTCGTCGGCCTCGGAGAGACACTGCCATCCTTGCGGGGCATCGGGCCAGGCCCGCGTCGTCAGCGCGGCCCACGCCTTGGCGCGTTCGGGATCCCGCAGGAGGATCCCCTCAGCCTTGCCACCGAACCACTCGGGGCCCAGGCCCTCCTGCCGGCAGCGCGCTGACCGAAGGTCTCTTCCGCGATCGACTGCTGCAAAGAGTGCACGACCTTCGCGTGGCTTCAGCCCGGCAGGATGTTGCGCCATTCGTCAAGGCTGCGGACGCCACGACCGTGTGGTCGCGCGAGTTCTTTCGTGAGGTCGGCTCGCGGGTCCGCCTGGTCGGCGTTGACCGTGCCGCCGAGGAATAGCGCTGCGCCCGACGCATCGGCCCGGCGCAGCCATCAAGCAGGACTAGTCTTCGGGGGTAAGCTTCTTCTCCACTTCCCCGACCAACCGTTCGACATCCGCCTTGAGCGCAGCAGCCTCGTCTTCATTGGCCATCAATTCAGCTTCGCTTTTTTCCAACCGGTCCAGATAGGCATTGCGCATCTCGCCCGCGCGGCCCTGTTCGCCCAACGCCAGCAGGTTCTCGCGGATCTGCTTCTGGTTCGCCAGGATCTCCTTGCGCTTATCCTGGGTCTGCGACAGGCGCTTTTCCTTCCTGGCCATCTCGGCCCAGATCGACAGCGCCTCGCTCAAGCCGCGGTGCTTCTCCTTGTCCAGAAATCCGTATTTCAGGTACCAGTCCAGCGTCTTCTTTGGTTGGCCCTTCAACTCCTCGCGCCGCGTCTCCAGACGACGCTCCGGAACCTTCAGGGTCGCTTCCCCCTGGGCCGGCACCTTCAGCTCAAACCGGACGGCATCCAGCGTGTGCGATTTCGGCTTCTCCTCGCCCGACAGTTCGTATCCCGGGATGCGGTTGTGTTCGATCGTCACCGTCACTGGTTTTTCGGTTCGGTTCGCGACCTTGTACGCACACTCGATCACGGCCCATTCACTGACGGACCAGTAGTGGCCCTTGATTTCCAGGCCCTGGGCCTCCCGATGCGAATTGCGTTCCTCGTGCACCGCAACACCCAGCTCCACCGCGAACGGGATCGCCATGTCCCCGCCCTTGACGGTGAACGGCAGGATCGCCTCGCCGGCATAGGCCCCGTTCTCCAACACCGTGACCGGGCCGCGTTCCAGGGCCAGGCCCGTGGTGTTTGTCAGCAGCAGCGTCGCCACCGGGTGGTCCGGGAGTTTCGCACCGTTGTACAGCAGGGCGCGCGTGACCGGCAGGTTGTCCGACACGATCGGAACCATGGCCGACTCGCCCCGTCCCACCGTCACCGGGGCCTCGATGGCATACTCGAACAGCTCGCCGAGGTCACGACCCCGGGCCTGGGCTGCGGTGGTTTCCTCCAGGGACTGGGCAGAGAATCGTGGCGATTCGGCAAGGCGGGACGAGGGCATACAGGCCAGGGGTTCGCAGGCCATCATGCGGCGTACGTCGGGCTCCTCATCCTCGTCATCGTCGAATTCCACCGGGCCGGGCGCGACACGCGACTCGTCGCGCACCTTGGGCCGGGCCGGGACGTACGGGGTCGAGAGATCGTACTCGAAGGAGATGGGCATGCCCGCGACCAGGGACAGGCGCACCTGGTCCAGGTCCTCGTCCAGCTGGTTGTCGAAAATGCCCCAGCCCTGCAGCAACGAGCGGCCCGCGTCCGCCACCAGGCGGTAGGACACGCGCCAGGCCGGGGCCGGGGCCAGATAGCTGACCCACAGATCATGGCTGCCCGGGGACAGGCGGATGCCCACCTGGCATGTCGTGTCGGTCGCCCGGGATGTTTCCAGGAAGAACCGCAGGTCGGCCGCGCCGCGCTCGTCCAGGATCTCCACCGACTGCACCCGGGAAAGGGCCAGGGCCGTCACGTGGCCGCCGGTGTCCTCCAGCACCGAGACAAGGGTGGCCGCCAGGGACTCGGCGGGCAGGGGCGCATCGAGCCCCACCATGAGGCCGGTCGCGGTTTCGCCCTTGTCCAGGTGCAGGGTCACACGGCCACCGCGCAGGGCCGCAAGCAGGTCAGCCAGGCTGTGGGCGTCGCCCAGGCGCAGGGTGCAGCCGGCCAGGCGTTCTTCGCGGGTCTGGGGAGTGGCGTATTGCACCCCCAGCACCTGGCCCGCGCCGTGGTCCAGTATGGCCAGGCTCTTGAGCACGTCGTTCAGGTCGCGGGCGGACAAGGTCAGTTCCACCAGGTCGCCCTCGAACCGGGCCCGGCGCTCGAAAAAGGCGACACCGTGCTTGTACAGGGTCAGGTGTGTTACAGGCAGGGTCACAGCCAACCTCCAGAGTCATGAACCGATAGAAGACATGGCAGCATACGGAAAACGATTCCTCTCTCGCCCACTCGCCCCGCGCTTTAGTCACTACAGGTGGATGGTCCCTCCCCAAACGCAGTCGGCGTTGTACCGGCCGCAATCACCGGAATGTCTATTCGCGCGGGGCCATTCCTGCGGCACTCATCGACACTTAGGCCATATGTCCGGTGATCGGTTTTTTACCGCTTCTTCATAGGGTCTCTCGGCCCTTCTTGGAGCGGGGTTTCGCCTTCGGC
>CAIOLW010000126.1 GCA_903859215.1 uncultured bacterium | reverse complement strand
GTCGAGGCCGTGCTTCTCGAGCACCAGCAGGCTGGCGAGTGTGTAGCGGATGATGTGCGGCCCTCGTTCCGAACTCAGTCCGCGAACCGGGGTCGCTGCGCAGCGCGCGGATCGCCTCAAGTTCGACGGATTCCAGCTGGGCCGCGGCCTGGACTTCCGCGCGCAGTGCATCGCTGATGATGAAGCCTTCTACCGCCCGCTGCGCGAGTTCGTGCTGCAACATCAGGGCGCCGCCATCCCAGGAGGCGAAGAAGGACTTCATGGTTGTTCCGTGCGACGGTTATTTGAGCTTTCCTGCGAGCCCAGTGCCCACATCGCGGCGCACAGCCGCCGCGAGTGACGCGTCCAGAGCAGCCTCCCGAGGTTGATCAGGGCACCGGCTGCCGGTTGACATGCCGGCGCCGCTTAGGGAAAATACCAATGAAGGCATCGGATGGATCTGTACGAGGCAATTTGGGAATCGATGTCATTGGAGGGCAGGGATGAGCCAAGGACAATCAGCCCGCGTCGAGACGGCATGGGCGGAACCGCTCGTCTTCGTGCACGTGCCCAAGACAGCCGGCACGAGTTTCCGCAACGCGCTCCAGTTGCAACTGGGGCCGGCGGCGCTCGCGCTGGACTACGGCAAGGACAAGCCGGTCACGTCGCCGCTCGTCCGCCGCCACGTCTATGAGGAACCGGACATGCACGCCCTTCGCCGGGCGGTCGCAGATGCTGGCGTGAAGGTCGTCTGCGGGCACATCTCGGCCACGCGCTACGCGGAGGCGTTCGAGGCGCGCAACCTCATGGTCTTCGTGCGGGAACCCATCCAGCGCCTGATCTCGGAATTCCAGCATTTCCGGCGGCACCATGGCTACACGGGCTCGTTCCCCGAGTTCTACCGGACACCTGGCTTCAGCAACCACCAGTTGAAGCTGGCCGGCGGCGTCGCGCCCGAAGACTACGGCTTCCTGGGCGTGACCGAGTGCTATACGGAATCGGTGGCGCTGGCCAACCGTAAGTTCGGCTGGAACCTGGAGGTCCTGGCCGACAACCTCGGGCGTCCCTCGCTGGCCCTTTCCTACCAGTTGGTGCCCGAGATGCTGGCCGAGGTCATCGAGCTCAACCGCCAGGACATCGAGTACTACGAGCAGGCGGTGGCGGTGTTCGAGAGCCGGCGGTAAGGGCGCCGGTTCGCGACGGTCACTTCACCAACGCCACCGCCTTCGTCTCGCTGAACGCTCCCGCCTGCAGTCGGTACAGATACACGCCCGCAGCCACGGCGCGCCCGCGATCATCTTTCCCGTCCCATGTCACATCATGCCGCCCCGCCTCGAGCGGCGCCTCGGCCAGCAGCGTCTTCACCAGCCGCCCGGCCAGGTCGTACACCTTCAGCGTGGCCTGCGCATCACTCGCCAGCGTGAAGGCCAGCCGCGTCGTGGGATTGAACGGGTTGGGCACCGCGTCGTGCAGTCGGTGGCCGGCGCCGGGCGCGGGCGGGCCGTCGTTCACGCCGGACGCCACGTGCGGCTCGATGTCCAGGTAGTTGAGCATCGTGTAGTAGTCGGCGACGCCCATCTCCATCGTCAGCTTCGAGTCGAGGATGGCGATCGTGGCCGTGCGAACGACGTTGCCGGTCGTCGTCTCGTCGTTCAGCAGCGGCACGCCTTCGACGACGATCTTCCCGTGGTCGTAGCTGCGGCCCGGCCAGCCCGCCGACACGGTCACGTCGTAGGTGCCGGCGGGAAGGTCGAACTCGAACACCGCGGGGCGGCCGTAATCCGAGTAGAGGATGCTGCCCTGCAGTACGTTCGGGCCTCCGGGATACCAGCCGTACGCCCAGTTCACGCTGGGTGGCGCGTACCAGCCGTAGCCGTTGGCGGCGCTGTAGTCGCTGCCGCCGATCTTCAGGTATGTCTTGCCGTCAACGACCAGCGGGTTGGCGGTCGGCTCGCCGACGGGGTTCTGGAAGTTCAGGTAGTAGTTGCCCGGCGCGCCCTGGGCCCGCGGGTGCGTCGACGCGGGGTAGATCTCCGGCAGCGACGTGATCTCGCCTGCGTTCAACTGGCCGATCAGCCGCCGCAGGTTGGCCAGGAACGTCGCGTCCTGCGTGTAGCTCGCCACCCCGCCGATGACCTTGTCGACCTGCGCGTCGGCGACGTTCGTCACGCCCGCCGCGGGGATGGAGGCGGCGTTCATCACGCGCAGGTATTCGTAATCCTCGAGTCCGTCACGCATCAATTCCAGGCGGATCGACGGCACCGGCCGCTGGTTGTTAGAACCGTAGGGGATGGCCGTGTTGGTTGTCGAGGGCGGGTACAGCAGGTTCGTGAACCCGTTGTTGGCGGTCGGCGAAGGCGTCGTCCAGGGATTGATCGACCAGTCGATCACGAACTCGTGCGCCAGCCCCCGCAGGCGGTATTTCCAGAACTGCCAGCCCAGCAACCGGCTGTCGATGCCCGGGTGGTCCAGCGTGAACGGGTTGGAATACGGCGCCACCACGCTCTCCAGGTAGTACAGCCACGACGACTCGCCGTGGTTGGCCTCGCGATCGGCGGCCGCGGCCGGGTCGTAGAATCCCGCGTAGGTCAGCCAGATGTCGACCTGCCCGTCCTGCACGTAGTTCACGTTGCCGGTGATGGCGGGCTTCGGCTCCTCGGACACCATCAGGCGCAGGTCGGGCGCCGCGGCCTTCAGGTAGCGCGAATACCAGGCGATGGCGTCGTAGTCGGCCTGGTTCTGGGGCTCGTTGGCCATGTAGAAGTAGGAACGGTCGAGGTAGCCGAGCCCGGCCAGGTAGTTCCGCAGCGACGTGATGTAGGCGAACCACTTCTGGTTGTAGGCCGAGGTGGGATTGTTCGCGGTGTACCAGTCGGCGGCGGTCAGGCCCTGGCCGCACATCGAGGACGGCCGCGGATCCAGCGACGGGTCGTTGTTCCCGAGCCCCACGGCCTGGAACGACGGGAACCCGACCCCGTCGTTGAACGGCGCCGTGAACTGGCCGCCCATGAGCCCCGCGCCGCCCAGCCAGCGCGCGGCCGGCATCTCGAAGCCCCAGATGCCGTCATGATCCGCCAGCGTCTGCGTGCCGCAGTCGTAGCTGATGAAGGGCGCGCCGCCGCCCGCCGTCAAGCCGTCGGGCCACAATGCTGCCTGGGGCGTGAGCCGGTGGTCGATGAAGAACTGCTTCCAGTGGTCCATGAAGGCCCAGTCGGTGATGCCGGCGCTGTACTTCGTCATCACGGCCTGCAGGGAGAGGTTCAGGCTCGAGGCCACGCTGAGTTCGCCAGGCAGCTGGAAGTCGAACACGTGCAGGGCGATGGGGACGGAGATCCCGGCCACCGTGACGTTCGTGGTGTAGTTGCCGGCCGGCGTGCCTGGCGGCACCTGCACCGTGAACCAGAACGCGGTGTTCTGTCCTGCCGTCAGCGCCACGGTGGCGCCGTTCTCGAGCGGCCACAGCGGGTCGGGATAGTCGCCCGTGCCGCCACGCATGTCGGTGGCCTGCGTCACGGTGACATACTTCACCTGGTACATCAGCTGCGTGATGCCCGCGCCGAAGCTTCCCATCGACACGGTGGTGTTGCCGGAAGCGGACGGCTTGACGACGACCAGGAACGGCTCGAACTCGTTGCGCGCTGCGTAGACCTGGACCTGCGATTGCGTGGCGACGGGAACCGGGTCGCCCTTGAAGACCTTCGTGCTCGGCGGGCATGTCCAGAGGTTGTACGCGAGCGTCGATTGCGTCAGGCGGTACGTGTACGACTCGACCTGCGCGCCGGCCGGCACGGGGATCCCGATGGACAGCACCACAAGGAACAACGAGAAGAGAAAGTGCCTGGAGTTCATGGGCCACCTTCAATCGATGTGAGTACGGACCGCGCAGGCAGAACGGGCGATGCCTGCTGCCAAGATACCAACACGCGAATTGTCGGCACGTGGCTTCGGCCCAATTGAATATGAAAGATCAAATATAGTGACTTTGAGCGCTTCCTGGCCCCGCCGACGGCCGAATCTGCCCGAAAATTCGCTTGCCGACCGAATATCACGCAACAGGAGGGTGCCGAAAGTCGCCCGGATGTGCTATCATATAGGGGTCGATAGTCGCAGCGGAAGTAACGCCGCAGGGCTATCGGGAGGGAAACCGGCAATCACCGTGATGGCCGGGGAGCTTAGAAGCGCAATGGATCTGGTGGAACTAGCCACCGATCACGAGCGCTTGGTTACGCCGGCAAGCCGGCACATGGAGACAAGAACTTGAAGAAACTGTACATCGGCAACCTGCCCTTCACTGCGACTGAGGACGAACTCCGCCAGCTGTTCGGTCAGCACGGCACTGTGCACTCGGTCGCGCTGATCAACGACCGCGAGACGGGTCGTCCCCGTGGCTTCGGCTTCATCGAGATGGACGACGACGCGATCTCCGGCGTGATCCAGGCCCTGGACGGCAAGGAACTGGGCGGCCGCGCACTGCGCGTGAACCAGGCCGAAGACAAGCCCCGCGGCGGCGGCGGCGGCGGCGGCGGTGGCCTTTGCACCCGGCCCGACTTTGGGGTTCACGCCGGTTCGACTTGTCGACGCGGAGTGCAGTTGATGAACAGATATAGTTAATGAGTGGACTTCGCCTCGGCTTGGTTATACTCG
>CAIOLW010000125.1 GCA_903859215.1 uncultured bacterium | reverse complement strand
CTTCCCGTTTCCAGGGAGAGCTTCCATGTCTTCGTCGCCTGTGATCCGCCGCCTGCTGGTGTCCGCTTTCGCAATCGGTGCGCTGCTCGTCCCCGTCGCCGCTTCCGCTGCCGGCATCGCCTTCCTGCCCGGCGCCGCCCGCCAGGACGTGCTGTCCGGCAAGCCCGATCTCTCGGTGCTCGTGCGCGAACTGCCCGACGGCCTGCTGGTCGTCGACCGGATCGCTCCCGGCGCCGCCAACCGCTTCGGCGCGGCGTTCACGCCGGTGGCGAGCGGCTCGGAGTGGTACCTGCTGCGCGCCAAGGGTCATCGCGAAGAAATGGCCGGCGCGCGCGCCCTGCTCGAGGGCGTGGCGCATATCCACCTGGACGCCGGCTCGTGCCTCGTGGTCGAGGTGCCGCCCGCGAATCGTGACGCGTTCGCGAACCTGGACCTGTGCCGCGAGCGCCTGCCGCTCGAGGCGCCGCCCGCCGGCTGGGACCGCGTGAAGCCCGCCATCGTGGCGCCGCGATCGGACAAGGACCTGGCGTTGAAGACGGCATTCGTCGACAAGATCAGCCAGTCGGCGATCTTCCAGACGATCCAGGAAATCAGCGGCGCCGCCTTCTTCTGGTACAACGGCTCGCTGCAATCGGTGAACAACCGCCACATCAGCTCCGCCAAGCATGCGCTGGCGGCCGACTACCTGGCCTCGAAGCTGACGGCCCTCGGGTACACGGTGACGTTCGAACCGTTCACGCAGAACGGCTACGCCTGCCGCAACGTGGTCGCCACCAAGCTGGGCACCGTGACGCCGACGGAGTACGTCGTCGTGGGCGGGCACTACGACTCGATCTCGCAGAGCACCTCGACCAGCGCCCCCGGAGCGGAGGACAACGGCTCGGGCACTGCGCTGGTCATGGAACTGGCCCGCATCTCCGCCGGCCGTGATTTCGAGCGCTCCATCCAGTTCGTGCTGTTCGACGCCGAGGAACAGGGCCTGATCGGCAGCCAGCGCTTCGTGACCACGGCGGTGGCGCAGGGGCGGAACATCGTCGGCGCCATCCTCCACGACATGGTCGCGTACTACAGCGCGAACTACGCCATGCGCATCGAGGGCGAGACGGCGTGGGAATGGCTGATGACGATCATGGCGACGAACGTCGACACGTTCACCGACATCGGCAAGCAGAAGGACTACCTCAGCTGGGGCAGCGACCATGTGCCGTTCCAGGACGCCGGCATCGCCGCTTTCCTGTCGATCGACTACGACTACGAGGCGTACGCCCCGTACCACCGCTCGAACGACACCTGGAGTGCGATCACGTTGACGGCGCCGATCGCCACGCAGATCGGGCGCGCCGATGCGGCGACGCTGGCGGACGTGGCCGGGCTGCTGCCCGATTACATCGCGGGCGTCGGCGACCTGCCGGGCCGCGGCCTGCCGGTGCTGACGGCCGCGCCGAACCCGTTCAACCCGCGGGTCGGGATCTCGTTCGTGCTGGACGTGCCGGCGGGCACGGCGCGTCTGGCGATCTTCGACGTGACGGGGCGCCGGGTGCGTGAACTGGCCGGCGGCCGGCTGGACGCCGGCGCGCACAGCTTCACCTGGGACGGGCTGGATGACGCCGGCCAGGCCGCGGCCAGCGGCACCTACGTGTGCCGGTTGGAGCTGGGCGGCAATGGGGCCGGCGAGGCGAGCGTGAAGCTCAACCTGGTGCGGTAGCGTCGAGGGGAAAGGGGGGCGACATGTGGCGTTCGGTGCTGGTCGCGATGCTGCTCACGGCGCCGGGGACAGCCGCCGTCGCGGACTGCGATCCCAACGACCCGGTGACGGGCCTGCCTGATCTTTCGTACAGCTTCGTCGTCTGGAGCGCGGCGCTCGGCGGGTCGGCGACGCTTCTCGTGGTCCCGGACGGCTCGGGTGCGCCGTTTGTCGCTGCGCGCCGTCCGGGCGGCGCCCCGGTCGACGCGACGATCGAACTGACGATAGGCGGCCCGTGCGGCGTCATCGCGCACTTCCCGCGCGAGGACATCTGGCTGGAGACCCTTGGCGGCGGCCTGGCGGCGTGCGCCGGGGGCACCATCGCCGACGCCGACACCGACGTGAACGGCGCCACGCACTGGTCGCAACCGCTGCGCGCGGGCGGGCACAGCCAGGGACCGTGCACGATCCTGATCAACGGAGCCCCGGTGCCCGGCATGCCCGCGCTGGACCTGCATTTCAACAGCCCGGACCTGAACGGCGACCGCGTCGTGTCGCTGGCCGACGTGCCGCTGTTCGCGGCGGCGTTCAGCGGCGCCTATGCGTTCGCGGCCGACCTGCACGCGGATGGGGTCGTCGACCTGGCCGACATCCCCGTGCTGGCGCGTTCGCTCGGCGCGGGTTGTCCCTGAAGCTCGTCAGCCCCTGACGTGATGCGGCAGCGTCGCCGGGATCACCAGCGACATCTCGACGAAGCCGCGGTACTCGCCGTCCTCGAACCAGGGCGACTGGTAGATCAGCTTGTGCACGCCGTTCTTCTCGATCGTGTAGGCGTTCGGCGTGCGTGCGGCGAGCATGCCTGCCAGTTGCGTGCGCGATGGCTCCGGGTGGCAGTCGAGCACGTTGCGGCCGACCAGGTCGGCGCCGCCGTCGCTTGCGAACGTCTCCACCGCGCGGTTGTTCATTTCGAGGATGATCCCCGTGGGGTCGCAGACCGTGATGGCCGCGGGGAATTCGCGGATCCAGGCGTGTGGCGTCAATGCGGGCTCCTTCGTGCCGATGGTTCGCGTCCCAGTGAACTCCACGCCCGTGCCCGGCGGCAACACAAATGCGCGTCGGCGCTCGACCCGCTGGCCGATCGGCCGCCGGCTGCCTACCCTGACGGCTGCGATCGCGCGGTTCAAGGAAACGTCCGGAGGTGGGATGGCCATGGTCCTGAAGAGAGCGGCGGCACTGGCTGCCACGGTGACACTTCTCGGCGCAGTGACGGCGGCGACGCAAACGCCCCCGGCCGCGGCGCCCGATGGCGCGCCGGCCTGGGCGTACCTGGTCAAGCCCCCCGGCTACAAGCTGCCCCCTGACGACGGCGCGCCCCGGCACGTGCCGGGCAGCGCCGCGAGCTACAAGGTGTCGCAGCTGCGCGATCCGTATCTGGCGCCCGACTGGCACCCGCAGGAGCACCCGGCGATGCCCTCCGTGGTGGGCCGCGGGCGCCGGCCTGACGTGATGGCCTGTGGCTTTTGCCACCGGGCGACCGGCACGGGCGGGCCCGAGAACGCGAACATCGCCGGCCTGCCCCGGGCCTACATCGTGCGACAGTTGCAGGAGTACCGCAGCGGCGCGCGCACGTCCGCGGTCAAGGACCGCTTGCCGACCGACTTGATGATGGCGACGGCGAAGGCGCTCACCGACGCCGAGATCGAGGCCGCAGCGGACTACTTCTCGGCGCTGAAGCCGACATCGCATATCCGTGTCGTCGAGTCCGCGCGGCCGCCGAAGCTGGTGCAGGCCGGCTGGCTGATGGCGGTGGCGCCGGGCAAGGCCACCGAACCGCTCGGCCGGCGCATCGTCGAGGTGCCCGAGGACCTCGAGCAGTTCGAGGCGCGCGATCCGCACGCCCGCTTCATCGCCTACGTGCCGCCCGGTAGCCTGGCCCGCGGCGAGCAACTGGTGAAGACCTGGGGCGACCTGGCGATGGCGTGCGCGACCTGCCACGGCGAGGACCTGAAGGGCATGGACGACACACCGCCGATCATCGGGCGGTCGCCGACCTACATGGTGCGACAGCTCCACGACTTCAGGACGAAGGCGCGCCACGGCGAGATGGCGGACCAGATGGAACCCGTGGTGGCGAACCTCACCGTCGACGACATGATCGCGCTGTCCGCGTACCTGGCGAGCCGGGAGCCGTGAGGCTGCATGGCGCGCCAGGTCTGTGTTGAGCGGGCCGGTGAATTCGGTTGCTGTGAAAAACGGATCTCAAATTAGCCGCGCGGTGCACTTCGGCGAGGTGGGGGACGGGCCATGGCGACAAAACGGAACTCGAAGGACCTCGCCTGGGTGTCCGGCGGCCTGGTCGTGCTGGTCGCCGTCACGCTGCTGGTGCTGCACTACAACCGGGCGCTGGATGTCGCCGCACGGTCGGCGTCGCGGACCGACCGGACGGAGCAGTTGGCGCATTTGCGCGTCGCGCTGTCGGCGGCCTCCGAGGCTGAGAAGTGCGCCGTCATGGCCACGAGCGACGAGGAATCGCGGAAGTTCGCGGACCAGTCCCGGGCGGCCTCGGCGACGGCCGCGCAGGCGCGCGACGCGCTGGGCGCGCTTCTGGCCGGGAACGGCACGGACGAGCAGCGGAAGATCCTGGTGAAGATCTCGGAAGCATTGAGCCAGTGCCGGAAGATCGATGACGGCCTGCTGGCCCTGGCGGTGGAGAACTCCAACCTCAAGGCCAACGACCTGGCGTTCGGCCCGGCCGTGGAGGCCGCCACGACGGTCGATGACGCACTGACGAACATCATGAAGAAGGGCGCCGACGGGTCGACGGCCAACGCGCGCCAGCTCATGTTCCGGGCCGCGGACGCCCGGGACGGTGTCCTGCGCACGCTGTCCATGCTGGCGCCGCACATCGCCGAGCAGAGCGACGCGAAGATGGACGAACTCGACGCGAAGATCGCGGCGCAGGACCAGCAGGTCGATGGCGACCTGAAGGCGCTCGAGTCGCTGCTGGGCCGCCGCAATCGCGACCTTGAAACGGCCACCGCGCAGTTCGGGGTGTTCCTCGAACTGAAGGAGCGGATCATCGCCCTGTCGCGGCAGAACACGAACGTGCGGTCGCTGCTCACGTCCATCAACGAGAAGTCGGCGGCCGTCCAGGCGTGCCAGAGGGCCATGGACGAACTGGAACGGGCTATTGCCGCCGAGGCGGCGGACCAGGCACCGGTTTACGCGCGGTAGCCCACGGGGAATCAATAGCCGATGGAAACAATCGGGATGACTCTACCCGAACTTGGGGACGCTCGGCCGGAGTCCCCGGCCGGTCGAACTGGTCGCCCTTGACGTGGCCGACCGCCGCCGCACTTGCGCCGGCGCAAGTCGCATGGAAATCGGATCCAAAAAAGAGACCGGGCCCCGTGATCAGGGCCCGGTCTCGTTTGCAACTTCAGCCCAACCTCAGCGCAGCACCGTGATCCGCTGCGTGACTTCCCTGCCGGGGTAGACCAGTCGCGCGATGTAGATGCCCTGGGCCACCCGCATCCCGCCGTCATCGGTGCCGTCCCAGGTGGCGACCGTGTCGTCGGACGACGTCTCGCCGTTGTACACCTCGCGCACGCGATGGCCGCGCAGGTCGAAGAGTTCGAGCTTCGCGTTGCTGTCGGCCGGCAGCGAGAAGCGGAACTCCGTCTGGCCGTGCGTCGGGTTCGGCGCGGGCGTCAGCAGGATGCCTTTGGCGACGGACTCGGGCGGCGTCGTGGCCGAGCTGGGATTCCAGTTGTAGGTCACGCTGGTGCCCTGCACCACGTCGGTGATGGTGATCGCCGAGTAGTTGAAGGACATGCTTATGATCGGTGCGTTGTCGCCGCCGGCGCTTCCGGATTCCTGTGCGTCGATGAGGCGCGCATTGGCCAGGTCGTAGCGGAACAGGGTCTGGCCCGTGCCGGCATCGACCCATTCCAGCTTCAGGGTCGTGAACAGCTCCTGGTTGACCTGGGCCATGAACAGCTTGGTGGTCGAACGGTCGAACTTTGTCATCACGGACAGCGGGGTCGTGATCGCCGGGCCGGAGGGAGCGCCACCGGCGCCGGTCGGCACCGACACGCCGTGCGAGAAGCTGAACACGTCGATCCAGTTGTGGTGAGTGCTGTTGGTCGACGTTCCCAGGATGACGCCCTGGGTGGAGCCCTGGGCGTAGATGAGCAGGTCGCCGCTGGCCAGGGCCAGGCCGGGAAGGACCAGCAGCGCGAGGGCGAGCGGCAGGAATGCAAACAACCGCGTTGGGTGACGCATGGTGTCTCCTGAAGTATGGGGAACGCGCCACGGGAGTGAGCCTGGGCGCAGAGAGTAATCGGGACAAAATCTATCAGATATTGGCGCCGGTCGCCGGAAATATTCGCAATTCCGCCATGCAAGCGCGTTGAGCAACGCTGTTCAGTTGCACCGGCCGCCCGCTGGCCCGCATTGACGCCCGGTCGCATGCCGTGCACACTCAACGTCCGCAATGCGTGACCCGGCCGCCACCCCGCGAGAGGATCCCGACCCGTGCGCCGCCGACTCGAAACCGCTCTGCCGGTCGTGCTCGTGGCCGTGCTCGGCTACCTGCCCGTGCTGCGCACCTGGTGGTTCCACGACGACTGGGTTTTCCTGGCCGACGCCGCCGGCATCGCGCCCCGCGGCGACTCGCTGGTGCGCGTCCTCAGCTACCAGTGGTACTGGTCGGCATTCTATCCGTTGTTCGGGCTGCACGCCTGGGCCTGGGGCCTGACGCGCCTGGCGCTGCACGCGGGTTCGTCGCTGCTGGTGATGCGCCTGGGCGCGCGCGCGGGCCTCGACCGCAGTGCGCGCATCCTGGCCGGCATGCTGTTCGCCGCGGCGCCGGTGGCGATCGAGAGCCTCTACTGGGGCACCGGCGCGATCGAGTTGATGGGCGTGTTCTTCGCGCTGGCGGCGCTGGAGCGCTGGCTGGCCGGGACGAACGCAGCGCGCTGGTGGGCGCTGGGGCTGGCCGCGCTGGCGGTGCTCAGCAAGGAATCGGGCCTGCTGCTCGTGGTGGTGTTCGCGGTGATCCTGGTGCGCGAGCGCCGGCTGCGCGGCGCGCTGGCCGCGGGGCTGGCCGCGCTGGCCGCGCTGGCCGTATGTTCGGCGCTGCTGGTCGCGCGCGACTTCGGCACGACCGGCCAGTACGCCGTCGACCTGGCGCACGTGCCGCGCGACCTGCTGGTCTACGGGCTGTGGCTCGTGCTGCCGGCGCCGCTGCTGAGGGACGGCCAGTTGTCCGCGAACCTGGCGCTGCTCGCCGGGGCCGCGGTCTGGGGCGCGTGGGGTCTCGTCGCCTGGCGGGCGTGGACGCGCGGACAGCGCTTTCCGGCCGCCTGCCTGGGTGTGGCGCTGCTGGCTGTCGCGCCGGCGACCGTCCTGGGCGACCACGCCGTGCCGCGCTACCTGTATGGTCCGTTCGCGGGCGTGGCCCTGACGGCGGTGTGGCTCGCGTTCCCGCGCGAGGGACTGCGGCGCGGCGGGCTGGTCATGTTCGCGATCGTGCTGACGGTGATGGCCTGGTCCGGCACCGTCTACGTGCGCGACGCGCGCCTGCCCGGCGGTCGTCCGGTGCACCGGCTGGCCTTCAAGGAGGCGATCTCGCGCTACTCGCAGGCGCAGTTCGACGCCGCCCACATCCGCCCGAACGACCATGTCGTGATCGAGCAGGGGCCAGGCACCGACGCCACGCAGTTCGAGCTGCTCCGCACCACGCTGATGGATGACCGCGCCATCCGCCTGCTCTACGGCCGCGGGGTGACGGTGCGCTGGGGCGGTGTGACCACGCCGGCGGATGCCGGCGCGCTGTCTTTCTCGACCGCGGGGGCAAACCTTGTCTTCAAGGGACGCTTGCCGTAGAGGCGCATCGGCGCGCGCGCCGTTCAGGCGTACACGTCGAGCGCGGACAACCCGCGCACACCCAGGATCGCGTTCACGGCGACGCCGGTCGAGTGCGTGGTCGTTTCGAGCAGCGTGAGCAGGCCGGCCTTGTCGCCGGTCCCCGCCAGGAAGGCCTGGATATCCCGGGAGCCGGTGCGCATCGCCGCCTCCAGCGATTCCTGGTTGATCGAGATCTTCATCTTCCCGTCGTTGCCGAACTCGAAGTTCAGCCCGAAGCTCGTGCGCAGCGTGCTGCCGTCGCTCGCCATGCCCGCGGCCGTGAAGTAGTTCCGCAACGCCGTGGCCAGCGTGGTGTCCAGGCGCCCGGACTGGGTGGCGGCCGTGCCCTCGAACGTGGTCTCGGAGGCCTGGTTCCACGCTGCGACGACGGCATGCAGCCTGTTGCTCACCTTGTCCGGGTTCGCGAAGCCGCGGGCGTCGAGCCCGCCGGCATATTCACCGGCCTCGAGGCCGAGCTTGGCGAGGAACCCCGTGTCGCCGTCCTCGAGCGTCATCGTGCCCTTGCCGCGCAGCTCGAAGCGCTGCAGGTCGTCCCGCCACGAGAGCGTGACGCCGGCGGCCGCGAACTTCGCGATCATGTCGGCGATGGAATCCCGGCTCACGTCGAGCGCGATCGACGTGCCGTTGATGACGAGCGTGCCGCTGTCGACGCCGGACATGGCCGAAACCTGGTCCAGCGCCGAGGCGAAGTCGCCGTCGCCGCCGGCCTGGAGCGTGGCGTCGTCGAGTCCCATCGCCGCCAAGAAGCCGCTCGAGTCGTTCGCCACCTGGATGTCGCCGTCGCTGCCGGCCGTCGCCTGCGTGAGCACGATGCGGCTGGTGTCCGTGTCGAAGCGCGCCGTGACGCCCGCGTCGGCGGCGTTGATGCGGTCGATCACCGTGGTGAGCGAGTCGGAGGCGTAGACGTCGATGCTGGCGCCGTTCAGCTCGAACGCCCCGTCGGTGATGGCGGCGCCCAGCAAGTAGGCGGGCGCGCCGCCGCCGCCGCCGTCGAACGCCGCTTCCTGATCGACGGGCACGCTGGTGGAGACGTCGACGGAGAACGCATCGCCCTCGACCACGCGGCCGGCGGACAGGCTGAGCGTCACGCCGTTGGCGAGCGCGATGTTCGCGCCCGGCGCGTAGTCGTTCGCCACCGTCAACTGCTCCAGGACCGAGCCCTGCTCGTCGAGCACGTCGATCAGCACCTGGTCCGTGCCGATGACGCCGCCCTGCGCCACGCGCAGCGTGAGCGCCTGCGAGCCGTTCGAGCCGTCATAGGCGCCGCCCAGCGAGGCCGTCGGGACCGCGCTGGTGTCCCAGGCCGAGGTGTCGGGCGTCGCCGAACTGCTCGTGCTGCCCGCGTCGTAGGCGACGTCCAGCGAGAACTCGTCGCCGACGCCGAGCGCGCCGGCGCCCAGCGAGAGCGTCAGGCCGTTGGCAAGCGCGATCGGGTCGCCCGCCGCATAGTCGGCCGCGACGGTGAGCTGGTCGACGACCGAGCCGTCCTCGCCCAGCACATCGAGGCGAAGCTCGTTCGAGCCCACGGTCCCGCCGCCGGTCACGCGCAGGGTCAGCTTCTGGGTGCCGTTCGCACCGTCGTACGTGCCGCCGACGGTCGCGCCCGAGCGCGCCGCCGTGGTCCAGTCCGGGGCGACCGGCGCGTACGAGGTCTCCGGCGTGCCGGCCACCTCGGACACGTCGACGGTGAACTCGTCGCCCGCGACGGCGGTCCCCTCGCCGAGGCTCAGCGTGAGCCCGTTGGCGAGCGTGATCTCCGAACCGGCGGCGTAATCGGCTGCGACCTCGATCTGCTGCAGCAGTTCGCCCTGGGCGTCGAGCACATCGAGCGTGATGGGACCCGAGCCGATGTCGCCTTCGCTGCTGACGCGGAAGGTCAGCGTCTGGGTGCCGTTCGAGCCGTCGTAGCTGCCGCCGACCGTCGCCTGCGTGGACGAACTGCCGGCCCACGCCGGTTGGCCGGGCGAGAACGAGCGCTGCGGCGTCCCGGCGGAGTAGTTGACGTCGACGGCGAATGCGTCACCCGTCCCGAGGGTGCCCGCCGACAGCGCGAGCGTCAGGCCGTTCGCGAGCGTGATGTCCTGGCCGGGCGTGTACGCGCTCGCTACGGTGATCTGCTGGAGCACGGCGCCGTCCTGGTCGAGCACGTCGAACGTCACGTCGTCGACGCCGAGCGTGCCGCCGCTCGTTGTCCGCAGCGTCAGCCGCTGCGAGCCGTTGGAACCGTCGTACGTGCCGCCGACTGTGGTGGTCGGGCGCGGCTTGAGCGTCCACGCCGGGTCGCCCGGCGAGTACGAACTGGAGGGGCTGGTGGACGAGTAGGCGACGGCGATCGACATTTCGGCGCCGACGTTCACGACGCCGGCGCTCAGCTGCATCGTCAGGCCGTTGTCGAGCGTGATGTCGCTGCCCGCGGAGTAGTCTCCCGCGACATTGAGTTGCTGGACCTGCGCGCCAAAACCGTCGAGCACGTCGAACACCAGGTCGTCGCGCCCGACCAGGCCGCCCTGCGTGGCGCGCAGCGTCAGCGTCTGGTCGCCGTTCGAGCCGTCGTAGGAGCCGCCGAGCGTCGGCTGCGCGCGCGCGGCCGTGTTCCACACCTGTGCGCCGGACGTGAATCCGTTGGGCGCGCCGCCAATGGCGCCGCTCGAACGCAGGATCGCCGCCCTGGCGGTCGCGCTCAGCCCGAGGGATGTCGCCGACGTGAGCTTGATCGCCCCGAAGCGCTTGCTGTGGCCGGCGCTCCCGATCGACTCCTGCGCGTTCTGGAGCAGGCCGTGGAGGTTGTTCAGGAAGAGGCCGAACTGCTGGAGGGATTCGTTGTCGCGGGAGCGCGAAACCGTCGCTCTGCCCGTCGAGGTGACGGAGCGGGTGGATGCGCCATAGGTGGTGCCGAAGACCAGGTGGCCTCCGATAGCAGAGATTCCCATGACCCGATCGGGCCTCCTTTCCATAGATATTGATGAATCGTCATATATTGTGTCTATATTTAGCATAATATACGATTTTGCCCGAAGGGAAACGGTTGCGCCAGGAGTCGGTTGTCGAGATCTAAGCTGTTGTGTGTACAATATATAGACAGTCGCGCGGCTGGGATCGCCCGTCGGTCGCAGCCATCTGGACCCGGACTTCACGACGGGACGTGGATTGAACCACCGGCAAACCTGGCTGTGGGGTCTGGCCCTGGCCGTCGTCGTCCTGCTGTGCGGCGTGTGCTTCGTGTACGTCGACAAGCCGGTGGCCATCTGGATGCACGGCCAGCGGCACACGCTGCTGCGTCGCTTCTTCAACGTCGTCACGAACCTGGGCGAGTCGCAGTGGTACCTGGTGCCGGGCCTCGTCCTGTTCATCGCGTACCGGAAGAGCCGCGCCTTCGTCGCGCAGGCGGGGCTCTTCCTGTTCACCACCGTTGCGGCCTCGGGGCTCTCGACCGACCTGATCAAGTACGTGCTGGGCCGCGCGCGGCCGTCGCTCTGGTTCGAGCACGGGTTCTACGGCTTCCACTGGTTCCACGGCGCGCACGCGTGGAGCTCCTTCCCGTCGGGCCATGCGACGACCGCCTTCAGCGCGGCGCTCGCACTGGCGCTGCTTTTCCCGCGCCACCGCTGGACGTGCCTGGTCGCGGCGGCCGCCATCGCGATCAGCCGCGTCGTCCTTACGCATCACTATGTCGGCGACATTCTCGCGGGCGCGTATGTCGGCGCGCTGTCGACGATGTGGCTGTACGGCAGGGTGTTTCGCGAACGGTTGGCGGCGGCGCGGTCGGTCCGGCTGGATTCAAAACGTAGAGTTATCCAATCCTGAATCGCGCCACGGCCCGGTCCCGGGAGCCGGTCCGCCGATCCGAATGCCGTGAAGCCCGCCGCACATGCTATGATCAAGAGGATTCCCACATAGATCCGAGCCACCGACCCATGCGTGGCTGTCAAGGATGCCATGACGAGACGATTGCTGACGGCGCTGATCCTCACCACGGTCGTTCTGATGGGCGCAGGAGCCACAGGCGCCGTCGACCCATCGCAGCCCTGGGCTCCCGGCGAGCTGATCGTGAAATTCAGGCCCGGCGTTTCGGCGACGACCAAGGGCGCCCTCGTGCGCGGCAAGCCGCTCAGGGCGCTGCACCTTGTCGGCGCCGAGCAGTGGAAGCTGGACGATGCCGAGGCCGTGGCCGCGACGGTGGCCGCTCTCGAGGCTGATCCCCGCGTCGAGTACGCCGAACCCAACTACCTGATCCACATGCTGGCCACGCCGAACGATCCCGTGTTCGACCAGCTCTGGGGCCTGCACAACACCGGGCAGATGGTCGGCAACGTGGTCGGCGTGCCCGGCGCCGACATCGACGCCGTGGCGGCGTGGGACGTGGCCACCGGTTCGGCGTCCGTGACGGTCGCGGTGATCGACACCGGCATCGACTACAACCACCCCGACCTGGCAGCCAACATCTGGACCAACCCGGGCGAGATCGCCGGCAACGGCCTCGATGACGACGGCAACGGCTTCATCGACGACATCCACGGCTGGGACTTCGTCAACAACGACAACGATCCGATGGACGACAACAGCCACGGGACGCACTGCGCCGGCACGATCGGCGCCGTCGCCGACAACGGCGTCGGTGGGGCGGGCGTGAACTGGAACGTGCGCCTCATGGCCCTGAAGTTCCAGGGAGCCGGCGGCGTGGGCACAACCGCCGATGCCATCGAGTGCATCGCGTACGCCACCCGGATGGGCGTCGACGTCATGAGCAACAGCTGGGGCAGCGGCGCCCAGTCCACGCCGCTGCAGGCGGCTATCCAGGCCGCCGCCGATGCCGACATCTTCTTCGTCGCGTCCGCCGGCAACACCGGCACCGACAACGACGTCGCCCCCTTCTACCCGGCCAACTACGAAGTTGGGAACGTGATCTCGGTCATGGCGACGGACAACCGCGACCAGCGAGCGGTCGAGTCGACCTGGTCATCCAGTTACGGGGCCACGAAGGTGGACATCGCCGCGCCCGGCGTGCGGATCTGGTCGACCATCCGCAACAACGGGTACATGTACCTGTCGGGCACCTCGATGTCGGCGCCGTACGTGGCCGGCGGCCTGGCGTTGCTGCGCGGGCGGTTTCCCGGCATTTCCGTGGCGGACGGGCGGTTCCTGCTGCTGAGCGTCGGCAACGACCCGCTGCCGTCGCTGGTCGGCAAGTGCGTCTCCGGCGGCAGGCTGAACCTGCGCCGGTTGATCGCCGACCCGGACACGACGCCGCCGCTGGCCATCACCGACCTGACGATCGGCACCGTGGCCTCCAACTGGCTGGCGCTGGACTGGACGACCCCCGGCGACGACGGCACG
>CAIOLW010000124.1 GCA_903859215.1 uncultured bacterium | reverse complement strand
TGTCCTGCATGTCTATCGCCGACGCGACGATGTTCCCGTCCAGGTACTGCCGCACGGCGAGGTCGTTCCAGGTCTCGCGGTCCATGCGCACCGAGGTCGCCTTCCAGGCCGCGCTGAAGAAGACGAGCAGCGGGCGATCGGCGTGGCGCGCCTCGGTCCTGGCCTCGCGGAAGTTCCGCCAGGCGACGGGCGGCGGCGCGACCTTTTCGGCCTTGGCGTCCTTGTCGGCCGCGAGCACAGGCGACGCGGGCAGGAGCGCCAGCACGAGCAGGAGCAGCGCCGGGACGAGTCTGCGGGTCGCGGCTGTCATCATGGATCCTCCGGGCGGAGGTCGGGCACGGGCCACGGCCAGTCCGCGGGCACGGGACACGAGATCTCCAGCGGGCGGCCACCCACCGGATGCGGCACCGTCAGCGCGCGCGCGTGCAGCGCCACGCGATGGTCGGGCAGCCGCCGCGCGCTGCCGTATTTCACGTCACCGAGCAGGGGATGGCCGGCGCGCGCCAGCTGCGCGCGGATCTGGTGGCGTCGGCCCGTGATCGGCCGCACCTCCACCAGGCTGTAGCCCGTCCCCGCCTCGAGCACCCGGTATTCCAGGACGGCCTCGCGGGCCCCCTCGAACGGCCCGTCAGCCACGCGCGTGACGCCGTCCTGGTCGCCCTTGGCCGCCAGCCAGTGGCGCAGTTCGCCCGCCGCCGGCGCCGGCGTCCCCGCGCAGACCGCCAGGTAGCTCTTGTCCGCGTGGTTGTCGCGGAACGCGGCCGACAGCCGCGCGGCGGCCTTCGAGGTCCGCGCCAGCACCACCACGCCGCTGACGTTGCGGTCCAGGCGGTGCACCAGGCCCACGTAGACGTTGCCGGGCTTGTCGTACTTCTCCTTGAGGTACGCGCGCGCGACATCGACCAGCGAAGGGTCGCCGCTCACATCGCCCTGCACCAGCAGGCCGGCCGGTTTGGCCACCGCCAGCAGGTGGTTGTCCTCGAAGATCACGTGCAGCGGCATGGACCTCTCCCGGCAAGGCGCGCACGGCATTGTACGGGGGGAGTTGCCCCCCTGACAACCTGCGGCTGGTGCCCTATGATAGCCGGGCGCATCCCCCGACGCCGCGCCGGCCGCGCGGCCGGTACCGCCGGGCGCGGGCCGACGGGCTGCCGGAGCCCCGCCGGCCCCTCGCCGGCCCGATGGAAAGGCCCCGAATGAATGCTTTGCAGCGCATCCTCGTAACCGCGGCCATGTGCGCCGTCTCGACCGGCTGCCACGGCGGCCCGCCGGTCGACACCGACGCCCGCCTGCGACTGACCCGGGAACCGGTGACCATGGCGAAACTGACCTACCCGCAGACGGCCACCGTCGACCAGGTCGACGACTACCACGGCACGCAGGTCGCCGACCCCTACCGCTGGCTCGAGGACGTCGACTCGCCGGCGACCCGCGCCTGGGTCGAGGCCCAGAACAAGGTGACGTCCGACTACCTGGGCGGCATCCCCGAGCGCGACGCCTTCGTCGCCCGGCTGACCGGGCTGTGGGACTACGCCCGGTACGGCGCCCCGTTTCGCGAGGGCGGCCGCACGTTCTACACGAAGAACGACGGCCTGCAGCCGCAGGCGGTGCTCTACGTACAGGACGCGCCGGACGCCGAGCCGCGCGTGCTGCTGGACCCCAACACGCTGAGCGCCGACGGCACGGTGGCCCTGGGCGAGACCGGCCTCAGCCGCGACGGCCGCTACCTCGCGTGGTCGACCAGCGTCAGCGGCTCGGACTGGCGCACGTGGTACGTGCGCGACATCGGCACCGGGAAGGACCTGCCGGACAAGGTCGAGTGGAGCAAGTTCAGCGGCGCCGCCTGGGACCGCGCCGGCGAAGGCTTCTTCTACAGCCGCTACGACACGCCGCGCGAGGGCGAGGCGATGGAGGGCGCGAACTACTACCAGCGACTGTGGTACCACCGGCTGGGCACCCCGCAGGGCCGCGACGTGCTGGTCTACGAGCGGCCCGACCAGAAGGAATGGGGCATCGGCGGGAGCGTCAGCGACGACGGCCGGTACCTGCTGATCACGATCACGCAGGGCACCAGCCGCAACAATCGTCTCTACTACAAGGACCTCGCCGACAAGAGCAAGGTCATCCACCGCCTGTTCGACGCCTACGACGCCAGCTACGACTTCATCGGCAACGACGGCTCCGTGTTCTACATCCGCACCAACAAGGACGCGCCGCGCGAGCGCATCTTCGCGGTCGACGTGGAGGACGCCTCGCCCGACAAGTGGCGTCCGGTCGCGCCGGAAGGTCCCGACCCGCTCGCCGACGCCGCGCTGCTCGACCACTCGCTGGTGCTGACCACCATGCACGACGTCGCCAGCGTCGTCAGGCGCATCGGCCTCGACGGCAGGGACCTCGGGACGATCAAGCTGCCGGGGCTCGGCACGGTCGGCGGCTTCCACGGCCATGCCGAGGACACCGAGACCTGGTACACGTTCAACAGCTTCCTGAACCCGAACGAGACCTACCACTTCGACCTGCGCACCGGCCGCAGCACGCTGCTGCGCAAACCCGACCTCAAGTTCGACTTCGGCGCCTACGAGACGTCGCAGGTCTTCTACAAGAGCAAGGACGGCACCCGAGTCCCGATGTTCATCGTGCACCGGCGGGGCCTGAAGCTGGACGGCGCGAACCCGACGATTCTCTACGGCTACGGCGGCTTCAACATCTCGCTGCAGCCCGCCTTCTCGCCCGGGCTGCTGCCCTGGCTGGAGAAGGGCGGCGTCTATGCGGTGGCGAACCTGCGCGGCGGGGGCGAATACGGCGAGGACTGGCACCGGGGCGGCATGCTGAAGAACAAGCAGAACGTGTTCGACGACTTCATCGCCGCCGCCGAGTACCTGATAAAGGAGAAATACACGAACCCGAACCGGCTGGCGATTTACGGCGGCAGCAACGGCGGCCTGCTCGTCGGCGCCGTCGTCAACCAGCGGCCCGAACTGTTCGGCGCCGCCATCCCCGCCGTCGGCGTCATGGACATGCTGCGCTTCCAGGCGTTCACCATCGGCTGGGCCTGGACCAGCGACTACGGCAGCAGCGACGACCCGGACCTGTTCCCTGTGCTGTACGCCTACAGCCCCTACCACAACCTGAAGCCCGGCGCGCAGTATCCGGCCGTGATGGTGACGACCGCCGACCACGACGACCGCGTCGTGCCCGGCCACAGCTTCAAGTACGCGGCCCGGCTGCAGGCCTGCCAGGGGGGCGACCTGCCCGTGCTGATCCGCATCCAGACGAAGGCGGGCCACGGCGCGGGCAAGCCGACGGCGATGGTGATCCAGGAGACAGCCGATCGCTACGCGTTCCTGTGGAAGGCGCTCGGCATGGGCGGGCCGGCACAGGACTGAGCGCCGCGCACCGTGGATGATGGGGAACCGCCGGTCACGCGACCGGCGGCTCTTTTTCCAGCGGCAGGCGGGCGCCGCGACCGGCCACGACCAGGGCCGAGGCCAGCAGCAGGAGCCCCGCGAACCCGCCGGCGTCGGCGGCCTTCTCGCGAAACACAAGCCAGGACACGATGACCGCGAGCGGCACCTTCAGATTGTTCGCGGCGGCCAGGAAACCCGCCGGCACCCGGGCCGCACCGCGGTTCCACAGCCAGAAGCCCAGCGCGGTCGGCAACAGGCCCAGGTAGAGCAGCACGAGCAGCGACCGCGACGTCCAGCCCGCCAGCGCCGGCGCCCCGAACACGCCCGCCAGCGGCAGCGCGGCCACGGTGACCACCGCCGCGCCGGCATACATCCAGGCCACCAGCCCGGCGTCGGTGGCGACCCAGCGCCGCCTCAGCGCGCCATAGCGCACCTGCCCGACGGCGAAGCAGAGGTTCGAGCCCTGGAGCAGCAGGATGCCCGGCCAGGCGCCGCCGCCTTCGCCCCCGCGCCCAGCCACCAGCGCGGCGCCGCCGATCGCCAGCGCGACCGCCGCCAGGCTGCGCGGGCGCAGGCGGCGCCCCGGCCCCTCGGCCAGCAGGATCACGAACAACGGGGTGAAGATGGTGAGCAGCGCGACGACCCAGGCGGCGAGCCAGCGGAACGACGCCACGTAGAGCACGTACATCAGGCCGAACTGCACGGCGCCCAGCGCCGCCGCCTCCAGGCGCGCCCGGCCCTCGCGCACGCCGCG
>CAIOLW010000123.1 GCA_903859215.1 uncultured bacterium | reverse complement strand
GACGGCAAGCATCGCGTGTTCGACGTCAGTTTGCACCCGACGCTGCGGTTGGCGGCGAAGGCGGACGACTAGGTCGCCCGCCTTCATCGCTCCACGAATGTCGGCTAGTCGCGCCCGAACAGCGCCAGCGCATTGACCCAAAGGTGCCAGCCGTCACGGGTGACTTCCGGCAGTCCCTGTGCCTGCGGCACCTTTGCCTTGTCGTAGCGGAACCCGCCGTAATGCCCTGCCTGCAGGCCCAGGCCCCAGCCCGAAGTGTCGCCGTCGATGTCGCCGGCGGCGTACTCGACATGTCCGCCGCGGATGTGGGCGATGTTCAGCAGCGAGATTTCCCAGCCGTAGCCGTCCTCGTCGAACAGGCCGGAATCGTCGCGCTCGTAGATATATTCACCGTTCTTCCAGGCGTACCCCGGGACCGAAGACTGGTCCGTGTACGTCACCGCCAGCAGCGGCGACAGCGAATCGATGAGGCGCGCGGAAGCCGTGGGCGCGAACGCGGGGCCGGCCTGCACCTCGGCGTGGAGGGCCCAGCCGTCGATGTACGCGGTGGGCGCCGGGTCGGACTGGTCGACGTCGACATGCACGATCATCCCGTCGGTGCCGTTCAGCTTCGAGCGACCGTAGGCGGCCTCGAGCAGAAGGCCGAAGCGGGCGTCGGCGGCCGCCGCCGACCGCTCGAGCGTGTTGACCGGCGTCACGCGGGCGACCCAGCCCCAGTCGCGCATCGAGGCCTTTCCGTTGGACTGGCCACCCCCGCCCTGGATGACGTCGCTGCCGGTCAGTTGGTCCTGGAAGTCCTTCCAGACGACCCCGCCCGCCACGTCGAACCAGCCGCCGATCTCGGCGATCTTCAACTGTCGCATCGCCTCGGCCGCGCTCAGTCCGACGCCCCACGACTGCGACTTCATCCACGAATCGAAGGATCCCGTGGGCTGCCCGTTCTCGTCGGTGCCCTGCTGCGATCCCATGTCCAGGACGACGTGGTCCATCGGGCCCTTCGCGTAGAGCACGCCGACGCCGTATGCGCCGAAGGTCAGTTCCTTCTTGTCGATGAAGATGTCGTCGGCCAGGCCGACGGCGAGCTTCGAATGCATCGTGCCGTAGCGCACGCCGGGACGGAAGGCGAGCATGGCAGGGTTGGCCCACACGTTGGCGTCGCCGCCCCAGATCGTGGCCACGCCGGTCTCGCCCATGCCGGCGGCGCGCGCCGAGGTGTTGAACTGGAGGGAGACCGCACCCGCCCCCGAGCCGGCGTCGGCCAGCGACGCCGCGAGCATCACGGACAGGAATGCAGTCGGGAACAACATGCGGGTTTTCATGATGGGTTTCCCCCGGGGTAGGCAGACACGGCGGTTCGGCCCGTTGGGGACTGTATATTATTGATCGCCGGCGATCAAGATCCAGTGGGGCCCGCTGGCGAACGCGCTGTTCCTCCCTCATCTTGGGGGCGCCCAGGACCCGTCCCCGCAACCCGTTTACGGCGGTGCCCATGCTCGCGAAACATCATCCCCTGCACGACATCGCCCTGAAGGTCGAGGCCGGCCTGCGCCTGACCGAAGCCGACGGCCTGCGCCTGGCCGCCAGCGACGACCTGCCCGCGCTCGGCCTCCTGGCGCACCACGTGCGCGAGCGGATGCACGGTGACGCGGTGTACTACAACGTCAACCGGCACATCAACCCGACCAACGTGTGCTACGTGGGCTGCGAGCTGTGCGCGTACGCGGACGATCCCAACGCGCCGGGCACGTGGTCGTACTCGCCCGAGCAGTGCGTGGAGATGGCCCGCAAGGACTGGTCGCCGGACGTGTCGGAGTTCCACATCGTCGGCGGGCTGCACCCGCGGTGGAAGTTCGAGGTGTACGTCGAGATTTTGCGCGCGCTGAAGACCGCGTTCCCGTCGGTGCACCTGAAGGCGTTCACGATGGTCGAGATCGATTTTTTGGCCAAGCTGGCGAAGAAGTCGGTGCCCGAGACCATCGGGATTTTGCGGGCGGCCGGGCTGGACAGCTGCCCGGGCGGCGGCGCGGAGATCTTCCACCCGGAGATCCGCGAGCAGATCGCGTCGAAGAAGATGAGTTCGGAGCGCTGGCTCGAGGTGGCGGGCATCGTCCACCAGCTCGGGTTGAAGTCGAACTGCACCATGTTGTTCGGGCACATCGAGGAGCCGCGGCACTGGGTCGACCACCTGGTGCGCCTGCGCGCGCAGCAGGAACTTACCGGCGGCTTCCAGTGTTTCATCCCCCTGGCGTTCCATCCCAAGGACACGAAGTTCGCGCACCTGCCGGGGCCCGACCTGACGACCAAGCTGAAGGTCGTGGCCATCAGCCGGCTGATGCTCGACAACATCCCGCACGTGAAGGCCTACTGGGTGATGCTCGGGCGGGAAATTGCGCAGGTGGCGCTGCGGTTCGGGGCGAACGACCTCGACGGCACGGTCATTGATGAGCGCGTGACGCTGGCCGCCGGCGGCGCCGCTGGCAAGGGCATGACCGTCGAGGACATCCGCGCGTTCATCCGCGCGGCGGGGCTGCGGCCGGTGCTGCGCGATACGGTATACAACGAGGTTGAGGCGGCGGGGTAGACACGGGTTTGCTCCCGAGCCGCCAACGACATAAACTTGGCGGACATGAATAAGCGCATCCGCATCCTTCTGGCCCTGCTGGGCTGTCTGGTGATCGGGGCCAATGCCCTGGCCGCCGACTTCGGCCGTTGCGACCCCGTCTGCTGCGAGAAGCCCTGCGACCCCGTACTGCCGACTCCCATCGAGTGCCGGGACTGCGCCGCGACCGCCACGGTCGAGGCCAGACCGCTGTTGATCGCGCACGCGCCGACATCACCCGCCCCCGCGCTGCTGCCGGTGTTGCCGGCCCTGACGGCGCCGCGCGTCGTCGCAGCCATCGTGATTCACGCCTCCGCTCTCGCGCCTGTGCCGGCGCCCGCGCGCTCGTCCATCCTCAGGAATTGACCCTCCGCCATCGCTCATCCTGTCGCGCCGGCTCACGGTGAGCCGGCCTGCATCCTGTTGTGCCGCGGAGGAAACCATTGATGAAGTCCCTGATCGCCCTGGGGCTGGCCGCCATGATGGCTGTCGGCGTCGTGTATGCCGAACCGCTCGACCGTGACGCCGTGCTGCGCCTGGCGCGCGAGCGCTCGCCCGCCGCGCTGATCGCCGGCGCCCGCGTGGACGAGGCCGCCGGCGCGCTCTCGTCCGCCCGCGCCTGGGCGCACAATCCGCAGTTCGAATGGGAATCCACGCAACGCGAGACGCCGGGCGGCTCCTCGCGCGACCGCGCCTGGCGCGTCGACCAGCAGCTCGACCTTGTCGGTCGCGGGCCGCGCATCGGCGCCGCGCGGGCCGACCTCGTGGCTGCCGGCGCGCTGCGCGGCGAGGCCGTGACGGAGGCCATGGCCGGCGCCGTGCGGGCCTGGCTGTCCGCGGTGCACGCGGGCGAGCAGCGGGCGCTGGCGGCCGGCGGCGTGTCGGTGCACGAGCGCCTGCGCGCGACAACCGTTGCGCGGCACGACGCCGGCGAAACCGGCGCGCTGGACGTGGCGCTGGCCACCGTGG
>CAIOLW010000122.1 GCA_903859215.1 uncultured bacterium | reverse complement strand
CCGCCGCCACTTCGGGGGCGCTCATCTCGGGCTGCAGGTCGTAGGTGGCGACCTTCGGTGAGGAGACCAGGCGGCGCGTCTCGCCGGGCCACGGCTCCTCGCGGCCCCCATTGAAGAAGTAGGTCACGTGGGCATACTTCTCGGTCTCGGCCGTGCGCAGGTTGCGCAGGCCCGCGTTTGCCATGACCTCGGCCAGGCCGTTGCGTGGCGCCTCGGAAGAGTACTGCGACGGCAGGTCCAGCTTCTCGTCGTAGGGAGTCATCGTCAGGTAGTGCACGCGGGGGCGCCGGGCGATGGGGAAGCCGTCGAAGCCTTCCTGCAGGAAGGCCCAGGTCAGTTCGCGGGCGCGGTCGGCCCGGAAATTCCAGAAGAAGACGCCGTCGCCGTCGCGCACCGTGGCCAGCGGGGCGCCGGCTTCGTCGGTGATGACGGTCGGGGCCATGAACTCGTCGGTGACGCCGGCCGCATAGGAATCGGCGACCGCCTGTACGGCGTTGCGGGCGCCGAGGCCCTTGTCGTCGATGACGCCGTCGACGATCAGGTTCCAGGCGCGCACGACGCGCTCCCACCGCTTGTCGCGATCCATCCCCCAGTAGCGTCCGCAGACGGTGGCGATGCGGCCGGCGCCGATGCGGTCCAGCTGCGCCTGCAGCTCCTCGAGGTAGCCGCGGCCGCTGCGGGGATCGGTGTCGCGCCCGTCCAGGAACGCGTGCACGAAGATCTCGCGGAAGCCGGCCTTTTTCGCCTGCTCGATGATGCCGTAGAGGTGCTCGGTGTGCGAGTGCACGCCGCCGGGCGAGACCAGGCCGAGCAGGTGCAGGCGGCCGGTGTCCTTCAGGCAGGCTTGGGAGAAGTTCACCCAGCCGGGGCGCGTGGCGAACTCGCCGTCCGCGAGGCTGCGGCTGATGCGCACCAGCTCCTGGTTGATGACGCGGCCGGCGCCGATGGTCAGGTGGCCGACCTCGCTGTTGCCCATCTGCCCTTCGGGCAGGCCGACGTCCAGGCCGCAGGCGTTCAGCGTCGTGAACGGGTAGTCGCGCAGCAGCGACTCGTAGTACGCGGGGTGCGCGCCGATGACGGCGTTGCCGTAGGCGCGGTCCGGCCCGTCGCGATAGCCCACGCCGTCGAGGATGCACAGGACGACCTTCGGGGCGCCCTGGTCGGTGGGGTTGTTCCGCGCGTCGTCGTGGGTCATGCCATCTCCAGGTCGTCAGTCCGGGTCGAAGCTGCCGGCGGGCACCTGCCACAGCTCGGTCTCGCCGAGCGCGGCCAGGACCATGTCGGGCAGCGGGTAGGTGTCGAGGTTCGCATCCGCCACGCCGGCATCCTGCGTCTCGAGGCCGGCGCCCGCCTGCAGGACGGCGCGGGTGATCTCGCGCCCGTCCGGCAACAGCTGCGTCACCCGCAGCCGGCCGCGCCGGATCAGGTAGACCGCCGGCACCGCGGCGTGCAGCAGCTGGTCCGGGGCCAGGGGCAGCAGGCGCCGGACCTGGGACAGCTTGCCGGCCAGGTCGGGCTGCCGCGAGAACAGGTGCTCGTCGCGCCGCAGGCTCAGGACGGGGGCGGGGGCAGCGGGCACGGGCGGGTCTCCAGTCGCTTACCGGGAACAAGGTTGCGCCGTTGACAGGATACGTCCGGGCGGGGCGGGCGCAAACCGGAATCGCCGCCTGGCGGTGTGCGCCGGCCGGTCCCGGCAATTTTCTGGTTGCGGTCATATATCGGATGAAGCTAGTATTATTTCGCAATATTGATTTTCAATTTCGTGGTCGGGTCAGCCTGGGGCGGGCTGTGTTGACGCACGGAAACGGGCTCCCGCCCGGGCCGTCCATGGCGGGGACAACGGCGACGCCCACGGCGCCGCGGGAGCAGGGTCGGGTTGTGAAGGGTGGTGCCGGAGGCATGATGTCCAAGCGCACGAACACGATCGGCGCCCGGGCGGCGACGCTGGCGCTGTTGCTGCTGGCGGCGGCGACGAGCGCACCGGCGCCCGCGCGGGCGCAGTTGAACGAGGAAGCGGTCGAGTACCAGGAGCACCTGGGCCAGGTCGTGCCGGGCGACATCGTCCTGAAGGACGAGCAGGGTCAACCGGTGACGACGGGCGCCCTCTTCGACAAGCCGACCATCCTGATGATGGTCTACTACGACTGCCCCGGCATCTGCACGCCGTTGCTGAACGAGGTGGCGGACATCCTGGGCAAGAGCCAGATGGACCCGGCCAAGCAGCCGTTCCAGTTGGTGGCCGTCAGTTTCAACCCGAACGACTCGCCGGAGACCGCGCGGCAGAAGCAGGCCAACTACCTGAAGCTGGTGGGCCGCCCGTTCCCCGGGTCGGCGTGGCGGTTCATGACCGCGGACCAGGCGTCGGTCGACCGCATCACCGGCGCGATCGGCTTCCGCTACATGCGCGCCGGCCGCGAGTTCACGCACCCGGCCGGCCTGGTGATCCTGGCGCCCGACCGCAAGATCACGCGCTACCTGCTGGGCAACGAGTTCCTGCCGTTCGATTTCCAGATGGGCGTCTACGAGGCCTCGCGCGGGACGGTCATGCCGACCACGGCGCGGCTGATCAAGATGTGCTTCAGCTACGACCCGGAGGGCCGGACCTACGTGTTCAACATCATGCGCGTCACGGCGGTCGTGATGCTGACGACGCTCGTCATCTTCGGCGCATTCCTGTACTTCACGACCCGCCGCAAGCGGCGCGGGGAGGGTTGATCCGATGGCAGAATCGAAGACCGGGCCCGCCTGGACCGGCAACTACCTGCAGGATTACGGCCGCCGGCGGGGCCTGATGGCCTGGCTGACGACGACCGACCACAAGCGCATCGGCCTGATGTACATGATGGCCATGTTCTTCTTCTTCACCGTGGCGGTCATGCTCGGCGTGCTCATCCGCTTGGAATTGATGAACCCCGGCATGCAGTACGTGACGCCGCGCGTCTACAATTCGCTGTTCACGCTGCACGGCGTCATCATGATCTTCCTGTTCATCGTCCCGGGCATCCCGGCGGTGATGGGCAACTTCATCCTGCCGCTGCAGTTGGGCGCGGACGACGTCTCGTTCCCGAAGCTGAACCTGGCCTCGTGGTACGTGTACATCGCCGGCGCGGTCCTGGCGCTGACGTCGCTGTTCGCGGGCGGCGGTGTGCCGGACACGGGCTGGACGTTCTACGCGCCCTACGCGCTGCGGTCGGGCAGCAACGTCTCGCTGGCGGTGTTCGCGGCGTTCGTGCTGGGCTTCAGCTCGATCATGACGGGCATGAACTTCATCACGACCATCCACCGGCTGCGGGCGCCGGGCATGGGCTTCTTCCGGATGCCGCTGTTCTGCTGGGGCCTGTACGCCACGTCGTGGATCCAGGTCATCGCCACGCCGGTCGTGGGCATCACGCTGCTGCTGGTGATCATGGAGCGCTGGCTGGGCATCGGGTTCTTCGACCCGGCGCGGGGCGGCGACCCGGTCCTGTACCAGCACTTGTTCTGGATCTACTCGCACCCGGTCGTCTACGTGATGATCCTGCCGGCGATGGGCGTCATCTCCGAGATCCTGCCGACGTTCGCCGGCCGCACGGTGTTCGGCTACAAGGCGATCGCGCTGTCGTCGATGGCCATCGCCATCGTGGGCTACATGGTGTGGGGCCACCACATGTTCACCGTGGGCATGAGCGACACGGCGCGGCGCGTGTTCAGCATCCTGACGTTCCTGGTGGCCATCCCCACCGGCATCAAGGTCTTCAACTGGATGGCCACGCTCTACAAGGGCTCGATCCGCATCGAGCCGCCGCTGCTGTGGGCGCTCGGGTTCGTGTTCCTGTTCTCGATCGGCGGCCTGACCGGCCTGGTCAACGGCGCGCTCGCCACCGACATCCACGTGCACGACACGGCCTTCGTGGTGGGGCATTTCCACTACACGATGTTCGGCGGCGCGGGCGTGGGGCTGTTCGCCGCGATGCACTACTGGTGGCCCAAGATCTTCGGGCGCATGTACAACCGGAAGCGGGCCATCTGGGCCTGGGGCATCTTCATGGTCGGCTTCAACGTGCTCTACTTCCCGATGCTGGTGCTGGGCATCATGGGCATGCCGCGCCGCTACGCCGACTACCTGCCGCGCTTCCACACGCCCGAGCTGATCTCGACCGTCGGTTCGTGGATCCTGGTCTCGGGCCTGATCCTGATGGTCTGGAACCTGATCCGCGCGATCAAGCACGGCGAGCCGGCGCCGGCCAACCCCTGGGGCGGCACGACGCTGGAGTGGCAGACGACGTCGCCCCCGCCGCAGCTGAACTTCGCGGTGGCGCCGACCGTAACGACCGGTCCCTATGACCACACCGCGCTGCGCGCCGCCGCGGCGAAGGAGGCCCAGTGATGCATGCCGAGGGTGGGACCCTGGGCGCGGCGGCCGTCTCGCCCGCGGCCGCCGCGCACCACGAGCATCGTGACGACATCGGCAGCAAGACCGGCATGTGGCTGTTCCTGTTCACGGAGCTGCTGCTGTTCGGCGGGTTGTTCATCATCTATGCCGTCTACCGTCACAAGTACGGGACCGAGTTCCACGAGGCCGCGCACGAGCTGAACAAGGCCATGGGCGTGACCAATACGTTCGTGCTGCTGACCAGCAGCCTGACGATGGTGCTGGCGGTGGGAGCGCTGCAGCGCGCGCGGGTGGCCGAGTCGCTGCGCTGGCTGGGCGCCACCTTCGGCCTGGCCTGCTGCTTCCTGGTCATCAAGTTCCTCGAGTGGAGCGCCAAGCACCACCACGGCATCTGGCCCGGCGGCGAGCACCTGCATGCCATGCCGCCCGGCGAAGGCATGTTCTTCAACCTGTATTTCATGATGACCGGCCTGCACGGCATCCACGTGCTGGTGGGCATGGGCGTCATGGGCTCGATCGCGGCGCGCATCCGCTCGGGGCACGTATCGCCCTCGCGCTACGCCGCGCTGGAGTTCACGGGGCTGTACTGGCACCTGGTCGACCTGGTCTGGATCTTCCTGCTGCCGCTGTTCTACCTGACCAACTGAGCGGCCTCGAGAGGGGATTGACGATGCACGATTCGCACACGACTGGCGGTCACGCCCAGCCTGCCGCGCACGGCGACGGCCACGCCGGCGACCATGCCGCGCACGCGCCCGTCGCGACCGGCACGTTCGTGATGGTCTGGGTGGCGCTGCTGGCGCTGACCATGGTCACGGTGGCCGCCTCGGTGTGGTTCCCGGGCAAGGTGGGCATCGGGGTGGCGATGGTGGTCACGCCGATCAAGGCGGCGCTGATCCTGATGTGGTTCATGCACCTCAAGTACGAGACGGCGGTCTTCAGGGTGATGTTCCTGTCCGCAATCATGATCCTGGCCCTCGTGATGGGCCTGACGTTCTTCGACTATTCGTTCCGTTGAGAGGGTGGTCATGGCTGGAGCTTCCAGTTATTCGGGGATGGTGGACAAGACCTTCTGGATGATCCTCGGTTCGTCCGTGATCATGCTGCTGGGCATCACCGCCACCATGATCCTCTTCATGGTGAAGTACCGGCGGTCGCGCCACCCCGTCGCCAGCGACATCGAGGGCAGCGCCACGCTCGAGACGCTGTGGACCGTGCTGCCCACCGTCCTGGTGATGGTGATGTTCTACTACGGCTGGGCCGGCTTCAAGGTGATGCGCGAGACGCCGAAAGGCGCCATGCCCGTGACCGTGCAGGCGCGTATGTGGTCGTGGTCGTTCAAGTACGAGAACGGCAAGCAGACCACCGAGCTGTACGTCCCGGTCGGCCGGCCGGTGGCCGTGAACCTGGAGTCGGCGGACGTCATCCACAGCTTCTTCGTGCCGGCCTTCCGCATGAAGGAGGACTGCATGCCGGGCCGCCACAACCACGCGTGGTTCCAGGCCGAGCGCGAGGGCGTCTACGACATCATGTGCGCCGAGTACTGCGGCGACAAGCACAGCGCGATGCTGTCGAAGGTCATCGCCGTCCCGGCCGACACATTCGACGTGTGGCTCGAGCGCGGCGGCGGGCGGCCCACGGGGCTGAAGCTGATGCAGATCAAGGGCTGCGTGGCCTGCCACACCAGCGACGGCTCGAAGCTCGTCGGCCCCACCTACAAGGGGCTGTTCGGGAGCAAGGTGCGCGTCACCACCAACGGCGTCGAGCGCGAGGTGCTGGCCGACGAGGACTACCTCCGCCGCTCGATCCTGCAGCCGAAGGCCGACATCGTCGTGGGCTTCCAGCCGCAGATGCCCGACATGGCCGGGCAGCTGGACGACGAGGACATCAAGCTGATCATCGACTACATCAAGCGGCAGTAGCCGCGGGAGAACGGCGTGAAGGCCTGGCTGCAGCTGCTGAAACTGAGGATCACCGTGGCGTCGACGTTCACGCTGGTGGTCGGCTACGTGATGGCGCGGGGGCGGTTCGACTGGCCGCTGGTGCCGCTGTCGCTGGGCGTGCTGCTGCAGGCCTGCGGCGCCGCCGCGTTCAACCAGGTGCAGGATGCGAAAGTCGACGCGCTGATGCCGCGCACGGCGGCGCGGCCGATCCCGTCCGGGCGCGTTTCGCGGTCCGGCGCCGGCGTTTTCGCCGCGACGTTGCTGGCGGCCGGGACGGCGCTCCTGTACCCGTACTCGCCGGCGGCGGCGTGGCTGGGCGTGGGCGCGGCCGTCGTCTACAACCTGGTCTACACCCCGCTCAAGCGCGTGACGCCGTTCGCGGCGCTGCCCGGCGCGCTGATCGGCGCGCTGCCCCCGGCCATGGGCTGGACGGCGGCGGGCGGCTACCTGCAGGACCCGACCATCCACCTGGTGTCGTTCTTCTTCTTCCTCTGGCAGATCCCGCACTTCTGGCTGCTGCTGCTGTTCTACGCGCAGGACTACCAGGGCGGCGGCCTGCCGTCGCTGCTGGACCGCTTCGACCGCGTGCAGGTGCTGCGGCTGACATTTTTGTGGATCGCGGCGGTGAGTGCGGCGGCGCTGCTGCTGCCGCTGGCGCGCCTGTTCGACCGGCCGGCGCTGGCCTACGTGCTGGCGGGCGCGGGCGCGCTGCTGGTGGTCCGCGCGATTGCGCTGCTGCGGCTGGCCGTGCCGGGCGTGACCCCGGGCGCCGCGCTGCAGCCGTTCCGGCGCGCCTGCCGGCTCCGCTTCATGGAGATCAACACGTTCGCGCTGCTGGTCTGCGTGCTGCTGGTGACCGACGCGCTGCTGGTGCCGGGGCGCTGAACGCGCTCGCCGCCGCCTACCGGTCCTTGCGCTCGCGATCGGGGCGGTCCTCGCCGCCGAACCAGCCCTGCCTGCGGAAGTAGAGCAGCAGCCCCGCCGCCGTGGCGGCCATCAGCCCCAGCGCGAACGGATAGCCCAGCGCCCAGCCCAGTTCAGGCATGTTGAACCGCGATTTCCCCGTGTCGAAGTTCATGCCGTAGACGCCGGCGATGAACGCCAGCGGCATGAAGATGGTGGCGATCACCGTCAGCACGCGCATGATCTCGTTCATCCGGTTGCTCATCACCGACAGGTAGAGGTCGAGCAGGCCGGTGGCGCGGTCGCGGGCCGCCTCGTTCAGGTCGACGAGCTGGCGCGCGTGGTCCAGGCAGTCGCGCAGGTGCAGGCGCGTGGTCTGGCTGAGCGTGGGGATCTCCTCGCCGAGCATGCGCAGGATCACGTCGCGCATCTGCCACGAGATCCGCTGCCAGGCCGCGAGGTCGCGCTTCATCTCGTGGATGACCGGCACCTCGACGCGGCGGGGGTTGGCGAAGATGGTGTCCTCGATGTCGTCGATGCGCTTCTCGTAGGCGTCGATGACCGGGAAGTAGAGGTCGACGACCAGGTCGATGATCGCGTAGGCCAGGTAGTCGGACCCGCCGGCCATCAGGCGCGGCCGCTTCTGGCGGATGCGGTCGCGGACGGCGTCGAGCCCCGGCAGGGGGCGCTCCAGGAAGCAGAGCACGAGGCCGGGAGCGATGAAGAGGCAGATCTGCTGCGTGGTCTGGCCGCCTTCGTCGGGCACGCGCAGCACGACGAAGTCCTGGTCCTCGTATTCGTCGAACTTGGGGCGCTGGTGCGTGTGCGCGACGTCCTCCAGGGCCAGGCGGTGCAGCCCGAACTGTTCGCCGAAGCCGTCCAGCAGCGCGTGGTCCTCGACACCCGTCACGACGACCAGGCTGACGTGGCCCGGCAGCGCCAGGGCGCGCGCCGAGGCGGCATCGGTCGCCTTGCCTTCGGACACGTCCTGCGGGCAGTAGCTGAGGACCTCGATCTGCGACGGGTTGGCGTCCGGGCGCGGCGCCAGGGTGCCCGGCGACGTGCCCGGCTTGCCGTGGCGGCGCCTGGGGGCCGGGCCGTGGGTGCGGGCGGAACGGGCTGAGCGCGAGGGCACGCGGGCCTCCTGGGATGGCGGCGATGGTTACGGATGCGGCGGCAGGAAAAAGCCGCCGGGGCATTGTGCGCCCGCGGCGGCGGTCTTGGCAACTTCGGATGAAGACGGTCAGGCCCGGTTCTGGCGGTAGCCGGTCTCCTGCAGCAGGGCCGCCAGTCGCGCGGCCATCTGCTGCCGGGTGGCGGCATGTTCAGGCTTGCCCGCGAGGTTGGCGCTTTCGTCGGGGTCGGCGCGCAGGTCGTACAGCTCGGCCGGCAGGTTCGCGTCCTCGGGGTACGAGATGTACTTCCAGTCGCGCGAGCGCACGGCCAGGCAGGTGGGGACCGGGCCTTCCTCGCGGAAGTATTCGTAGAGGAAGTCCTCGCGCCCCTTGCCGCCCTTGAGCAGCGGGAGCCAGCTGCGGCCCTGCACATCGGTGGGCGCGGGGACGCCCGCGGCCTCGCACAGCGCGGGCATCAGGTCGATGCCGAGCACCATCTCCTCGTTGACCTTGCCGCGCGGCGCCAATTTCGGGTGGCGGACCAGCATCGGCACGCGGATGGACGGCTCGTAGGCGGCGCGCTTGTCGCCCAGGCCGCCGTGCTCGCCCAGCATCAGGCCGTTGTCGCTGGTGTAGATGATGAGGGTGTCGTCCAGCAGCTTGCGCTTCTTCAGCGACTCGACCAGCCGGCCCACGCTCTCGTCCACCGCGAGCAGGCAGCGGTGGTAGTTGCGCAGGTCTTCCGGCTTCAGCGCGCCCTCGTTGCGCCCGCCCCAGTCCGGCTGCGCTGACAGGCCGGCGCCGCCGTGGCTGCCGCGCGGCGTGAAGTCGACGCCCGCGTAGCGCTGCGCGTGCCGTTGCGCGGGCACGAAGGGGGCGTGGGCGGCCTTGTGGCCCAGCACGAGCAGGAACGGCTTCGTGCGTTCGCGCTCGATGAACTTCACGGCGTGGTCGGTCAGCTCGTCGGTGACGTAGTTGATGACCAGATTCCACTTGCCGTCGATGTTCATCGTGTTGCGGAAGTACTCGCCCTGTCCCGTGAAGCTGACCCAATGGTCGAAGCCGGCGCGCGGCGTGCCGCTCTGCAGCATGTGCCACTTGCCGACGTAGCCGGTGTCGTAGCCGGCCTTCTGCAGGACCTCGGCGAAGGTGGGGCACGAGGCCTCGGGATCGCGCGAGAAGTTGTCGTGCACGCCGTGCCGGTGCGCGTAGCAACCGGTGAGCATGCTGGCCCGCGACGGGCTGCACAGGCTGGTGGTGACGAACGCGTTCGCGAAGCGCACGCCGTCGGCAGCCAGCTTGTCCAGGTTCGGGGTTTCCAGGCGCTTGTCGCCGGCGCAGCCCATGGCGTCGTGGCGCACGTCGTCCGTCAGGATGATGAGGATATTCGGCTGACGCGCGTTGCCGCCGCGTTCGCAGCCCGCCAGGTCCGCCAGGGCGAGCGTGGCGGCGCCGGCGCCGAGCAGGCGCAGCGCATCGCGCCGGGAGATGGGGGGCAGGGGGCTCAACGTCCCCCGGCTTCCTTCGGCATCGAGCGCGCCAGGCGCAGGCCGACGTGCGTGAACTGCTGGTCGGGGAAGGCCTTCTGGCGCGCGGCGGAACGGCAGTTTCGGCCCAGTTCGTGCCAGTTGCCGCCGCGGATGATGCGCTCGGCGCCGCGGTCGGGTCCGCTGGGATCGGTCGCGGCGGCGGCCGTCCAGAAGCCGTGTCGGTCCCAGCACCATTCGCTGATGTTCCCGTGCATGTCGTGCAGGTCCCACTGGTTGGGTTCGAAGCTGCCGACCTCGATCGCCTGGCCGCGCCACATCCCCTTCGGGCAGCCCTTCTGCGGATCATAGCCCAGGTAGTTGGCCTGTTCGGTGCCGAGGCAATCGCCGGTGTTGAACACCGTCGTCGTGCCGGCGCGGCAGGCGTACTCCCACTCGGCCTCGGTGGGCAGGCGCAGGCCGTCGGAGGCGCGGTTCCAGGTCACCAGCGTGTCGTGGACCGTGTAGGCGCAGGGGAAGCCCATCTTGCGCGACAGGGCGTTGCAGAAGTTGACGGCCTCGAACCAGCTGATGCTCTCGACCGGGCAGTCGGGGCAGTTGTAGAGGAAGCTGGGGTTGTTGCCGGTGATCGCGGCCCACTGCGCCTGGGTGATCTCGTAGCGGGCCAGGTAGAAGGGACGGGTGATGGTGACCTGGTGCCGGGTCTCGTCGTTGCGGCTGCCCCACTCGGTGTCGGGGCTGCCCATGAGGAAGGTGCCGGCCGGCACCACGACGAACTCGAGGTGGCCGCGCCCGACGTCGTCGCGCGGCGAGTCGCCGTTGCCAGGCGACTGGGCGGGCTGCGACTGGGCGGGTTGCGACTGGGCGGGCTGCGCCGGCGCCCGGTCCGCGAGGAACAGGGCCAGGCTGAGGGCGGCGATGAGGATGCACTGCCGGGGGTTCGGCATCCCGTCGTCGTCTTTCCTATCCAGGTGTGGAGCGCGCGGGGGCGGGGGTGCCTGCGCCGATGGAAAATTGTAACATGCCCGTGACCGCTTGTATACGGGGTCGCTGCGGTGTCCTTTTCCCGGCGGCGGTTGACAGCACCCGGGGGCGAGGCTACCGTGGCGGCTACCGTTGGGGGTGGCCGAGCCGGCTGGACCGGATTGGCCTGAGAAAGACCCTTGGAACCTGAACCGGATCATGCCGGCGTAGGGAAACGGGCCGCACGCGGCGCCTTCCACGACAACGGGGGGCGCCCTCTTTTTTGCGCGGTGACGTTCCCGCACCGGCCACCTCACCTGGAGGCGGCCATGCGACGCAATCGACTGTTTCCCCATCACTTCCTGATCATCGCGGGATGGTTCGCCGCCGGCGCGGCGCCGGGCTTCGCGGCCGCTCTTGCGCATCCAGCGCCGGCCATCCCTGACACCGGCGCGATCCGGCACGGCAAGGTGCCGGTCTATTCCGCGCCCGGGGTGGAGGTCACGGCCTCGCGCTACGGGCAGGACGATCGCCTGAACGTCTCGAACGTGACGGCCGGGGAACTGGCCCGGCGCGAGCCCGACCAGGACCTGCCGCTGCTGGTGCAGTCGCAGCCGGGCGTGTTCTCGTACTCGGACGCCGGCGGCGGGCTGGGCTACACCTATTTGAAGGTGCGCGGCTTCGACCAGCGGCGCGTCGGCGTGCTGCTGGACGGCATCCCGCTGAACGACCCGGAGGACCACCAGGTGTGGTGGGTCGACATGCCCGACCTGGCGAGCGACGTGCAGGACATCCAACTGCAGCGCGGGGTGACCGGCTCGGTGGGCGGCATGACCGCGATCGGCGGCACGGTCGACATCGTGACCACGCCGCCGGGCGAGCGGCCGGGCACGCGCGTGGCGCTGGACACCGGCAGCTACGCCTACCGGCGCCAGATGCTGGCCTGGGACAGCGGGCGGGGCGCGGGCGGCTGGGCGACGGCCATCCGCCTGTCGCGGCAGGAGACCGCCGGCTACCGCGACCGGTCGGGGCACGAGGGCTGGGCCGTGGCGTGGAGTGCGCGGCGGACCACCGCGCGGACCATCGACCAGGTGGGCGTGCAGACGGGGCGCGAGTTGTCGCACCACGCGTGGGACGCGGTGCCCGAGTCGATCCTCGCGGTGGACCGCACAGCGAACATGGAGACATACCACAACGCGGTCGACGACTTCCGGCAGCCGCACTACCAGTGGCACCACACGTGGTTCGTGAACGACCGGCTCACGCTGGTCAGCCGGCTGTACCACGTGCGCGGCGACGGCTTCTACGAGAACTACAAGGCGGGCCAGTCGGCGGAGAACTATGCGCTCGACCTGCTGCCGGGCGGGCCCGCGACCGGCGACAACGTCGACCTCATCCGCCGCAAGTGGGTCAGCAAGCGGCACACGGGCTGGGTGCCGTCGCTGGTGTGGGAACAGGGCCGCGGGCGCCTGCTGCTGGGCGGCGACGCCTACACGTTCCACTCGGACCACTGGGGCGAGGTGCTGTGGGCCGACGGCTTCACGCCCGACGCCTTCACCACGCCGTTGCGCTACCACGAATACACCGGCGACAAGAGGGCGTGGTCCCTGTACGCGGACGAGCGCTGGGGGCTGGGCGGCGGCCTGCAGGCGACGGCGAACCTGCAGTACCAGCGCAAGCGGTACACGTTCGCGCAGGACGCGGTCGGCAACTTCGCGGGCGACCGGCTGAACCGCTACACGGTCACCGACGGGTTCTTCAATCCGAAGGGCGCGCTCGACTGGGCGGTGCCCGGCGCCGTGGCCGGCGGACGGCTGCTGCTGTACGCGAACGCGGGCATCAACCACCGCGAGCCCACCGACAGCGAGCTGTTCGACACCTGGACCGGCGGCGACGACCTGGGCGCGCAGCCGCTGTTCGGGTCGCGGCGCGAGGTCTCCGACGGCCACGGCGGCGTGGCGTACGTCGAGTGGTCGGACCCCCTGGTCAAGCCCGAGCGCGTGGTCGACCGCGAGTTCGGCCTGGGCTGGCGCGGCAGGAGCCTGGCCTGGTCGCTGGGCGGGTACTGGATGGACTTCACGAACGAGATCGTGCCCTACGGCGGGGTTTCGGACGACGGCAGCGGCATCCGCGGCAACGCGGGCCGGACCCGGCACCGGGGACTCGAGTTCAGTGCGCGGGCCCAGTTGGGAGCGTCGCACGTGGTGTCGGTCACGGCGTCGCGCTCGTGGGACGAGGCTGTTGAGTTCATCTTCCATGATTGGGACGGCGCGGTGTACGATAATGCGGGCAAGCCGCTGGCCCTGTTCCCGGAGTACCTGGCGATGGCGGTCTGGGACGGGCAGTGGGGCGAGGCCGTGCGCAGCCGTCTTCGCGTGCGCTGCACCGGGCGCCAGTGGCTGGACAACTCGGGACTGGGTGACCGCACCATCGACTCCTGGACGACGCTCGACGCATCGCTGTGGCTGGACCTGCGCAAGGCCGGGTTCATCCACGAGGGCGATGTTTCCGTGTTCGCGCATCTTCGCAACCTGGCCGATGCCCGCTACGAGACCTGGGGCTACTGGTACGGGGAAAACTGGAAAACGCCGGCGGCCGGTCGCAACGTGGCCGTCGGGATCGATTGCGGGTTCTGATGTTCGATGAACGACAGCAAGCCGGCGGCGCGGGCTGCCCCTTCTTCGAGAAGCGCGGGCCGCGCGCCGTGATCCTGTGCGACGGGCCGCCGCCGTCGCCGGACCAGTTGGCGTGGTGGCTGAACGGCGCCGACCTGTTCGTCTGCGCCGACGCAGCCGGGCACCCTTACGAACACCTGCCGCGGATGCCGGACGTCGTCATCGGCGACTTCGACTCGCTGGCCGGGCGCGTGCTGGCCGGCCGCGGCGGGCCGCTGTTCCTGCAGGTGGACGACGCCTACACGACCGACAGCGAGAAGGCGCTGCTCTACGTGGCCGAGCAGGGCTACGAGGAGGCCGTGCTGCTGGGGGCCACCGGCTGGCGTCTGGACCACACGCTGTTCAACATCATGCTGCTGGAGCGGTTCAGCGACCGCCTGCGGATGTGCATCTCGGGCTACCTGGCCGACGGCGTGCGCGTCGGTGGCGGCGCGCGCGAGTCGTGGGACCTGCCCGCGGGCACGCATTTCTCGCTGCTGCCCATGGGCGGCGAGGCGCGCGGCGTGACGACCGAGGGCGCCGCGTTCCCGCTGCTGAACGAGACGCTGGGCGCCTTCGGCCCGACGGCGATCAGCAACATCGTCACCCTGTCGCCGCTGCTGCTGTCGGTGGGCAGCGGGTCACTGCTGGCCCTGGTCGACCGCGAGCCCGAGCCGCCGCGATCCGAACGCGGTCCCGAATAGATGGGCGCCGGGCTGATGTCGTCGTGGGCCACCGTGGCCTACGCGCTCTACCTGCTCTACGCCGTGCTGCGCGTGCTGCGCCGGCCCGTAACCGGCGCCGTCGACTACCTGGTGGCCGGCCGTCGGCTGACGCTGCCCGCCTTTGTCGCGACGCTGGTCTCGACGTTCTACGGCGGCATCCTCGGCGTGGGCGAGTACACCTGGCGCCACGGCATCAGCAACTGGCTGGTCTTCGGCGTTCCCTACTACATCTTCGCGGCCATCTTCGCCTTCCTGCTGGCGGCGCGCGCCCGGCGCACGCGGATGCTGTCGATCCCCGACCTGTTCGAGAAGCGCTACGGACGGGCGCCGGCCCTGATCGGCGCCGGGACGCTGTTCGTGATGACGGCGCCGGCGGCGTACGTGCTGATGCTGGGCGTATTGCTGCAACTGGCCACCGGTTGGCCGCTGTGGGTGACGGTGACCCTGGGCACCGTGCTGTCGGTCGCGTTCGTGTTCCGCGGGGGCCTCAAGGCCGTGGTGGAGACCGAGTGCGTGCAGTTCGTACTGATGTTCCTGGGCTTCCTGGTGATGGTCCCCGCCTGCTTCCTGAAGTTCGGCGGCTGGCACTGGTTGAGCGCGCACGTGCCGCCTTCGCACCTGGTCTGGGACGGCGGGCTGGGCTGGCAGGCCGTGTTCGTGTGGTACTTCATCGCGATGTCGACGCTGGTCGAGCCCGCCTTCTTCCAGCGCTGCTACGCCGCGCGCGACGAGAAGGTGGCGCGCAACGGGATCCTCATCTCGATCGGCTTCTGGATCCTGTTCGACTTCCTGACGACCACGTCGGGTCTCTATGCGCGGGCGCTGCTGCCCGACCTCGCCGACCCGGTGCAGGCCTTCCCGGCGTTGTCGGCGCGCGTGCTGCCGGGCTTCCTGCAGGGCGTCTTTACGGTGGGCATGCTGGCGACCATCATGTCGACCGTCGACAGCTACGCCTTCATCGCGGCAGTCACGCTCGGGCGCGACATCGTCGGCCGCTGGCGAGGCCACACCGAGGACCAGGCGCGCTGGGCGGTGCAGTGGAGCCTGGCCGTGACCGCGGCGGTCACGATCGTGATGGCGCTCGTCGCGGGCTCGGTGATCACGCTGTGGAAGGTGCTGGGCTCGGCGGGCACGCCCGTGCTGCTGTTGCCGCTGGCGCTGGCGCACACGCGGTGGCGCGTGGGCGGGCGGCGGGTGGCGGTGGCGATGGCGGCGGCCGGCCTGGTGTCGGCGGGCTGGCTGGCGCTCGGGCACGGCGGGCCGTGGCTGGGCATCGAGGCGATCTTCCCGGGCCTGCTGGTCTCGGTGCTGGTGCTGGCGCCGGCGTGGCTGCCGGGCGGCGAGGCTTGTCTGATGGCTGAACCTGATTGGAGCGAACGATGAGCGGGACTTCGACTGCGGAACTGCCGGCGGGCTACCGCGCGGCGCTGCGCGCGCTGCTGCGCTTTTCGATCGTGATGGCGGTGGTGGGGCTGCTGACGGGCATCTCGTTCCAGGAGTCGGCGCGCAAGCTGCCGTTCTCGGCGGCGGGCGCTGGCCTGCACCTGGAGGCGGTCATTAACCTGGCGCTGGTGCACGGCCACGTCTTCACGATGGGCGTGCTGATGCCGCTGGCGCTGGCGGGCGCGCTGCTGATGGCGCGGCGCGCGGGCGGCCGCGAGGTGGGGCCGCGCGCGCTGCGCTGGCTGCTGTGGGGCTACCTGCCGGCGGCGGCGGCCACGTCGGCGCTGCAGCTGGTGAAGGGCTACCACTTCCTGCTGGCGGCGCGGCATGGCGCCACCGACCTGGCGCAGGTGGACGCGGCGTTCCTGGGCGGGCAGCCGGTGATCCGGTTCGTGCTCTACGGGGCGGTGCACGGGGTGCTGGGTGTGTGCCTGGTGGTGTTCCTGGTGGCGCTGTGGCGGAGCCTGCCGCGCGATTGAGCGGCGGTCGGGCGTTGCCGGGCGGCTAAACCGCGCGCTGGCGGCGCGGCAGCCGGCGCCAGACGAAGAAGCTGGAGACGGCCAGGATGCCCGCGAACGCGGCAATGGTCGTGAACGGCGAGATGCGCTGGGCCACCCAGCCGGTCAGGAACGAGCCCAGCGGCAGCGAGCCGCCGAAGCCGACCGACCAGATGCCGAGGATGCGGCCGCGCAGGTGGTCATCGACGCTGGTCTGCACCAGCGTGTTGCTGGTCGACATGAACATGACGGCGCCGAAGCCGGCCACCGCCAGCCCGGCGCCGATGGTCAGCGGATGGCGCGTCGCCGCGATCACGAACGCGCCCAGGCACAGCAGCCAGATGCCGCCGAAGACCTGCAGCCGCGACGTGTCGGCCGCGGTACGGCCCGCCACGACCAGCGCGCCGCCGATCGCCCCCACGCCGAACATCGCCATCATCAGCCCGTACTGCCATTCGCTCAGGTGCAGCAGGTCCTGCGCGATGGCGGGCATCAGCGTCTGGCATGACCAGCCGAACACGCCCATCAGGCAGAGCATCAGGAGCAGCGTGCGCACGCGGCGGTTGCGGCGCACCTCGCCGAAACCCTCGAGCAGGTCGTGCCAGTGGCTGGTGGTGCGCGGCGCGGCGCGGTGCGGCGGCAGCTTCAGCGACAGCAGGGTGGCGGTCACGACGAGGTAGCTGATCGCGTCCAGCGCGAAGCACCAGCCGGCGCCGACGCCCGCCATCACGATGCCGGCGATGGCCGGGCCGATCACCCGCGACGAGTTGACCAGCACCGAGTTGAGCGCCACCGCGTTGAGCAGGTGCTCGCGGCCGACCAGGTCGCTGACGAACGCCTGGCGCGCGGGGACCTCGAAGGCGAACGCGATGCCGCCGACGGTGGCCAGGGCCATCAGGTGCCAGGGTTTGGCCCAGCCGCCGAAGACCAGGATCGCGATGGTGGCGGACGAAGTCGCGGCCAGCAACTGCGTGAAGATGACCAGGCGGCGCTTGTCGACGCGGTCGGCCATGGCGCCGGCCAGCGGCGAGAACACGAACATCGGCAGCAGGACCAGGCCCATGATGGTGCCGAGCATCGCGCGCGAGCCGGTCATCTCGTAGATGATCCAGCCCAGCGCCGTGCGGCGCACCCAGGTGCCGACCATCGAGGCGGTCTGGCCCGCGTAGTAGATGCGGAAGTTGCGGACCTGCAGGGACGAGAACGTGGTGGCGAACCAGGCGCGCAGCGGGGGGCGGCGCGGGGGGCTTGGGGGATTCGGCGTGCTCGTCGGGTCCAGGTCGTCCACGGGGGCTCCGGGCGTTGGGTGTCTTCAATGCGGGCATGGGGGACCGGAGCCCCTAACCTCGTTGTGGCGGGAGGACCTGTCAATCCGCGCGGCGCCCCGGCAGGCGCCAAACCGTTTTCGGGACATAATTGTCTAAATTTACAATATGTTGTGATATAGATACTTGCGATGTGTTTGGGCCGAAAACGCGCCCCCGTCACAGGCAAATATCCATCTTATACTTGACGAATATTGTTATGTATACTTGCTTGTGTCCGAATGAGAATGCGCTAGAGGCCACCCCCCAACCTCCCGAGGCCCCAAGATGTCTGACCAGCTGCTGAGTCCCGACCACCCGTCCGTCGTCTTCGCTTGCCGAGGCGTGCAGGTCTACGTCAAGGACGGCGACACGGAGAAGCAGATCGTGCGCGGCGTCGACCTGACCGTGCGTCGGGGCGAGAAGCATGCGCTGATGGGCCCCAACGGTTCGGGCAAGTCGACCCTGGCCGCTGCCCTGATGGGCCATCCCAGCTACCGCGTCGAGGGCGACATCTGGCTGAACGGCGAGCGCGTCGACGCGCTGGAGCCGCACATGCGGGCGCGGCGGGGGATGTTCCTCAGCTTCCAGTATCCGGTGGCAGTGCCCGGCGTGACGGTGGCCAACTTCCTGCGCGCCTCGCTTGCAGCTCGCCGCGGGACCGAGATCCCGGTGCGCGCCTTCCGCCAGGAACTGAACGCGGCGTTCGCGACGATGAGCATCGACCCCTCGTTCATCACGCGCTACCTGAACGACGGGTTCTCCGGCGGCGAGAAGAAGAAGCTGGAGATCCTGCAGATGCTGCTGCTCAAGCCGGCGTTCAGCCTGCTGGACGAGACCGACTCGGGCCTGGACATCGACGCGCTGAAGATCGTGTCGGACGGCATCAACCTGGCGAGCGGGCCCGACAACGGCCTGCTGCTGGTGACGCACTACCAGCGCATCCTCAACCATGTGCAGCCGGACGTCGTGCACGTATTCATGAACGGGCACCTCGTGCGCACCGGCGGCATGGAACTCGTCACCGCGCTCGAGGAGCGGGGCTACGACTGGCTGGCTGAAGAAGCTGCCATTCCCGAAGGGAGCCGCGCATGAACCGCGACGACGAAATGTCCGGGACCGCGAACGCAGTGGCCGCAAATGCTGTGGCCGATGCCCGCGCCGCCCGCAGCGCCGAACTGACGTCGCTCAACGACGACTATACGGCGAAGTACGGCTTCCACGACCCCGAAGACTACTTCCTGAAGGCCCCCAAGGGGTTGAACCATGAAGTGGTGGAGATGATCTCGCGCAAGAAGAACGAGCCGGACTGGATGCGCGCAGTCCGCCACGCGGCGCTCGACACCTTTCGCGCCAAGCCGATGCCGCGTTGGGGCGACACCGAGGGCCTGAACGGCATCGACTTCGAGAACATCCACTACTACATCAAGCCGCAGGGCGAGCAGGCCAGCGACTGGAACGATGTTCCCGAGCAGATCAAGAAGACGTTTGACCGCCTGGGCATTCCCGAGGCCGAGCGCAAGTTCCTGGCCGGCGTCACGGCGCAGTACGAGTCCGAAGTCGTCTACCACTCCATCCGCGAGGACCTGACGAAGCTGGGCGTCATCTTCATGGACATGGATTCGGCGCTGCGCGAGCACCCCGAGATCGTGCGCAAGTGGTTCGGGAAGATCATCCCGACGAACGACAACAAGTTCTCGGCCCTGAATACGGCGGTGTGGTCGGGCGGTTCGTTCATCTACGTGCCCAAGGGCGTGAAGGTGGACATCCCGCTGCAGGCCTACTTCCGCATCAACGCCGAGAACATGGGGCAGTTCGAGCGCACGCTGATCATCGCCGACGAGGACAGCTCGGTGCACTACATCGAAGGCTGCACGGCGCCGACGTACTCGTCGGACTCGCTGCACTCGGCGGTGGTGGAACTGGTGGCGATGGATCGCGCCCACATCCGCTACACGACCATCCAGAACTGGTCGACCAACGTCTACAACCTGGTGACCAAGCGCGCCCACGCCCACACCGACGCCGTCGTCGAGTGGGTGGACGGCAATCTGGGCTCGAAGCTGACGATGAAGTACCCGGCGATCGTGCTGCTGGGCGAGCGCGCGCACGGCGAGGTGCTGTCGATCGCGTTCGCCGGCAACGGCCAGCACCAGGACGCGGGCGCGAAGATGACCCACGCGGCGCCGAACACGACCAGTCGTATCGTCAGCAAGTCGATCAGCAAGGGCAAGGGCCGCAGCAGCTACCGGGGCCTGGTGAAGGTCAACCGCGGCGCACACGGCTGCAAGACGAGTGTCGAGTGCGATGCGTTGCTGATCGGCGAGCACGCCGTCTCCGACACCTACCCGACGATGGACGTGGCCGAGTCCGACGTGCGCGTCGAGCACGAGGCCCGCGTCTCGAAGGTGGGCGAGGAGCAGCTGTTCTACCTGCAGAGCCGCGGCCTGGACCCGGACAAGGCGCGCCTGATGATCGTCAACGGCTTCATCGAGCCGTTCGTGAAGGAACTGCCGATGGAGTACGCCGTCGAGTTGAACCGGCTGATCGAGCTGGAGATGGAGGGTTCCGTTGGCTGAAGACACCACTTCCGTGATCGCGTCGGCTCGGCCGGCGCTGGACGAGGGATTGCTCAAGGCCCTGGCGGCGACGTTGGGCGGCGACGCGGCGCAGGTCTCGCGCCGGCTCGCGGCCCTGGCGCGCTACGAGAAGGCCGCCGAGCCCGATCGCGTGCGGCACTTGTGGCGCTTCACGAACCCGGCGCTGCTCCTGCCGGCGTCCGTGACGGGCGCGCCGGCCACCGACATTGTTTTGACATCCGCGGCGCCCGTGGCCGGAGCGTCGGTCACCATCGACCTGTGGCCCGGGCAGGCGCCCGCCGTGCAGACGGCCGAGGACCTGCCGGTCGGCGCCCTGGTGTTCACGGCGGCCGACGAACCCTTCGCCGCGGGCGGGGCGCCGGCGGGCGACCTCTTCGCCGCACTGGGCGACGCGGCCTGGAACACGGGCGTGGGCCTGCAGGTGGCGGCCGGCGTGAAGCTGGCCGGGCCGATCCACGTGCGCGTGCACGCCTCCGCGGCGGCCGTGTTGCCGCGGGTGCGGCTGGATGTCGGGCGCGGCGCCGAGGCAATGCTGGTCGAACATCATACCGGCGGCGGGCCGGACGTGCGCGTCGCGGGCAGCACCGTGATCAATGCGGCCGACGGGGCGCGCGTGCGCCACGCCGTGGTGCAGGTCTGGGAGCCGGGCACCTGCGGCCACCTCGCGGTCCGGACGCGGGCCGGGGCCGATGCCGACATCCTGACCGTGTGCGGCGTGTTCGGGGGCGACGAAACCAAGCTGGAACTGGGGACCGACCTGGCCGGCGCCGGCGCGCACAGCGAGATTGTCGGTGTGGCGCTCGTGGCCGGGAAACAGCACGCGGACGTGCACACCAGCCATCGCCACCTGGCCGGACATACGACCAGCCGCATCGACTACAAGGCGGTCGCCGGGCAGCAGGCGCGGTCGACGTACACCGGCCTGATCCGCATCGAGGAGCGCGCCACGCACTGCGAGGCGTACCAGGAGAACCGCAACCTGCTGCTGTCGTCACGGGCGCGGGCCGACGCCATCCCCGAACTGGAGATCCACAACCAGGAAGTCAGCTGCAGCCACGGGGCGACCATCGCGCCGGTGGATCCCGAGCAGTTGTTCTATCTTGGAAGCCGGGGCCTGGACCCGCACGAGGCGATGGGCCTGGTCGTGCGCGGGTTCCTCGAGAACACGCTGGCCCGGCTGCCGGACGACGCGCGGTCCATGGTCGAGTCGTTCACGGCCCCGCGGCTGGCGACGATCAGGGAAGGTGGGGCATGACCTCGCGCGGCGATTTCCTGCGGGCTCCTGCCGGTGTCGAGCCCTGCGACGGCCAGGCGGGCGACTGCTCGCGCTGCGGGCGCATCTTCTCCGAGCGCTTCCCGCTGCTGGAGCGGCAGGTCAACGGGCGGCCGCTGGTGTACCTGGACAGCGCCGCCACGACGCAGAAGCCCGGCGCGGTCATCGCCGCCGAGGCGCGCTACTACCGCGAGCACAACGCGAACGTGCATCGCGGCATGCACACATTGGGCGTCGAGGCGACGGACCTGTACGAGGCGTGCCGTTCGCGCGTCGGCCGCTTCCTGGGCGTGCCCGGCGAGCGCGTCGTGGTCACGCGCGGCGCCACGTCGGCGCTGAACCTGGTCGCCGGCGGCCTCGGCTCGTCGCTGAAGCCGGGCGACGAGATCATCGTCACCGAGATGGAGCACCACGCCAACCTGGTGCCGTGGATCGAGCTCGCGCGCCGCGAGGGCCTGGTGCTGCGGCACCTGCCGGTCACCGCGGACGGCGAACTGGACCTGGAGCGGCTGCCGCAGCTGCTGACCCCGCGTACGCGCGTGGTGGCGCTGACGCACGTCTCCAACGTGCTGGGCACGATCAACCCGGTGGCCGAGATCGCGGCGGCCGCGCACCGGCGCGGGGCGCTGGTCGTGGTCGACGCCGCGCAGTCGGTGGGGCACCTGCCCTTCACCTTCGCGGAGCTGGGCGCCGACTTCCTGGTCTTCTCGGCCCACAAGGCCTACGGGCCGATGGGCCTGGGTTTCCTGGTTGGCGGGGCCGAGGCGCTGGAGCGCCTGCAGCCGGTCGAGTTCGGCGGCGAGATGATCGAGACGGTGACCATGGACTCGGCCACCTGGGCCGCCGTCCCGTACCGCTTCGAGGCGGGTACGCCCAACGTGGGCGCGGCCGCGGCGTTCCCCGCCGCGCTGGACACCATCGACGAGGCCACGCTGCAGCGCCTGCGGCAGCACGAGATTTCGCTGACCGGCTACGCGCTCGAGCGCCTGGAGCGCCTGGGCGGCCTGACGATCTTCGGCCCGCGTGACGCGGCGCAGCGCGGCGGCCTGGTCAGCTTCCACGACCCGATGGTGCATCCGCACGACATGGCGCAGCTGCTCGATTCGCAGGGCATCGCCGTGCGCGCCGGCCACCACTGCGCGCAGCCGCTGCACCGCAGGCTGGGCGTGGTGGCGACGAGCCGCGCCTCGTTCGGCATGTACAATTCGCACGACGACATCGACGCGCTGGTCGACGGCATCGGCTACGCGAGGAGCGTGTTCGGGGCATGAACACAGGGATGGACGAACTCTACCGGGAAGTGATCCTGGACCACCACCGCAGCCCGCGGGGGCGCGAGCCGCTGCCGGGCCCGGCCGATGCGCGCGCCGAGGGCAAGAACCCCTCGTGCGGCGACGAGCTCGTGCTGGAACTGGCCTGCGCGGGCGGCGCCATCACCGGCGCCCACGTGGAGTGCCACGGCTGCGCCATCGCCACGGCGAGCAGTTCCATCCTCGCCGAACTGGTGGCCGGCCGCACGCCGGAGCAGGTGCGCGTGCTGGCCGAGGCCTTCCGCACCGCGATGCATTCGGCCGACGGCGTGTTGGCCGACGACCTGGATCCCGGCGACCTCGAAGTGCTGACCGGCGTCCGCAAGTTTCCCGCACGCGTGAAATGCGCGCTGCTGCCCTGGATCACGTTGCTGTCCGCGCTCGACGCGGAGGGCGAAGGCAAACCGGCGGCGCCGGCGACCACGGAGGCCTGACGATGAACAAGCTGACGCAGGCGGCGGTCATCGAGGCCGTGCGCCCGGTGATGGACCCCGAGCTGAACCTGAGCATCGTCGACCTGGGATTGCTCCGCGAGGTCGAGATCGAGGCGGAGGAAGGGCACGTCACCCTGGGCCTGACCCTGACCAGCCCGATGTGCCCGATGGGCCCGCAGATCATGGAGGCGGCCCGCAACGCCGTCCTGCGGATGCCCGGCGTGAAGTTCTGCGGCGTCGACCTCGTCTGGTCGCCGCCATGGGACCCGCGCGTGGACGCCACCGAGGACGCGCGCGCCGAGCTGGGCATCTGGGACTAGTGCCCTTCGGGCTCGGGACACCCGCCCCGCCGCTCGTCGGTTGACGGCCCGCGGCCGTTCCCCGATATTCGCCCGATGAACACCGCCCGCCGCCAGTTTTCCCCGCGCGCGCTGCTCCAGGCCCTGTGGCCGGTGCTGCTGCCGCTCGTGCTTTCCCTGGTCATCTATCGCGACGTCGCCTCGTACAAGTTCGTCAACTTCGACGACGACCTCTACGTGGAGCAGAACGCGCACGTCATGGGCGGGCTGACGCCGGCGAACCTGGGCTGGGCGCTGAGCGCGCGCCACGGCGACGTCTGGGTGCCGGCCACCTGGTGGTCGTTCCAGCTCGATGCCGCCGTCTTCGGGCCGGATCCCGGCGGCTTCCACCGCACCAACCTTGTCCTGCACCTGCTCAACGTGCTGCTGGTCTTCCTGATCGCCCGTCGGCTGGGCTGCCGGACGTTCGCGGCGACCCTGGTTGCCGCGCTCTTCGGCGCGCATCCGCTCAACGTGGAGGCCGTGGCCTGGGTGACCGCCCGCAAGGACGTGCTGATGGGCGTGTTCCTGCTGGGTTCGGTGCTGGCGTGGCTGTCGTTGGCCGGCGCGCGGCGCACGGTCGTGACCGGCGTCCTGGCCGTGCTGGCGATGATGGCCAAGCCAGCGGCCGTCGTGCTGCCGCTGCTGCTGCTGTTGCTGTCGCTGTGGGAGGACCATCGCGCGCCGGCTGCGGTTCCCGGCCGGCGCCCGTCGTGGCGCGCCGACCTGCCGCTGCTGGCGCTGCTGGCGGTCGCGGCCATCGGCGTGTCGCTGGTCACCGTCAATTTCGCGCGCACGGGCGAGATGGGCGCGCCCCTGGCCATCGGCGCCGGGCAACGCGTGCTCGACGCCGCGGCCGGCGTGGGTCGCTACCTGGCGCGCCTGGCCTGGCCCCACAACCTGGCCGCGCGTTACCCGGAAGCGGGATTGCGCCTGGCCGCGCCCGTGGCCGTCGCCCTGGGTGTGCTGTGGCCGGCGCTGACGGCGCTGCTGGTGTGGAAGCGCCGCCGCGCGCCGTTGGTGGCCCTCGGTTGGCTGTGGTTCCTGGCCTGCCTGCTGCCGTCGATCGGCCTGGTGCAGGGCGGCCAGTTGCCGATGGGCGATCGCTACGTCTACCTGGCGGCGATCGGGCTGTGGGTGCCCGCGGCCGTGGCGCTGGAGCGGGCGACGGCGGGGCGCCGGGCGCTGCGCGTGGGGGCGATCATCGTCGCTGTCGTCGCGGTCGGGATGCTTGCGGGGAGCGCCCGAAAGCAGACGTTCGCCTGGCGCACCGGCGAGGACCTGTGGCGCCACGCGCTGGCCGTCACGCGCGACAACGATCTGGCGCACCAGAACCTGGCCGTGCTGCTCGACGCCGCCGGCAAGCCGAACGAGGCGCTGTCGCACCTGGACGCCGCCATCGCCATTCATCCGCGCAGCGAGACGAACTTCAACAAGGCGAACATCCTGGCTGCGCTGGGGCGCGGCGCCGAGGCGGAAGAATGTTACCGGGCGGCATTGAGGCTGAATCCCGGCTTCTGTGAGGCGTCGCAAAACCTCGGCTCACTGCTGGGCATGCAGGGGCGGCTGGACGAGGCGCGGGCGGTGCTGCTGGCGGCGGCGGGCAGGCGGCCTAACCTCGCGTCGCTGCAGTACAACCTGGCGGTGGTGGCGGCGAGGCAGGGGGACCGGGCGGAGGCCGCGGCGCGCTGCCGGCGGACGCTGGAACTGGACCCGTCACACGAGGGCGCGCGCGACCTGCTGGCGATAGTCACGGCCGCGGCTGAGCGGGCGCCGGCGCCGGCGCCGGCGCGGTGACGGTCCGTCAGTCGGCGTCGCGATCCTCGGTGGAGAACAGGTGGCGCAGCGTCTCGAGATGCCGCTGCCGCTCCTCGCGGGAATCGGAGTTGCGCAGCGTCGACATCGAGCGCCCGAGCACCTTCTTGATGAACTGCTGCAGGTTCCGGTCGACCTCGTCGGCCATCTCGTCCGAATGCTTCTTGCGGACGAACCCCACCTGCTTGTCCTTCAGCTCTTCCAGGTAGGCGCGGAACTCGGCCACGGTCGGCCGCATGTCGATGTCTTCCAGCCACTGGCCGAATTCGGCCAGCTCTTCGCCGATCAGGCGCTCGGCGTGGGGGATCTGGTTGCGCCGCGCGGCCAGGTTGCCCTGCACGATCTCGTCGAGGTCCTCGAGCCCGAACACGAACACGTTGCCGATCTTCGCGACGTCCGGGTGGATGTCGCGCGGCACCGCGATGTCCAGCATGAACAGCGGCAGCCCGTGGCGGTCCTTCACCGCGGCCTGGACCATCGCCGGCAGGATGACCGGGTCGGTGGCGCCCGTCGTGCTGAGCACGACGTCTGCATGGGCGATGGCGGCCCCCAGTTCGTCCCAGGGCCGCGCGATGATGCGGCTGTCGGGGCCGCGCATGGCGCGCGCGGCGGCGGCGCTCTCGCCCTCGATGTTGAGGTCGGCCTCGACCAGCTGGCGCGACTGCTCGTCGCGCAGCGTGGCGGCCAGCGTCTCGGCGCGCTCGAAGCTGCGGTTGACCACGGTCAGGTGGCCGATATCGTGCTGCAGGAAGTGCCGCGCGGCCAGCGCGCCGGTCTCGCCGGCGCCCACCAGCAGCGCCCGGTGCTTGCCCAGGCGGTCGAAGAACTTGCGCGACAGCTCGACGGCGGCGAAGGCCACGCTCACCGCTCCGGTCGAAATCCTGGTCTCGGTGCGCACGCGCTTGCCGGCGCGGAAGGCGCCCTGGAAGGCGCGCAGCAGGCCCGGTCCCGGTTCGTGGTGGGCGCGGGCCAGCCGGTAGGCTTCCTTCAGCTGGGCCGTGATCTGCGGCTCGCCCAGCATCATGCTTTCCATGCCCGAGGCCAGCCGGTACAGGTGCGCGATGGCCTCGAGGCCGTCGAGCCGCAGCGCGTGCTCGGAGAAGAACAGTTCGCCCTCGGCGCCGATGGCACTCAGGGCCTCGCGCAGGATGGCGTCCGGGTCGGCGCCCTCCTTCACTTCCAGGTAGATCTCGGTGCGGTTGCACGTCGAGACGGGGATCACCGACACGCAGGCGGGCTCGCTCGCGGCGCCGGCGCTGAGGGCGTCCATCAACTCGACGGAGCGCGCCTCGGTCAGGTGCGCGCGCTCGCGGATGGCCGTCGGCGCGGTCTTGTGGCTGATGCTGCGCACGTGCAGGGTGGTCGCGCCGGTCATCACCGCTCCCCGGTCAACTGGTGGTCCGCGGCGAAGGCCGGTCCGTCGCCCCGCGGCGCCGTGACGGCCGAGGCGTCGAGGCCGGGGAACTTGTGGAACGTCGGGAAGAAGTGGTGCACCGCGCCCATGCCCAGCACCACGGTCACGAAGGCGGCGACGGCCATGATGTTCATGCGCCGCCCGCGCCAGCCGAAGAAGCGGTGGCCGACCAGGCCCGCGGTGTAGCCCAGGAAGATGACCCACGAGAAGAGGATCTTGGGATCCCACGGCGTCAGCGCCTGGGCCAGCCGCGGGTCCAGGCCCGGGCGATCGGCCAGGTCGTACATCCACAGGTGGCCCAGCGCCAGCGCCAGGAACAGCAGCGGCACGCCCATCTCCACCGCGACGACGCTCATGCGCTCAAGCGTCTCGAGCGCGGGCAAACGCCGGAACAGCAGCCCGAACCGGCGGCGCATCAACTGGCGCGCCAGCACCAGGTACAGGACAGCGTAGAGGAAGCTCAGGCTGAGCGCCGTGTAGGCCAGCAGCACCAGCACGGCATGGCCGGCGAACCCGGGATCGCTCAGCAGCGGGCTGACCTTGGCCCCGCCGGGTTCGACGACGGCGGCCGACAGCATCATCAGGCCCGCCGCGCCCGTCGTCAAAAAGCCGGTGTTCTTCGCGCGCAGGCGACGCTCGACCACCAGGTACGTGCCCAGCAGCGCCACCGCGAGGGCGCCCATGAACTCGGCCTGCGTGCCCATCGGCAGCCGGTGCAGCGCCAGTCCGCGCAGCACCATCACGCCCATGTGAAGGACCACGACGACACCGGCCGCCCGCGAGCAGGTGCGCCGGGCCAGCGGGTGCTCCGTGTAGAACAGCCACAGGTAGTCGGCCCACACCGCCAGGTAGAGGATCGGCAGCAGGATCGTCAGCACGGTCATCAGCGCGGTCATCGCGCCACCTCCGCGGACTGTGGCCGCGCGCCCGTCAGCGCAGCCAGGATCTTGTCGGCAACCATCTCGGACTCCTTGACGCACGCGTTCACGGCGATGCCCCGGTAGGCGCTCCCCGCGAACCACAACGACCCGTGCCGGGCGGCCGCCGCGTCGATGGCCGCCAGCCGGGCCAGGTGCCCCGGGACATATTGCGCGATCGCGCGCCCGTGGCGAATGATATTCACAAGCTCGGGCTCGCCGCGCAGGCCCAGCAGGGGCCCGAGGTCGGCCAGCATCCGCTTCACCAGTTCGTCGTCGCTGAGCGTCATCGCCCCGGGATTGCCCGCGCCGCCGGCCATGCAGCGCAAGAGCACGCGGCCGTCGGGCGCCAGGCCCGGGAAGATGCTGCTGCTCCAGAGCACGCCCAGGGCGGTGCGCTTCTCCTGGCCGGGCACCAGCAGGCCGAAGCCGTTCAGGTCGTGGTCGACCTTGTCGCGCGGGTAGCCCAGCGCGATGACGGCCATCGGGGCGTAGGGGATGGCGGCCAGGTCGGCCGACAGGGCGGGGTCCAGCGCGGCCGTGTGGCGCGCCGCCGCGTGCGAGGGCGCCGCGTCGAGCACGGCCGTGAAGCCACCCTGCTCGCCGCTCGGCCAAGATACGCTATAGCCGTCGATCGAGCACGACACGCGCCACCCGTCGGCCATGCGCGTGATCGCCGCAACGTCGGCGCCGCGCACGACCTCGGCCTGCGCGTCCTCGTCCAGGGCGCGGGCCAGGCCGTCGACCAGCACGGCCATGCCGCCGTCGAACGAATGAAGCACGCCGGTCGGGCCCGCGTCGGTGCGGCGGCCCTTGCGGCGCTTCTCGCGGCCGAGGGCGATCATCGCGCGGAACAGCCCGCCGTGTTCGCGTTCCAGCTCGACCATGCGCGGGAAGGCCGCCGCCAGGCTGAGCTGCTTCGACTCGCCGCCGAACACGCCCTTGACCATGGGGTCGAGCATGACGTTCGCAAACTCGCGACCCAGCCGGCGCTCGCCGAAGCGGTCGATGGTCTCGTCGGTCGTGATGTCGACGGCGGCGCGGCCGAGGTCCCTGCGGCCGGGCACCAGCAGCTCGCCCGCCATGCGCAGCTTGCCGCGCGTGGACAGCATCTTCGAGGACAGGAAGGCCTTCGGCGACAGCGGGATCTCCTGCAGCTTGCCGTTCACGAGCAGGAACCGCCGGCGCGTGGCGTCACTACTGCGGAGAAGGCGCGGCCGCAGGCCCAGCCGATCGACCAGGCGCAGCGTGGCCGGCTCGTTGTCGAGGAACCCGTTCGGGCCCCACTCGAACTGCCAGCCACCCTGGTTGAGGGTGCGCAGGTTGCCGCCGGTCTCGGTGTCCTTCTCGAACACCGTCACCGCCAGGTCCACGCCCAGGGCGCGCGCCCGGTCGCGCAGCGCCAGCGCCGCGGCCAGTCCGGCCACGCCGCCGCCGATCACCGCGACCTTGAGTCCTTGTCCGCTGGATTCTTGTCCGCTTGCCTCAGGCATCGACACCCCTCCGCCCGAACGCCGCCGCGGCCAGGTGCGCCGCCAGCGAGTCGAGCCACCCCGCATCCTCGTTCAGCGCCGCGCCCCGCGCGAAGCCGTGCAGTCCCGCCTTTGCGGCTGTTTCCTTCAGCTCGACGTCGAGCTCGAGCAGCGTCTCGATGTGCTCGCAGGTGAAGCTGACCGGCTGCACGAACAGCCGCCGGCAGCCCGCGCCCGCGATACGCTTCGTCTCGGCTTCGATATTCGGCTCCAGCCAGCGCACGGGGCCGACCCGGCTCTGGAAGGTGATCGCCGGCTCGTTGCCGCCGGCCATCAGTGCGCGCTGCCATTCGGCGAAGCCCGCCGCCGCCACCGCCGCCGTCACGTTCGCGTGCACCGCCGCCACGGTGGCGCGCGTGCGCTCCTCGTAGCAGTCGCCCCGCTGGATGAAGGAATACGGCAGCGAGTGCGCCACATAGAGCAGCGCCGAGGACTTCGGGTCCTCGCCGGCCCCGGCCCAGGCGATGAGCTGCGCCGTCGCCGGGGCGGCCAGCGCCTCGATGAAGCCCGGCAGCAGGTGCCAGTCGGCCATCACGTGCACGGGCGCCGTGGTCGCCATGCGCTTCAGGGAATCGAGCACGAAGTCGAGCGTGCTGCCGTTCGTGGCGGCCGAGAACTGCGGGTACATCGGGATCACGATGTACTGCTCGGCCCCGCCGCGCATCAGGCGCGACACGGCCTCGTCCGGGTAGGGCTGCCAGTAGCGCATCGCGATGTCCGGGGTCACGTCGTACCCGCCCGCGCGCAGCCGCTGGGCCAGCAGTTCGCCCTGCCGCCGCGTCGTGGCCAGCTGCGGCGTCACCGAGTCGGGGCTGACCATGAGGTACCGCTTGCGCACCTCGGGCGAGCGCTTGCGCGCGATGCCCCAGCCGATGATCGGCGCCAGCAGCGGCGGCACCGGGAAGATCTGCGGGTCGCGGAACAGGTTGCGCAGGAAGGGCTCGACGGCGCCGGGGCCGTCCGGACCGCCCATGCCGGCCAGGATCAGGCCGGTACGACGCGCCGGGTCCAGGCGCGTGGCCTGGTACCCGGCGATCTTACCGGCGAGCGATGACCGCGCAGAGGCCATCCTAGACGGTCCTCGAGAACAGGGGCTTGTCGCCCGCGCCCGCGAGGTACGCGTCGAAGATCATGGCGACGTTGCGCACGAAGTAGCGGCCCTTGTCGGTGATGCGCAGCCCGAAGTCGTCGGCCGTGACCAGGCCGTCGGCCACCAGCGGCGGCAGCGCGGCCAGTTCGCCGGCCAGCAGGCGGTCGGCCGGGGCGCCGAAGGCGGCCTCGGTCAGCTTCCAGGGCAGCTCCAGGTTGCACATCACGTTCAGGATGACCAGGCGCCGCATGCGGTCGTCGTCGTTCAGCTTGTGGCCCTTGACGATGGGCAGCTTGCCGGCGTCGATGGCCGCGCCCCACGGCTCCAGTTCGGCGTCGTTCTGCACGAAGCGGTCGCAGACGTCGCCGATGCCGCTCATGCCGAAGGCCAGCATGTGCGGGGCCGGCTTGGTGGCGTAGCCCATGAAATTGCGGTGCAGGGCGCGGTTCTGCAGCGCCACCGACAACTCGTCGCCCTTTTTCGCAAAATGGTCGATGCCGATCCAGGTGTAGTCGGCGTCCTTGAACAGGTCGACCGTCAGCTGGAACAGGGCGAACTTGTCGTAGCCGCCCAGCATGTGCGTCGTGTCGACCTTGTTCTGCAGCGGCCGCACCCAGGGCACGTGCGCGTACGAGAAGCAGGCCACACGGTCGGGCTGCAGGCCGATGATCTCGCCGAGGGTGCGCGTGAACGATTCGCGGGTCTGGCCGGGCAGGCCGTACACCAGGTCGACGTTGACGCCGGGGAAGCCGGCGTCACGGCAGCTCTGGTACACGTTCAGCGTGCGCTCGCGGCCCTGCCGGCGGCCGATGGCCACCTGTACGGACTCCTCGAAGTCCTGCACGCCCAGGCTGATGCGGTTGAAGCCGGCCAAGCGCAGGAAGGCCACCTGCTCGGGCGTGGCGATGCGCGGGTCGATCTCCAGCGACACCTCGGCGTCGGGCGCCAGGTCGAACGCGCCGCGGAACATCGCCAGGGCGCGGTTCACCTCGGCCTCGCTGAGGTAGTTCGGCGTGCCCCCGCCCCAGTGGAACTGCACCACGCGCCGGTTCGTGCCGATCAGCGCGGTGACCATCGCCAGTTCCTTCTCGACGCGGTCGAGATACTCGGTGACGGCGTTCTTCTCGCGCGTGACCAGCGCATTGCAGCCGCAGTAGAAGCAGTGCTTGGCGCAGAAGGGCAGGTGCAGGTAGATGGCCAGCTCGTCATCGGGTTTCTGGGCCAGCTCGGCCAGCGCCTCGCGGTACTCGGCGTCGCCGAAAGCCTGTTTCCAGGCCGGCACCGTCGGGTAACTGGTGTAGCGCGGCCCGGCGGTGTTGTACTTCTCGACGAAGTCGGCCGGTATGTTCAAGGACATGGTTGTCCGTCCTTACGCTCTGTCGTTCTATCAGTGACCGCGCCGGAATTCCTGGACCGTGCGGACCAGGGTCTCCACCGCGGGGATCGGCGCATGCGGCAGGATGCCGTGCCCCAGGTTGAACACGTGGCCGGGGGCCTTTTCGCCCTTGCGGCAGATCTCCAGCGCGCGCGAGCGCACCTGCTCGTGGTTGCCGTACAGCACCAGCGGGTCCAGGTTGCCCTGCACGCAGCGGCCCGGCAGTTCAGTGATGGCGCGCGTCAGGTCCTGCGTCCAGTCCACCCCGAAGCACTCGACATCCAGGGTCGAGATGAGGTGGTTGTACGGCGCGCTGCCCTTCAGGAAGTAGATGCGCGGCACGCCCGAGTCCTTCAGGCCGTCCATGATGCGGCGCACCACCGGCAGCACGTGCTTCTCGTAGTCGGCCGGGTGCAGGATGCCGCCCCAGGTGTCGAACAGCTGCACGGCGTCGACGCCGGCCGCGACCTGCATCTTCAGGTAGTCCAGCACCTGGTCGCCCAACAGGTCGAGCAGCTCCTGCAGCAGCTCGGGCCGCGAGTACAGCATCGTCTTGAGGTGCTCGTACTCCTTGGAGCCGCCGCCCTCGATCAGGTAGCTGGCCAGCGTGAACGGCGAGCCGGCGAAGCCGATCAGCGGCGTCTTGTCGCCCAGTTCCTTCTTCATCAGCTTGATGGCGTCGGCCACGTACGGCACACCCTCGAGCGACGGGTAGCGTTCCAGAGAGCGGATGTCGCGCTCGTCGCGCAGCGGCCGCTCCAGCTTGGGGCCGCCGTGCGAGAAGTCGAACGGGGCGCCCATCGCTTCCAACGGCGTCAGGATGTCGCTGAACATGATCGCCGCATCGAAGCCGAACCGCCGGATCGGCTGGATGGTGACCTCGCAGGCCGCCTCGGGCGAACGGCACAGGTCGTTGAACGAGATCTTCGACCGCACCTCCATGTACTCGGGCAGGTAGCGGCCCGCCTGGCGCATGACCCAGATGGGCGTGCGGTCGCACGGCTCGCCGCGCAGGTTCTTCAGGAAGAGGCAATCCTTGAGGTCGGCCATGCGCGTCAGCTCCAGCTCTTGAAGGTGTCGGCCACGGCGCTCACCGTGGCGTCGATGTCGGCGTCGGTATGCGCCGCGCTCACGAACCCGACTTCCCAGCCCGACGGGGCCAGGTAGATGCCGCGGTCGATCAGGTCGCGGTGCAGCCGGCCGTAGACGGGCATCTTCGAGCCGTCGACGGCCTCGACCGCGCGCGGCGCCTCGGGCTGGAACACGCACCAGAACAGCGAGCCCTGCCGCGCCAGGCTGGCGGTGATGCCGGCATCCGACGCGGCCTTCTTCAGGCCAGCCTCCAGCCGCGCGCCCTTGCGCTCGAGCTCCTCGTAAAAGCCGGGTCGACCCGTCTTCTCCAAAGTCACAAGTCCCGCGGCCATCGCCACCGGGTTGCCGCTCAGCGTGCCGGCCTGGTACACGGAGCCCAGCGGCGAGACATGCGCCATGATGTCCTTGCGCGTGGCGTAGGCGCCGACCGGGAAGCCGCCGCCCATGATCTTGCCGTAGGTGCCCATGTCCGGCGTGATGCCGAGCAGTTCGGCCGCGCCGCCGCGCGCCACGCGGAAGCCGGTGATGACCTCGTCGAAGATGAGCAGCGCGCCGTGCTGCGTCGTCAGGTCGCGGCAGGCCTTCAGGAAGGCGGCAGTCTGGATGAGCAGGCCGCTGTTGGCCGGCACCGGCTCGATGATGAGCGCGGCCACCTCGCTGCCGCGCGCGGCGAAGAACGCCTCCAGCTTCTCGACGTCGTCCAAAGGCAGCACGACCGTCGTGTCGCTGAAGCCCTTGGGCACGCCGGCGCTGCTGGGCGTGCCGAACGTGGCCAGGCCGCTGCCCGCTTCCACGAGCAGGCTGTCGGTGTGGCCGTGGTAGCAGCCGCTGAACTTGACCGTGATGTCGCGGCCCGTGAAACCGCGCGCCAGGCGGATCGCGCTCATCACGGCCTCGGTGCCGCTGCTGACGAAGCGCACCTGGTCGAAGTGCGGCATCCGGGCCAGGAAGGCCTCGGCCAGCAGCACCTCGCGGCGGCTGGGCGCGCCGAACGACGCACCCTCGTTCATGGCCTCGAGCGCCGCGGCGTGCACCTCGGCGTCGGCATGGCCCAGGATGAGCGGGCCCCAGCTCAGGCACCAGTCGATGTACGACTTCCCGTCCTCGTCGGTGAAGCGGCAGCCCTTCGCCGACCGGAAGAACAGGGGATCGCCCGGCACGGACTTGAACGACCGCACCGGGCTGTTGACGCCGCCGGGCATGACCTTCTGCGCCCGCTCCCACCAGTTCGCGTTGCTCACTTGAGCCATCCCTTCGCGAGCGCGTCGCGGCCGTGGTAGGTGATGATGAGATCGGAGCCGGCGCGACGCATGGCCAGCAGGTTTTCACGCACGATGAGGGCCTCGTTGACCCAGCCGTTGGCCGCGGCGGCCTTCACCAGCGAGTACTCGCCCGACACGTTGTAGCAGACCACCGGCACCATGACCTCGTCGCGCACGCGGCGGATGATGTCCAGGTAGGCCAGCGCGGGCTTGACCATCACCATGTCGGCGCCCTCGTCCACGTCCAGCATCGCCTCGAGCACGCCCTCGCGGCCGTTGCGCACGTCCATCTGGTAGCTCTTGCGGTCGCCCTGCGGCGCGCTGTCGCAGGCGTCGCGGAACGGGCCGTAGTAGGCGCTCGCGTACTTGGCGCTGTAGGCCAGGATCGACGTCTCGGTGTAGCCCTCTTCGTCCATCAGCTCGCGCATGGCGCCCACGCGGCCGTCCATCATGTCCGAGGGGCTGACGATGTCGGCGCCGTTGCGGGCGTGGGCCAGGGCCATCTCGGCCAGCTGCTCGACGCTGGCGTCGTTGACGACCTTGCCGTTCTCCAGGAAGCCGCAGTGGCCGTGGCTGGTGTAGGCGCACAGGCAGACATCGGTGATGGTGATGATGTCCTGGCCGAACTGCTTCTTCAGCTCGCGCAGCGCGCGCGCCACGACCGAGTCGTCGCCCAGCGCCGACGAGCCGGTGGCGTCCTTCTTGTCGGGGATGCCGAACAGCAGGTGCGACTTCAGGCCCAGCTCGAGGTCGGCGGCGATTTCCTTGACCAGGTTGTCCACCGACACGTGGCCGATGCCGGGCATGCTGGCGATCTCGTCCTTGAACCCGGTGCCCTCGACGACGAAGTGCGGCGTGATCAGGTGGCGCGCCTCGACGCTGGTCTCGGCGACCATCTCGCGCATGACGGGCGTGGTGCGCAGGCGGCGGGGGCGTTCGTACATGTCCATGGCGTGCACTCCGGTCCGAAGGTGGTTTACGGTTCCCGGTCCAGGCCGGCGGCCCGGATCATCGCTTCCAGATCGGGGGTCGCAGCGACCTCCGGTGCGAAGCCGGCCTCGCGGGCAGCAGCCGCGGTGGTGGCGCCGATCGCCACGCATGCCGGTCGTTCGTTCCACGCGGCGGCAAAGGCGCGCACCGCGGTGGGGCTGCAGAAGAAGACCACGTCGCCGGCCGCCAGCGGCGCGGCGGGCAGTTCCGACGGGGGCACCGCCGACGTGCGGTACAGCGCCACCTCCAGAACCTTGCACCCGGCGGCGCGCAACGACGCGCCCGGTTCGCGCAGGCGCCCTTCGGCGCCCGGCAGCAGCACGCGGCACGGCGCGTCGACGCATTCCAGGAACGCGCGGGCCAGTGCGGCGCCGTCCGGTTCGTTCACGCCCAGCACGTCGTACAGCCCGACGGCTTCCAGCGCGGCGCGCGTGCCGTCGCCCAACGCGCCCAGCTTCACGCCCGCGGGCAATCCGTCCCACTCCGCCAGCGAACGCGCGCCCTGCGGTGATGTCACCAGCGCCCAGTCCCAGCGGCCCTCGGGGGCCGGCGCCGCCAGCGTCTCGTAGCGCAGCAGCGGCAGGTCCAGCGCCTCGAGGCCAAGCGAACGCAGCTGATCCAGCCACGGTGCATTGCCCTGCGCCTCGCGGGTCAGGACGATGCGGCGGCCGGCGGCCAAGGCTACAGCCCCCGGTGCGAGGCGAGCTTCGGCCAGGCCGTCTCGGCCAGCATGT